>NZ_JAQGLC010000199.1 GCF_028293085.1 Sphingomonas bacterium
ACTGGCACTTCGTCGACGTGGTGTGGCTGTTCCTGTTCGTCTCCATCTATGTCTGGGGCGGCTGGGGCGCGCCGGTCCACGGCGGGTGAGTTCGCTTGAGCGGGCCGTCGAGCCGACGCCCGCTCAGGTGGCGCTGAAGGGTCTGTGCCCGCGCTGCGGCGCGAAGACGCTGTTCGCGGGCATGACAAAATTTGCCGATCGCTGTGCCGCGTGCGGGTTCGACCTGACCATGTTCAACGTGGGGGACGGGCCCGCTGCTTTCCTGACGCTGATCGTCGGCGGCATGCTTGTCGGGGTCGCTGTCACATTGCAGCTGACGATTGAACCGCCGCTCTGGCTGCTGGCGCTGATCCTCATTCCGCTGGCGGTGATCGGCGTGATCGGATCGCTCCGAATCGCCAAGGGCGCGCTGCTCGCGCTCGAATATCGCAATTCGGCGCGCGAAGGGCGGATCGCGGACAAATGAAGCGGCTTCCCGTCATCCCGACGATCCTGGTCGGCCTCGCCATCGCGGCGATGATCGCGCTCGGCATCTGGCAGCTCCAGCGCAAAGGCGAGAAAGAGGCGTTGCTCGCGCAACTCTCCGCGAATCGCACGCTGCCGCCGATCGCCTTCCCGCGCATCCCCGTCGGCGAGGCTCTGCTGTTCCGGCACGCCAGCGCCTTCTGCCTCGAGCCGGTCAGTTTCAAGGCCGAGGGCGGACGCAACGCAGCGGGTGCGCACGGCTGGCGCCAGATCGCGCAGTGCCGCACCGGCGCGGAAGGGCCCGGCTTCGCGGTCCAGATCGGCGTCGCGAAGACGCCGGACGCGAAGCCAATTTGGCGCGGCGGCGAGGTCAGCGGTTACATAACCCATGCGCCCGATCATCAGCCGATGATCGCCACAATCTTCTCCCGGACGCCGAAGACGCTGATGCTGGTCGCCGACAAGCCCGCGCCCGGGCTCGGCGCCAATCCGGAGGCCGATCTGTCGGCGGTGCCCAACAACCATCTCGCTTATGCGGTACAGTGGTTCCTGTTCGCCCTCGTTGCCGCGGTGATCTACGCGATCGCGGTGCGCAAGCGGATGAAAGCCGGAAGCTTGTGACTTTGGCGCGCCGCCGCTAGTCGCCACCCCATGCGCTATATCAGCACCCGCGGGGCCGCGCCGGTCCTCGATTTCGAACAGGTCACGCTCGCCGGCCTCGCCAGCGACGGCGGCCTCTACGTGCCCGAGACCTGGCCCAGCCTGAGCGCCGGCGAGATCGCAGGCCTGCGCGGCCTTTCCTATGTCGACACCGCCGTCGCGGTGATGGCGCCCTTCGTCGAGGGGACGCTGACCCGCGAGGAGCTGCGCGGTCTCTGCGCCCAGGCTTATGGCCGCTTCGCGCATTCGGCGGTGACGCCGCTCGTCCAGCTCGATGAGCGCCACTGGCTGCTTGAGTTGTTTCACGGCCCGACCCTCGCCTTCAAGGATGTCGCGCTCCAGCTGCTTGGCCTGTTGTTCGAACGCTTCCTCGCCGGCTCCGACAAGCACCTCACCGTGGTCGGCGCGACCTCGGGCGATACCGGCTCCGCCGCGATCGATGCGCTGGCCGGTCGCGCTGGCGTCGACGTCTTCATGCTTCATCCGAACGGTCGCGTGTCCGACGTACAGCGCCGCCAGATGACCACGGTGCTCGCGCCCAACATCCACAATATCGCGATCGACGGCAGCTTCGACGACGCCCAGGCGCTGGTGAAGGCGATGTTCAACGACCCCGGTTTCTCGGGCAAGTTCGCACTCTCGGCGGTCAACTCGATCAACTGGGCGCGGCTGATGGCTCAGGTGGTCTATTATTTCTATGCCGCCGTCCGGCTCGGTGCACCCGAGTGCCCGGTCGCCTTCTCGGTGCCCACGGGCAATTTCGGCGATGTGTTCGCCGGCTATGTCGCGGCGAAGATGGGCCTGCCGGTCGCGAAGCTGGTCGTCGCCACCAACGTCAACGACATCCTCCACCGCGCGCTGAGCCAGGGCGATTATTCGCAAGGCGTGGTGGTGCCGACGCCCAGCCCCTCGATGGATATCCAGGTCTCGAGCAATTTCGAGCGGCTGCTGTTCGATCTCGGCGGTCGTGACGGAGCCGCGACGCGCGAGCAGATGCGCGGCTTTGAGGCGACCAAGGCGATGCGCCTCACCAATGCGCAGCGCGACGGCGCCGCCACTTTGTTCGCCAGCGACCGCATCGATCTCGACGACATGGCGCTGGCGATGCGCTGGGCCTGCGAGGGCTCGGGCCAGGTGATCGATCCACACTCTGCGATCGGCCTCGCCGCCGCACGCCGCGCCGATCTTCCCGCGGATGTGCCGGTAGTGACGCTGGCCACGGCCCATCCATCCAAGTTCCGCGAACCGGTCGAGCGCGCGACCGGCGTGCGGCCGGCGCTGCCCGCGCGGATCGGCGATTTGTTCGACCGCGAGGAGCGCTATGCGACATTGCCCGGCACGTTCGAGGCGGTGACGGGCTATATCGCCGAACGCGCCGTCGCGGTCTGAGGAAGGGGCATGGAGCTCCAGACACTCATCGGCGAGCCCTGGGCGGATTACGGGCTGATCGACTCCGGCAATGGCCGCAAGCTCGAACGCTATGGCCGTTTCCGCTTCATCCGTCCCGAAGGCCAGGCGCTCTGGGCGCCCGCACGCGACGACTGGCGCGCCCAGGCCGAGTTCGTGCCCGGCTCGGACGAGGAAGGCGGCGGCCGCTGGGACTTTGCCGAGCCCGTCCCACGCGAGGGCTGGCCGCTAAAATGGGACGATGTGAGCTTCACCGCGAACACCACCCCCTTCCGCCATCTCGGCTTCTTCCCGGACATGGCGCCGGTATGGACCTGGATGCGCGAGCGGGTTGCCGGGATGGACGCGCCCGAATGCCTCAACCTGTTCGGCTATACCGGCGTCGGCACGCTGGCGATGGCGAGCAAGGGCGCGAAGATGGTCCATGTCGATGCCTCCAAGAAATCGGTCGAGGCAGCCCGGGCCAATGCGGTCCTGTCGGGCATGGCGGACAAGCCGATCCGCTGGATGACCGACGATGCAACCAAGTTCATCGCGCGCGAAGTGCGGCGCGGCCGGCGTTACGACGGCATATTGCTCGATCCGCCCAAATTCGGCCGCGGACCCGAGGGCGAGGTGTGGAAACTGGAGGAAGGCCTGCCCGGCCTGATCGCCGATTGCCGCAAGCTGCTCGATGCCGAATCGCGCTTCCTGTTCCTGACGGTCTATGCGGTGCGCATGTCGGCGCTGGCGATCGGCGAACTGCTCAACCAGGCGCTCGGCGACCTCGGCGGCAAGATCGAGGCGGGCGAGCTCGCGGTACGCGAGGAAGCGCGGGGCCTGCTATTGCCGACTGCGATCTGGGCGCGCTGGAGCCGATAGTTTCTCCCCTCCCGCTTGCGGGAGGGGCAGGGGTGGGCTCGCGCTTTCCCCAAATGCGCCACTGATGGAAGCCGGGCGCCCACCCCTCAATCCCCTCCCGTAAACGGGAGGGGAGGAAGAAGGTCACTCCATCCCGGCCCGCATCGCGGCGCCCGCCAAGAACGGCGCCCCGGCCAGCAGCACGAGGCTCACCGCCGCCAGCAGCTTCACCGCCCCCATCCCGCCGTCGATCGACCCCGCCCCGAAGATCAGCAGCGGCACCGCCAGTGGCAACATCACCAGCCCGGCCACCGCGCCAGCGCCGCGCAACCCCGACACCAAAGCCGATGTAGCCACCGCCAGCGCCGCCAGCCCCGGCGTCCCGATCAGCAGCCCGACCTCCACGCGAACCAGCGTAGCCCCCGACAGATCCAGCAACCCCGCCGCGATCACCGCCGCCAGCATCAGTGGCGGCCCGAACGCCAGCCAGTGTGCCGCGATCTTCGCCGCGGCGACGCCCGCCATGCTCAGTCCGCGCATCGCAAGCTGGTCGAGCACGCCGCTCTCGGCATCGGGTCCGATCAGCCGCTCCACCGGCATCAGTGCCGCGAGCAACGCCGCCGCCCAGATCACCCCGCCGCCGACCCGCGCCAGCAACGCCGCATCGGGGCCGATCGCGAAAGGAAACAGGATCGCGACAAGCAGGAAGAAGGCGAGCGTATAGGTCACGCTCCCGCCGACCCAGGCGCGCCCTAGGTCGCGCGCGATCAGGACGAGAAAGGGCTTCATGCCGCGTCGTCCAGCACGATCGGCAGCGCGCCGGGCACGTCGATCGGCAGGTGCGTCGCGACCAGCGCTATCCCGCCGCCGGCACGATGCTCCACCATCAACTTCTCGAGGACGCGGACGCTAGCCTCGTCCAGCCCGTTGGCGGGCTCATCGAGCAGCCACACCCGAGCCCCGCTCGCCACCACGCGCGCCAGCGCGGCGCGGCGGCGCTGGCCGGTCGAGAGCAGGCGGACCGGCACCTCGGCAAGCGCCGAAAGATTGGTCCCCTCCAGCGCGGCGGCAACCCGCCCGTCCGCATTGCCGGCATCCTGATCGAGCGCCGCCCAGAAACGCAGCGCGGCACCGAGCCGCCGTTCCGAATCGAGCGCGCTCGCCTCCGCCATCAGCGCGCGTATCGCCGGTCCCTCGACATCGCCGGCCGCCGGCTTCAACAGCCCGGCCGCCACGCGGATCAGGCTGGATTTGCCCACCCCGTTCGGACCGGTGACCAGCGCAGCGCCGCCCGCCGGGATCGCGAAGGAGAGCCCCTCGAACAGCACGCGCCCGCCCCGCGCGCAGGTCACGTCGCGAAACGCGAGCGCGGCGCTCACGCCTCGCCCACCATATCCTCCAGCGCATGCATATCGTCGTCGGACAGGCCGAAATGATGTCCGACCTCATGGATCATCACATGCGCAACGAGCTCGTCCAGGCTAACGCCCGTCTCGATCCATTCCTCCAGGATCGCGCGGCGATAGAGATGGATGCGATCGGGCAAGGATCCCGATTCCATCGAGGATTTCTCGCCGACCGGCCGCCCGTGATAGAGCCCGGTCAGGTCGAGCGGGTGTTCGATGCCGAGCGCGTCGAGTGTCTCGTCGTCGGCCAGTTCCTCCACGATCAGCACGACATCGCCGAGATGCGCGCGGAATTCTGCAGGCAGGCCCTGCAGCGTCTTTAGGGCGATCGCACGGATCGCTTCGGCATCGGGCGCGGTGCGCGGTTGAACGGACGCTGGCATGGTCTATGCCTTAGGGCGAAGTGCCTGCAGGAGGAAGACCGTGGCGATCGAGCAGCTGAACGAAGAAGAACGGGCGGATGCGCTCGATGAGCTCGACGAATGGGATTATGACGAAGCGCGCGATGCGATCACGCGCACCTTCACCTTCGCCGATTTCAGCGAGGCCTTCGCCTTCATGACCCGCGTCGCGCTCCTCGCGGAGAAAGCGGACCACCACCCCGAATGGTCGAACGTGTGGAACCGGGTGGTTATCCTGCTCACCACCCACGAGGCGAGCGGCCTTTCGTCTCGCGACGTGGCGATGGCCGAGGCGATCGACCTGCTGGTGGACTAATCTTGAAGCCCCCCTTCAGGGGAGGGGTTGGCGGTGGGGGAGTCACAAGCGCTGCGCCTGGATCAAAGCGCCGACCGAGGCATCGAGCGTCGCTCGACGCTGCCCTACCCCCTACCTCTCCCTTGAAAGGGAGGGACTGATCTTTCGCCTTACTCCGGCGCCGTGATCCCTCGCCGCATCATCTTGCGCAGGCTCCCCGGCATCCACCGCGCCGCAAACGCCATGCGATGCGCGGTCTTCCCGACATAAGTGTGCACCTTGTCGCCATGCACCGCCGCCCAGGCGGCCTCGGCGACCGTCTCGACCGGCGTCAGCTCCAGCCCGGCAGCGGTCACCGTCTCGCGGACCAACTGGTTCGATCCGCCGGCGGGCGTGTTGAGCAACGGCGTCTCGATGAAGCTCGGTACCAGGTCGCGCACCTTGATCCCGGCGCCATACCATTCGCCGTCAAGCGCCTCGGTCATCGCGCGCACGCCGAACTTGGTCATCGAATAGGGCGCTAGTCCGGCCGATCCGTAGATTGCCGAGGCGGAGGCGGTGTTGAGCAGGCACGATCCCGGGGTCTTCGCCAGATAGGCATAGCCGATCCGCGCCCCGTTCAGCACGCCGGTCAGGTTGATCGCGACCGTCCGGTCGATATCCTCGAAGCTCATTTCGGCGAGCGGGCCGCCGGTGCCGATTCCCGCATTGTTGAACAGCACGTCGAGCCGCCCGCCGTTCGCCGCGGTGAAGTCGTCGAGGCTCGCCGTCCACGCATCGCGGTCGCGCACGTCCATTGTGTAGGTCGATGCCATGCCGGCCGGGAGCATCGCCGCGGTTTCGGCCAGGCCCTTCGCGTTCACGTCCGCCAGCCCGATCCGCCAGCCGCGTGCGGCGAACAGCTTCGCCGTCGCCTGCCCGATCCCCGATCCGCCGCCGGTGATGAAGATCGCCTTTTGTATCGTCTCCGTCATTATTGCTTTCCCCTCCACCTCGGCCGCCCCGGTTTGACGTTCGCGTCATCCTCCCGCACAAATCACGTCGATGCCAGAACAATCGCCCGGACCGTCGGTCGCCTTCCGCGGCATCGCCAAACGCTATCAAGGCGGCGCTGTCGCGGTCGATTCCGTGTCGCTGGAGATCGCCGGGGGCAGCTTTGTCGCGCTGGTCGGCGCCTCGGGATCGGGCAAGTCGACGCTGCTCAAGATGGTCAACCGGCTGATCGAACCGAGCGCCGGCACGATCGCGATCGGCGGCGAAGACGTCACCCGGTCCGAGCCGCACGTCCTGCGCCGGCGGATCGGCTATGTCTTCCAGAATATCGGCCTGTTCCAGCACATGTCGGTGGCCGAGAATATCGCGATCGGCCTGAGGATCTCCGGAGAAAATACAGGCGGCCGCGTCGGCGAGCTGCTCGACCTGGTCGACCTCCCGCTCGATTTCGCCGCGCGCATGCCCGATGCGCTCTCGGGCGGCCAGCGCCAGCGCGTCGGGGTCGCCCGCGCGCTCGCCACCGCGCCGGGGCTGATGCTGATGGACGAGCCGTTCGGCGCGCTCGATCCGGTGACGCGCGACCAGCTCGGCGTCGCGATCCGCGCGCTGCACGACCGGCTCGGCCTCACCACCATCATGGTCACCCACGACATGGCCGAGGCGCTGCTGCTCGCCGATCGCGTGCTGGTGATGGCGGCCGGCCGGATCGTCGCCGACGCCACGCCGAAAGCGTTGCTGGCCGGCGAGGGCGGGGCGGAAGCCGATGCGCTCGTCGCCGTCCCGCGCGAGCAGGCGCGCCGCCTCCACGCGCTGGAGCAGGAGGGATGAGCCCCTTCCTCGAAGCGCTCGGTCGCGTGCCCGATCTGCTCGCCGCACATTTGCTGCTCGCGGCGTCGGCGCTGGCGCTGGGCCTGGTCATCAGCTTGCCGCTGGCGATCTGGTCCGCGCGCCGCCCGGCCGTGGCGAAGATCGCGCTCGGTTTCGCCAGCCTCGTCCAGACCATCCCGTCGCTGGCGCTGCTCGCGCTCTTCTATCCGCTGCTGCTGTCGCTCTCGACCCTGGTCGGCGGGGGCATCCCCGCGCTCGGCTTCCTGCCGTCATTGCTCGCGCTGACGCTCTATGCGCTGCTGCCGATCCTGCGAAACGGCGTCACCGGCCTCGCCGGAATCGACCCCGCCGTGATCGAGGCGGCCGACGGCGTCGGCATGACCGCGTGGCAGAAACTCCGCCTGGTCGAGGCGCCGCTCGTCGCCCCGGTACTGATGGCCGGCATCCGCACCGCGGCGGTCTGGACGATCGGTGCCGCCACGCTCTCCACCACCGTCGGCCAGCCAAGCCTCGGCGACATGATCTTCGCGGGGCTGCAGACGCAGAACTGGGCGCTGGTGCTCGCCGGCTGCCTCACCGCGGCGGCGCTGGCGTTGACGGTCGATGCGCTGCTTGGTGTGATCGAAAACGGCATCGCGGTGCGCAAATTCGTCCGGGTATGGATTGCCGCCGCCGTGCTGGCGCTGGGCGTCCTCGCCGCGCTTGCGCCTCTATGGCCGCGGGGCGGGCAGACCGTCGTGATCGGCGCCAAGGGCTTTTCCGAGCAGTACATCCTGGCGCGGGTGATCGGGCATCGGCTGGAAGAGGCCGGCTACCGCGTCGAATATCGCGAGGGACTTGGTTCGGTCGTTGCCTTCTCGGCGGTCGCGAGCGGCGATACCGATATCTATGTCGATTATTCCGGCACGGTCTGGACCAACGGGATGAAGCGCACCGACGTGCCGTCCCGCGCCGCGATCGTGCGGGGCGTCGCCGATTGGGCGATGCGTGAGCACGGGGTCCGTCTGCTGGGTACGCTCGGCTTCGAGAACAGCTACGCCTTTGCGATGCGCGGCGACGATGCGGCGCGCCGGCATATCCGGAGCATTGCAGATCTCGCACCGATCGCGCCGCAACTTAGCCTCGCCACCGATATCGAATTCCTCGAACGCCCCGAATGGGCGGCGGTGAAACGCGCCTATGGCCTGCGCTTCAGGGAGGCGCATCCCTATCAGCCGACCTTCATGTTCCGTGCGCTGACCAGCGGCACGGCGGACGTGATTCCCGCCTTCTCCTCGGATGGCCGGATCGCAGCGGACAAGCTTGCGGTGCTGACCGACCCGAAGGGGGCGATCCCCGGCTATGATGCGATCCTGCTGCTCGCCCCGAAACGCGCGCGCGACGCCGCCTTCATCCGCGCCGTGCAGCCGCTGATCGGCCATATCCCGGTCGAAGCAATGCGCGAGGCGAACTATATGGTCGACCGCGACGACGACAAGGCCTCGCCCGACGCTGCGGCGCGCTGGCTGGAGAAGAAATTGGGATTGTAGCCCCGCACGCCTTCCTCTCTTATCTTCCCCGCGAAAGCGGGGACCCATCACCCGCCGCCGAAGCTGGGTCCCCGCTTTCGCGGGGATGACAAGCAGAGGGATTATGCCCGCACCGCCGCCACGAAATAATCCAGCTTCATATCGTCCGAGATCACGAACCCCTTCGCCGCCGAGAAGCTCAGCCCACGCGTATCGACCACCTTCAGCCCGGCGCCCTCGATCAGCGGAATCAACTCGTCGGGCGTCAGGAACTTATCCCAGTCGTGCGTGCCCCGGGGGATCCGCCCCAGCCCCTCGCCGATCGTGATCATCGCCAGCCGCGAGAGCGCGGTGCGGTTGGGCGTCGACACCACCAGCAACCCGCCCTCCGCCAGCGCCCCGGCCAGCCCCGCCACGAATGCCGCCGGATCGGTGACATGCTCGATCACCTCCAGGCTCGTCACCAGGTCGAAGCGCTGCGATCCAAGCCCCTCGATCCCGCCGGCACGATAATCGATCGTCAGGCCCGCTTGCAGCGAATGCGCATAGGCCACCGCGATATTCTCGGCCGCCGCATCGATCGCGGTCACCGCCGCGCCGAGCCGGGCGAGCGGCTCGCACAGCAGGCCGGCGCCGCACCCGACATCCAGCGCGCTCTTCCCCGCCAGTGGCATGAAGCCGGTCTCGTCCAGCCCCCAATGCGCATCGATCCGCTCGCGCAGATAGCCCAGCCGCACCGGATTCAGCCGGTGGAGCATCGCCGACGAACCCTTCGGATCCCACCAGTCCGCCGCCATCGCGCCGAAATGCGCGGCTTCGGCCGGATCGATCGTCGTTACGGGGGTGTCTGCAATGCTTGCTATAGCCATGACGCCTTCCTATCAGGGCGCCCCGTTCACCCCAAGGATTTCCGAACCGCCAATGGCCCGTATCGTGATGAAGTTCGGCGGCACGTCGATGGCCGGGATCGAGCGGATCCGCAGCGTCGCCGCGCGTGTTAAGAAAGAAGTGGAGGCCGGCAACCAGGTCGCGGTCGTCGTCTCGGCGATGGCGGGCGAAACCGACCGGCTGGTCAATTTCTGCCGCGAAGCCTCGTCGCTCTACGATCCGCACGAATATGACGTGGTCGTCTCGAGCGGGGAGCAGATCACCAGCGGCCTGCTCGCGATCGCGCTCCAGGCGATCGGCGTGCCTGCGCGCAGCTGGCTCGGCTGGCAGCTGCCGATCCGCTCGTCGGATGCGCACGCATCGGCGCGCATCACCGCGATCGACACGGCTGGGCTCGACGCCGCCTTGGCCCAGGGCGAAGTGGCGGTCATCCCTGGCTTCCAGGGGGTCAGTGAGCACAACCGGGTGACCACGCTCGGCCGCGGCGGATCGGACACATCGGCGGTGGCCGTCGCAGCCGCGATGAAGGCGGACCGCTGCGACATCTATACCGACGTCG
>NZ_JAQGLC010000236.1 GCF_028293085.1 Sphingomonas bacterium
AGATATCCATGTTCTCGAAACTGCCCGAGCGCGAACCATAGATCGCGTTCGGATGATTGTTGGTGCGCGCCCATAGCAGCCGTTGCTCGAAAAAGGTGACGGTCGAGGGATGGTCGTCATCGCCGGCAAAGGTGTCTTCCCCGACGGGCGGGCCGTCCGAATAATCGGGGCCGATATTATCGTCCGTGAAGCTCAGGCTCGTGGTCGTGCCGATATAGCCGAACTCCTGCGTGTTGTCGGCCTTGTAGATCCGGTAGCGCGTGGCGGCCGGCGGCCCGGTGACGGCGCCCCATGTGATGGTGTTGAAATTCTTCTTCAGCGTCAGGTCGTTGGTCGCGTCGTCCGGGGCGGAGGCGCGGCTTTCCTGCCCCGACAGATCGTCGACCGCGGTGACGACATAATGCGCCAGCTGTTCGAAATAGGTGTCGCCCGACGTGACCGAGTTGCCGATCGTCCGGGTGGCGGCCACGCTTCCTGGCGCCGCGATGGTGGGCGCAAAATTGACGCTCGAAAAGGTCCAGGCGGTATGATCGGTACGCACGAGTTTCGTCGGCGCGTGGTTGAGGTGCGCGAAATACATGGTGTCGGCGGACTGCTCATAATCGACCTCGGACAGCTCCGAGCCGTTGAACGGCGCGCCGACGCGGTAGATGCGGGCGCAGCTCATACCGGCGGCGAGTCCGGGTTCGGTTCGGGCTTGATATTGTGCGACAGGATGTTCGCCGAAAAATAGGTCTGCGCGTCCTTGACCGAGATCTTCGCGACCCATGCCGAGCCGGCGGGCGCGCCGAACAGGTCCTTCATCTTCACCCAGGCGCCGGCAATCCAGAAACGATGTTCCGCCGTCGCGCGGATCTCGTTGCCGTCGATCACGGCGCGCCACACCGGCTCCCAGGCGAAGTGTATCGCCGTGATCGGATAGCTGCCCCACGCCATCGTGGTTTCGTGCAGCGTCCGGACCATGTCGCCGACCTTGAGCAAGCGGGCCTGCTTGTCCGTCCCGTCGGCCATCAGGATGCGCGTGTCGTCGGCGACGCACCAGCCACCGCCAGGCGCGCCGCCATAGCCGCCGCCACCCGTATCCGGCGGGGGCGGCGGCGGGGCTTCCGGTGGCGGCGGTGGCGGGGTCGGCACGGATGGCGGCGGCGCCAGCCGGGTCGTACCGCCGGTATCGCCGTCAAAGTCGGCGAAGCCGGTCGAATCCACGTCGATCACGAAATGGCTGGCGTCGCCGCCCGCGACCACCGGATACTTCCGCCCGTTGAGTTCCGTCATCCCCTCGATGCCGGAAAAGTAGATCTCGTCCCCGGGCGCATAGCCGTGATAGGCGGCTTCGATCGTCGTGGTCGCACCCTTGGCGATGCTGACGATGTCGAGCTTCTGCTCGATCACCTGGGCCCCGTTCGCCGCGACGCGCATATAGCCCTGGCCCAGTTCAAGGGCGTAGGTCTGGTTGATCGAGAACTGGAACGGCACCAGCCGCACCGGCGCGCCGTCGTCATGAACCTCGGTGACCAGGCGCGTGCCCGGACGCTTCGTCACCCCGCCATATTTGAGGATCACGACGTTGCGCGCGCGCCGCAGCCCGGCCGCATAGGCGGCGACGTCGACGCGCGAGATCAGGTCCTCGGCGAGTTCGCCCTTCGAGAAATTCGGTTGCCCGGTGCGCAGTGCCATCAGCCCGCTCCCACCGGCCAGCCGGCACCGCGCGCCGCGGCCACCTCGTCCGGTGCCCGCGCGTCGCGGTTGGACTGGCGGTTGATATCGTCGGCGATCGCGCGCTGCGCGGCGATCTCGGCCTGCTGGAGCAGCTGGCTTTTGGTTTCACGGCTGTCGCGCAGTGGCACCGCGAGGCGCGCGGCAAGCGCATAGGCCAGCGCGTCGATGAACAGGCCGGGCATCGCCGCCGCCGGCACGTCGCGCGCGCTATATTCCAGGATGGCGTTCGGCATCTGGCTGTACAGCACGCCGTCCTCGACGATGAAGGGTGGCGCCGGCACGGGCGGGAGGCCCGCCGGCGCATTCGGCCAGCCGCCGGGGGGCGGGACGAGTCGCTCCGCCGTCGCCATGTCCGCGGGTAGCGCATAGGCATGGGCCCATTCGCTCGCGCGCGGGTTGACGGTCATTTCGCCGAGCGCCGCGATCCGCGCGGCGAAGCTCCAGTCGAAGCGCTCGAGCAGCAGCTTCAGGCAATGCGGATAATAACGCTTGCACTCGGCGGCTTCGGTCGTCGCCTCGTCGATATCGACGATGGCGGGCGCGCGAAGTTCGCCGAGCGCAAGGTTGCAGACGGTGATGCTGATGGCCATGCGCCGTTGTTAGGCGCGCAAAACCATCGTTTGAATCAAGCCTGGGGCGATTCGTAAAATTGCGCCCGCAAGGATCAGGACGCTAGGACGGATCGACATTTAGCGTAGCCAGATCATGGTGGCGGCGAGGTGTACGAAGCCGAGGAAGTGGCTGGTGCGGCGTTCGTATCGTGTGGCGAAGCGACGGTGGTGTTTGAGCTTGTTGAAGC
>NZ_JAQGLC010000237.1 GCF_028293085.1 Sphingomonas bacterium
GCGGCCCGAGACGTCGATCATCTTCAGATTTTCTGCGGTGAAGAAGCGATACTTGATCGACGCATCGAGATGGTCGGTCAGCGGCGCACGCAGGCCGGCCATGCCCTGATAGGCGAAGACCGTGTCCGAATCGTCGAGGAAGTTGCTGAGCGTGTTCAGCGCGTAATCGCTCGCCTTGACGCGGGCGACACCGACACCGCCGCCGACGAAGCCCTGGATGCCGTCATCGTCACCGAAGTCGAGCAAACCGTTCACCATGAAGCTGAGCGCCGTGGTGCGGCCGCCGGCATAATCATAGGTGCCCGCGGGAACGTTGATCGGACGACCCTGGAAGTTCGAGGCCGGCGTCGTGGTCGACGAGTAGTAGGAGTCGACGGTCGCGCTCTTGTAGGCGACTTCGGTTTCGAGGCGGAACGCGCCGAAATCATAACCGATAGTGCCATCGACATCGTAACCATAGTTATGGTTGACGGTCGCAGCATTCGGAAGCGCGCCGATATCAAAATGCATATCTTCGACGAGCAGCGCACCGCCTTCGACGCCCACATACCACGAATCGTCGCGGGCGAGGGCGGGTGTGGCGAGAGCGGTGGAGGCGAGCGCCATAGCAACGGCAAGCTTCCGCATAAAAATCCCCTTTCTTCGTTGTCACTCGGACAGCGCAAACTCCCTACTCAAAGGTTGGTTTCCGCGCAAGCGAACAAATTCTGCGTTCTGTTGCTCAAGCGCAACAGCCGGGGCCCTTTTCACCGGGTGCGCACCTGCCCCGCAGCCGGGCCCGGCGAGCCTGGCGTTGCGGTGACCGGCAGGTGCCGACCCCATTTTGGCCTCCTGCCGAGACCCCCTTGACCGAAGCCCGGCATGGCCTTGCGTGACACATGCTGCAGCGCGATGCTGACGCGCCACAATCATCGCAAAGCGCGCGAAAGCGCCATCCGCGACGCACAACCGTAACGATCGCTCCGATCGAGCGGAGGATTGGCGGCCGATCGTTGCGGCTGCCGCCGCCGCCTGTCGCCGCCCGGTCGGCCAGCCTGCGGTATCGGGCCGGGCAATGCTGCCGGCGACACCGGCAAGTCGGCGGATCGCCGGGCAACGGGCCGGGCCCACGCCTCGTTCTGGGACAAACCTTTTTCGGCGCGGTGCGGCTTTTTTGCCGCAGGGCAGCGCGAGCGAAGAGCGGTTCGCCGGTGAGGCGGCGTCTCGACCCCGCAATCGGAAAAAGCGCCGGCAGCGATTCGGCGGCCCGGCCCGACGCAGCATCGCGCAGGATCGCTCGCTTCCGCCCGGCCATGGCCGCCGCTATGCTCTGCCGAACCCCGGGGGATGTGCCGATGATCCTGCTTGCCGACACCGCCTGGGCGATCCGTTACGATCAACTGCATCTGTCGCCGGTGGCGATCGATTTCGGCTGGTTCCAGCTGCGCTGGTACGCGCTCAGCTATGTCGCGATGTTCGTGCTCGGCTGGCTGTATCTGCGCCGGCTGATCGCGCAGCCGGGCGCGCCGATGGCGCGGGACCAGCTCGACGACCTGCTGTTCCACGTTGCGATCGGCGTCATCCTGGGCGGCAGGCTCGGCTATTGCCTGTTCTACCAGCCGGAGATCTGGGCGACGCCGATCGAGATACTGAAGCTCTGGCAGGGCGGCATGTCGCTCCATGGCGGGCTGATCGGCGTCCTCGCGGCGCTCTGGCTGTTCGCGCGCCGCCACTGCCTCTCGATGCTCCGCATCTGCGACTATGTCGCCTGCGCGGCACCCTTCGGGCTGTTTCTCGTCCGCATCGCCAATTTCGTGAACGGCGAACTCTGGGGACGGCCGAGCAACCTCCCCTGGGCGGTGATCTTCCCGGGCACGCATGACGGCATCCCGCGCCATCCGAGCCAGCTCTACGAAGCGGTGATCGAGGGGCTGCTGACGATGGCGGTGCTCGGTTTCCTGTTCTGGCGGACCGACGCCCGGCTCCGGCCCGGACGGCTGCTGGGCACCGGCCTTTTGCTGTACGGCACCGCCCGGTTCCTGCTCGAATTCGTCCGGCAGCCCGATGCGGGCCTCGAGCATCTCCCCTGGGGCCTGACCATGGGCCAGACGCTCAGCGCGCCAATGATCCTTGCCGGGCTGTGGTTCCTGGTCCGATCGCGCGCGCAACCGGTGGCCGCCACCACCGCCTGACCGCTATTCCGCGGCCTGGATGTTGGCGGCCTGCTTGCCCTTGGGGCCCTCGATCACGTCGAAGGAAACGCGCTGGCCTTCCGCCAGCGTCTTGAAGCCCGGCATGTTGATGCCGGAGAAATGGACGAACAGATCCTCGCCGCCGTCATCGGGCGTCAGGAAGCCGAAACCCTTCGCGTCGTTGAACCATTTTACCGTTCCGGTCGCCATGGTCTCTTCTCCTCTCGCCCCTAATCTATGTCAGCCCCGCAGGCTTACCAAGTCAATTATGTTTCGGATTGGAAACGTTTCTTCGGCGCCATGACAGGCGCTCAACTATTCGACGATTCCGGATCGCCATCCGACCCAATTCATTCCGGCACGATCCCTGCCACATCGGCTCTTTGATTTCGATCAGCTTCGTTGCACAACGCCCCCATGTACGGAGACACGGATTACTACGCCGTCCTCGGCCTGAATCCCCACGCGGACGATGTCGTCGTCCACGCCGCCTGGAAGGCGCTGCTCCGCAAACACCACCCCGATACCAATGCCGGCCCCCATGCGGCCGAGCGGGCCCGGGCAATCAACGAGGCCTTCGCGGTGCTCGGCAAGCCCGATGCCCGCGCCGATTATGATCGCACCCACGGCGGCCGCCCGATCATCGCCCCGCACCGCCAGGCACCGCAGCCCGCGCCGGTCTTCCGCACCGTCCCGCCCCGTCGCGCCGGCATCGCCGGGCCGGCGATCAGCCTGGTCGCGCTGACGCTGATCGCGCTGCCGACCGCCGGGCTGGCGCTGCTCGCCAATCCCGATACCGCGCCCGCGACTCACCGCATGCTCGTCGCCTATAGCGCGGGCAGTCCGCTCGCCTCCCGGCTCGTCGCGCGGTTCGAGCAGCTTGTGCCCAAGCCTCCCGCCGATCCCGCGCCACGCGAGGAAGCGGACAGCGCGGAAGTCGCAACGCGCCGTTAGGCGCCAAGGTCTACCGCCTAGTCGCCAGCCAGATCACATGCCGCGCGCCGCGTCCGCCGCGCGCCTTCACGACGACCTCCTCGACTGCGAGGCCGGCCTCGTCCAGGCGCCGGGCGAATTTCGCGTCCGGCGCCGCCGACCAGATCGCCAGGACGCCGCCGGGCGCGAGCGCCGCGCGCGCCGCCGCGAGCCCGGCCGCGCCATAGAGTCGGTTATTGGCGGTACGGGTCAACCCGTCGGGGCCATTATCGACGTCGAGCAGGATCGCATCGTACATGCCCCGCGCATCGCCGATCAGCATGGCCACATCCTGTTCGAGCAGACGGACGCGCGCATCCTCCAGGCACCCGCCGAACACCGCCGCCATCGGCCCCTGCGCCCAGGCGATCACCGCCGGCACCAGCTCGGCGACGGTCACCTGCGCACCGGCGTCGAGCACGGCCAGCGCGGCGCGGAGGGTGAAGCCCATGCCGAGCCCGCCGATCAGGATATGCGGCGCGGCGCGCCCGACGGTCCGGTCGATCGCCAGCGTGGCGAGCGCTTCCTCCGATCCGCTCAGCCGGCTGTTCATCAACTCGTTGCCGCCGAGCATGATCGAGAATTCGGCGCCGCGCTGGTACAGGCGAAGCGCGCCACCGCCGGGTATGTCGGCGCTATCGATCAACAGGCGCGGGACCATCCGGGCATCTCCTTTACGGACTCCCTTGGCCTTGCCGTCTCGGGCATGTCCAGACCTTGCCTCACGGGCATGCCAGGGTGCCAGGAATTTCGAGGGCATGATGTACGGAAGATCGGCGCCATGTCGGCCAAGCCGATTGCGAGGTGCCGGCAGGACGGAGGCCGCATCCTCGGCCGATCCGGCGCCTCATGGAGGCGAACCGGATCGGTGAGATATTCGTAATTCAGCTAACCATGTGGATTCGAGCGCGGGGCGCCGCACGATTCCGTGCAACGCCTTCGCTGCCCATCAGCGGCACCTCACCTGCTGGTTGTTGCGGTCGATCGACGAACCGGCGGCACCGCCGACGATCGCGCCGAGAATGGTGCCGACGCCGCGCGAATGGCCGCCATCGATGATGTTGCCCAGGATGCCGCCGCCGATGGCGCCGACGATCAGGCCGGTCGTGCCGTCGTTGCGCTTGCAATAATAACGGCCGTCATTGCCGCGATAGACGCGATCGTCCGGGCCGAGCACACGCTCCTGGTAATTCGGCCCATCGCGGTAATAGCGCGACGGCTCGTAACCGCTCTCGACGCGATCGTCGTTATAATAGCCGCCGGGACCACCGGGGCCGTCATTATAGCCGCCGCCCGGGCCGCCATAACCGCCGCCACGGCGGCTCGACGCCTGCTGGTAGCGATCGAATTCCTGCTGGAAAGCTCTGAGCTCGTTCTGCAGCCGCGTCTGCGCCAGGCGGAAACGGGTGTCGTCCTGGGCGGTCTGCGCAGTGCCGGGGGTGGCGAGCGTGAGGCAGCTCGTGGCCAGGATGACGGCGATGTTGGTGAAGCGACTCATGAAACTCTCCCGTGAATATTACGTGGGCAGAACGACCAATTGCTTTGATCGTTGCACGCGGCCGGACCGAGGCCGCAAAAAGGGGCGGCGACCATGGTCGCCGCCCGCGCGATTCGCCGGATCAGCGGCAGATGCGGACACGGTGATGATAGCGCCACTCGGTCCAGCAGCGGACGCGACGATGATTCCAGCCATAGCGATGGCCACGATCCCAGCCATAATGCCGGCCGCGATCACGGCGATCGTACCGGTCCTGCCCGCGATGATTGTCGCGATAGCCGTCGCGTCCATGGTTGCCCCAGCTCTGCGCGTCAGCGCTCGTGCTGATGCCCATTGCCGCAATCGCCAGCCCGGCCGCGCCGAGCAGATTGGTGATCTTCATGGTACCTCCTCTCTTGCCCCTTGATGGGCGATGAAGAGAAATACGCACCGGATCGGGCATAGTTGCTGAACGGGGTTGTTGGCTCCGGTACAGGTTCGGCGCGGCGCGACCCAGAGCAGGCTGCGTAAAATCTGACGCGCCCCGCCTGCTCTGGGCCTGTTCCAGTTATTTGTTGTCGCATCGTTTTTGCGAAAAACCGGTACCCAGTTTTTCGCCCGATGCTCTAGGACGGATCGACATTTAGCGTAGCCAGATCATGGTGGCGGCGAGGTGTACGAAGCCGAGGAAGTGGCTGGTGCGGCGTTCGTATCGTGTGGCGAAGCGACGGTGGTGTTTGAGCTTGTTGAAGC
>NZ_JAQGLC010000238.1 GCF_028293085.1 Sphingomonas bacterium
AGGGCGCGGTGTTCGTGAACCTGACGCTCGGCCAGGGCTTCGGCAACGCCGCCGAAGGCGATACGTTCAGCTCGATCGAGAACCTCGTCGGCACGGTGTTCTACGACACCTTCATCGGCGACGAGAACGCCAACCGCCTCGACGGCGCGCGCGGCAACGATACGCTGACCGGTGCGGGCGGCGCCGACACCTTCGTGTTCGATACCGGCTTCGCCTTCAACAATATCGACACGATCAACGACTTCACCCACGGCACCGACCATATCGAGCTGGCGAGTTCGATCTTCACCGCGCTCGGTGCGGGCGCTCTGTCGACGGATGCGTTCGCGGTGGGCGCGGCCACCACGGCCGCGCAGCATATCCTGTACGACAGCGAGACGGGCGCGCTCTCCTACGACGCCGACGGATCGGGCGCGGGTGCGGCGATCCAGTTCGCGACGCTCCAGGCGCACCTGACCGTCACCAATGCCGACTTCCTCGTGGCCTGATCGGCACGCCATCGTCCGTCGGCCGGTGATCCCGGCCGAGACCGCGCGTATCGCGACAGGAACAGCGGCGGCCACGGCGCGTTGAGCGGTGCAGGACATCATTCAGTGGAGGCGCACCATGGCCGAGATCAACAGCGACGAGAAAGTCGTCGTCGCAAAGAGCAGCATCAATATCGCCAACATCATCGTCGCCATCGCGGTGCTGATCGCGGTGCTCGGGCTGCTCAAATATATCGGCGCAACGCCCTTCTAGGCGATCGCATCGTCCGGCGCGGCGCCGGGCGTTTTCTGCCGAAATTAATGTGCCGATGATTCAACGGCCTGTGTCGTGATGCGCCCGGAATGGACGCTTTATCCACAGGATTCACCTGCGCGACTGGAACGCCGGCGGCGATTTCTTCGTTATCCTCACCGCGAAAGCGAAAAGGGGAAGAGATGAACTATGCTGTCGCGGCCACGCCTGCAGCCTTCAAGCTGCCCCCGGGTTCCACCTGCCTGCGCGCCGCAGGGTCAGGGACCGGACAAAGCCTCTGCACCCGCCCGCGCGGCCATCTCGGGCCCTGCCGCCATATGCCCGCTCACATGATCGAAGTCGCCCAGGCCTGATCCGTCAGGTCTCGTCCGCGCGCGTCGGCTGCGGATGGTGCGGTACGAGGATCAGCGTCGATCCCTCGACGCGCCAGGATTGCAGCCGCGACAGGAAATTCATGCCCAGCACGTCGGTGTCGCCGAACGCGGGCGAAACGACGACGGCAAGCTGCCGCGCGGTGATCGTGCCGAAGCGCAGCTCGGCGATCGTGCCGGTCTGCGCGCTCACCTCGCCATTGGCGGTCCGCAGCACGATCGGAAAGGCGCTGTGGGCCATCTCGACGCCGGCGGCTGCTGCCGTCTCGCTCGACAGCGCCGTCACCGTCGCGCCGCTGTCGACCAGCATCCGCCGCTCGACCCCGCCGATCCGCGCGCGGACCCAGAAATGCCCGTCGGGCGCCATGCGCACCCGCACCTCCTTGCCGACCACCTCCTGCCCGTCGAGCTTCAACAGGCGCGCCACCGTGCCGAGATAGGGGTCGATCCGCCCGCGTTCGCCGATCAAGGTCACGATGACCGCGCCGAGCACGCCCCAGATCGCCAGCGTCGTCAGCACCCTGACGAACCGCACCCGCCGCGCGATCAGCGCCGCGATCAGCAGGGCCGCCAGCAACAGATATAAAGGCGCGTTGGCGCCGAGATCGGGGATCATCTGTATCGTCTCATCGTCCGCGCCCCTTGTCGCGCCGCCGATATGTATGAAGCCTTACCGCCGCTCCCCTAGCGCTTGCGCGGCCGCTCGGGCCCCAGCCGCCGCTGGTTGGCGGTCGCGGTCGCATGGATCGGGGCGAGCGCCCGCCCGCCCGCCGTCGCGGCGCGCAACGCCATGCGCGAGGCACGCCGGCCGATCCGCTCGGTCCGTGCGCGCACCGGCACCGCGCCCGTCATCAGCGCGGCCAGGTCGCTGCCCTGCGCCAGCAGGTCGCGCTGGAATCCGAACCAGTCGCCAAGCATCGCCGATCCCGCCTCGCCGAACGCCGACATCTTCTCGGGCATCATGCGGCTGAGCTCGGCGACGTCGGCGCGGGCCGGATCGCGCATCGCGGCGTCGATGGTGCGGCTGCGATGGCCGATCACCGCGTGCGAGGCGATCGCGGTCTCGCCCAGCGCAAAACCGCTTTGCCACAGGGCAGCGCCGATGCGCCACGAATCGGTCCAGAACATGAAATCCCTCCCAGGGCGGCGAACATGTCGCCATCATAGCCCAACGTGCGACGACGTGCGCCGGGCCCCGGGAATAATTCGCGCAGTATTTCCGGGCCGCGGCGCGCGCGATTGCGCGCTCGTTGCTCTTGACATACATTGCACCATCGCTTGCCAATATAAGAGGCGCTGGCGACTGAGAGACCCTTGTGCTCCCGCCTGTTGGTTGGAGCCGCGATGCCCCGTTATTTCTTCGATATCGTCGACGGGGAGGACCTTCCCGATCGGCACGGATCGGTATTCCCCGATCTCGCCGCGGCGCGAGTCGAGGCGATTCGCTATTCGGCCGAAGTCCTGAAGGAGATGCCGGAGCGTTTCTGGAACTGCGAGCAATGGACCATGACCGTGTCCGACGCGAACCGGGTGCCGCTGTTCACGCTGAAATTCCTCGCCGAGCCCTCGCCGCCGCATCGAATAGCCGAGTGACCATGATGTGGGGGACGATCGCGATGGTTAGGGCGCGCTCCGATATCGTGGTAGGGGAGAGTCATCACCGGTCCGTCGCGCAGGCGACCGTGACAGGGAGATTGAATAGCTCCTGCTCGCACGCGGAGAGATGTCCCTTGGACGGTGCCTGGTTTCGAAAACGCCTGTCGGCCGAGACGGTGACGCACAATGCCGCCGCCGACTCACGCGCCAGGATCGCGCAAGACCGCCGTGCTCGCCTCGCGGAGATGGCGCGGACGATCGGCGGGTCCTCATGATCGATCCGATCCGCAGCCTCGACGACGCGAACATCCTTGCCCAGGCGATCGTCAACACCATCCCGGAACCCTTCCTCGTCATGGACGAGCGTTTCTGCGTACTGGCGGCGAGTCGATCCTTCTACGATATCTTCCAGGTCGATCGCGACGCCACTCAGGGCCATCTGCTGTTCGCGCTCGGCGACGGCCAGTGGAACATTCCGGCGCTGCGCCATCTGCTCGAGACTATCATCCCCGATCGCGTCGCGATGGACAATTTCGAGGTCGAGCATGATTTTCCCGGCATCGGCCGCAGGGTCATGCTGCTGAACGCGCGCAAGGTGCTCTACGCGGAGAGCCCTGCCGTCACCATCCTGCTCGCCTTTCGCGACGTGACCGAACGCCGCGGGGTGGAACGCGATCTGGCGGCGGTGCTCGAACAGACCGAGGAGCTGCTCCGCCAGAAACAGGTGCTGCTGCAGGAAATGCAGCACCGCGTCGCCAACAGCCTGCAGATCATCGCCAGCATCCTGCTGCTGAAGGCGCGGGCCGTGTCGTCGGAGGAAACCCGTTTCCACCTGAAGGACGCGCATCAGCGGGTCATGTCGGTTGCCGCGGTCCAGCAATATCTGAACGCGGTCGACGGACTCGATCAGATCGAGGTGCATAATTACCTCGAAAAGCTTTGCACCGGCCTAGCCTCGTCGATGGTCGGCGAGGGCAACCCGATCGCGATCACCGAGCAGGCGGATCAGGGCATGATCGAATCGTCGATCGCCGTCAGCCTCGGCCTGATCGTCACCGAACTGGTGATCAACGCGATCAAATACGCCTTTCCCGGCGGCAAGCCGGACGCCGCGATCCGCGTGAGCTATGAGATCGACGACAAGGACTGGAAGCTGAGCGTGTCCGACAATGGCGTCGGCAAGAAGGATCCGGCCAATGCGAGCGAACCGGGCCTCGGCACGAGCATCGTCGATGCGCTGGCGAAACAACTCGGGGCGAAGGTCGAACGACGCGGCGACGCCGAGGGCATGACCGTCTCGATCACGCACGCGACCTTCACGTCGCGCCTGCCCAAGGCGGCCTGATCCCGCGCTTTTTTCGGGTGCGATCGCGTGTCGATGCGGCAAAGCGCCATATCGGAGCATTTTGTCGTCATCGCAGGGAACGGTTTCGCGCGAGAAACGTCTTACGCCCGCGACCGCATCAGGCTCACACTTGGACGGGGTAGAACCAGGCCGGAATCGGACAGCATCCTTCCGGCCTGGTTTTTATATCCGGACGGTCCGTCGCGCATCCACCGCGCTTTATCGAACCCGCCGCGCTCATCGCTTGATAACCAAACCCGCTTATGATTGGGCGCGACAGACCGGGGCGGGGGCCCGCGGCGTAATTCGAGCGGGAATCTGCGATGTTCGGTGCGATAGCCTTTGCCTATGGTTTGTTGACCAGCTTCGTGCTGTCGGGCGCCGCCCGCAATCGCAAGCTGCAACGGCCCAATCCGCGCATTCTCGACCATGTCGGCCATGTCTGCTTCGGCTGCTCGGCGGCGCTGTCGGTGCTGCTGTTCGTGCACGCCGGCCAGCTTTATTTCGCCGGCTGAAAACGCAAACGGGGCGGCTGGAGCAGGCTGCGTAAAATCTGACGCGCGTCGCCTGCTCCCGTTATTTGTTGTCGCATCGTTTTTGCGAAAAACCGGTACCCACTTTTTCGCACGATGCTCTAAAGCCGCCCCGCGCCCGATCCTCAAGGGTCGGTCAGCGCACCGAGCCGCGACGCACCAGGTTGACGATCGCGAGCAGCACTACCGCGCCGAGCAGCGATACCAGGATCGTCGCGATGCTGTAGCTTCCGCTGGTGATCGGCGGCACGCCGAACAGCGGCGACAGCAGGAAGCCTGCAAGCACCGCGCCGACGATGCCGACGACGACGTTCAGGAAAACCCCCTGCTGCGCGTCGGTGCGCATCACGAGGCTGGCGAGCCAGCCGATGACGCCGCCGACGATCAATAATATTACCAAACCCATGTCGCTCTCCATCCTTGCTGGAACGGCGCGGACGTTTCGCACGCCGGGGCTCGTCGTCGAGACCTGCGATAATAACGGCCAACGTAAGCGGCTGTTCCTTGGCCTGGGTGCCTCCCTACAAGGAGAGCGAAAGCTGGTTCGCGTCATGCCCCGGCGCGTCGCCGTCCAGCTGTTCGAGAATCGACCGCGCCAGCGTCTCGGCGGCCCGCGCGCGCAGCCGCGGATCGCGCACGGCAATCCCGATCCGCGCCCAGGCGGGGGCGTTCAGGATGACGGGGACCATGTCGGCGGGGGCGAGGTCTGGGGCGAATCGGCTCATGCATCCAAAATAGATCAAAACGGGAACATCGAGAAGCGGGAAAGGCGTCGGTATCGGCGGGGTCGCTTGCCCGATTGCCAGGGGGCGGTTAGCGCACCGTCATGGATGAACAGGTCACCGATCCGGTCCTGACCCGGCTGTTGCGCCATCGGACCGGCCTGAAGGCAGGCGGTCGTCCCGGCGAGCCCGAGGTGATGGCGACCTACTGGACCGCCGCGGGCGAAACGCCTTTCGCCTTTTGCCGTCACGGCCTCCTCCTCGCTCCCGGGCCGGGCGAGCGCTTCATCCCCTTCGCCGAGGTCGCCGACGCGGGCTATTACAATAGCGAGATGATCGAACGCGCCAAGGCTGCCCGCGCCGCTCAGGCTCCCGGCGCCGCGGCCCCGCTCGTCATTCGCCTTTTCTCGGACGAGCGGGTCACCTTGCCCGTCGAGATCCGCGACGACGGCATGCCCGATCTTCTCACCATCGCGAAGCTGATCAGTCAACGCGCGGCGATCCACGGCGCGGGCCGAGGCCGGCCCTGATCCGGGGGTGAGCGAGGCGCCGCGGACTCGGCTATTTCTCCGCTTCGGCCAGCGCCTTCATCGTCTCGATCGCGCCCTGGAAGCGCGGGCCGACCCGGTCGAGCTGGGCCTTGCGCACTTCGTCCGACGGCATCAGCGCGGCGTCGTAGATCAGCGTGTAGACGATCTTCGAGCGCTTCTTGTCGACCGGCTCCACCGCCAGCGTGCCGTGATAGGCGAAGGCCGCCATTCCGCCCGCCGTCTGGCCATAGGTGTAGCTGTGATCGGTCCGGCCGATCATCGGCTCCAGCGTCGTGCCGTTGAGCTGGCGCACGCTGCCGACGTCGCCGGTGCCGGAGACGAGTTCGCATTTCATCTTCAGCCATTCGCCGATCGCGCAATAATCCCCGACTCGCTTCCACACCGCATCGGCCGGGCGCTCGACGAGGATCTCCTTGTGGATGACGACATAGTCGGATGCCATGGCCGGCGTGGCGGCGGCGGTCAGGGTCAGGGCGATCAGGGCGCGTGCGATCATAGGGAATCAGGTCCTCGCTGAAGGGTGCGATGCCGGCCCTACCGCGATTGATCGCCGACGCAAGATCATAGTCGGTCAGGGTCGATCCCCGCCATTGCCGGCTCGCTCGTTGCGGCCGATAAAGGCTCCTTCGGCGCATAGGGGGATCTGACCGGATGACGCATTTCGGAACGATGACGCGTCATTCCTCCCAATGGGCCGCCGCCCTCCTCCTGGCCGCGTGCGGCGGCCCCGACACCGAGCCACTCGACGGTGGGCGTCAGCTCAGTTTTGGTCGCAGCGCCGCTGACACGGACATGAGCAAGGATCCGTGCTGGCGCCGGGAAAAGGGCGGGTGGCATGGCAGCGTCGCCCATTGCCGGGCGATGACGCCCCCGGAAAAGATGACGGGCGTCTGGGTGACCGGCTTCGAGGAGAGCAGCTTCCTGCCCGGCTACACCAATATATTCCCGACGCGGACGATCCGCTTCGATTCACGTATGCCATCGAACTGGACGAGCGCCAGGTCCGAGCGATGGGCGGTCGCGCGCCCGGTAACCCGAATGGCAACGCCTATCTCCTATCCTTCATCGGCCGCCGCACCCGCGATCCTTACAACGTCGACTGTCAGGGTGACCCCTATTTCGAACTGGTTCTCGATCGTCTGGTGAGCGCCCGGTATCTGGGCCCGATGGGCATCTGGCACCGCGAGGCGCTCGAGGCGCAGAGGCGCGTGGTCACGGTGGCGCGCCGGCATGGTGGCCGCTGGGGAGAGCTTGAGGAGCAGGCGATCGAGCTTTGCTATCGGCGCGGGGCACATTAGCTCATACTGTCCCGGAAGGTCCGCTTCCGGACCAGGATGCCCGATCACCGATGCTGAGCCAGCCTGAACAGGCGATCCTGAACCTGGAGGAGGCGCGCAGCCTGCGTGCTTCGGGACGATCCTATCGGGAGGTTGGTCGCCAGCTCGGGCTCACCTCCGGCCAGCTCGGCCATATCCGTCGAACGCTGAAGCGGGAGAAGGCGGCGCGGACGAGGCTGCGCTCGACAATGCCGCACGCGACGGATCGCGATCTGCCGGTCAGGCAATCGGCCCTGCCGCCCGGTCTGCGGCGCCGTCTGGCCTCATCCGGCTATGCGACGCTCGGCGATCTGGCGGACAGGCTTGCCGATCCCGACTTTCCCGGACTGGAAACGATTCCCGGCATCGGTCGTCACCGGGCGCAGCTGGTGAAGCGCCTGCTGGACCATTTCGGCCTGCTCCCCGGCCCAGGCAACCTGCAGGCCGCGATCGAGCGCCTCTTTCCCGAATTCCGCGATGCGCCGCCAGACGAGCCGCGGCCAGGAATCACCAAAGCCTGAACGCCGCCGCCTCAGAAGCGCATCGACGGCCCGAGCACCACCGCGAACGCGCCCGACACGAGCACCCCCGCCGCCAGCAACGCCCAGTTCCGTCCGACGACAAAGCCGCGCTCGGTCGTCCCCGACGGCCCGGCAAAGCCGATCGAGATGAACCCGGCATTCCCCCCGAACGAGGAGGCGGCGGCCGACATGATCGTGATGAACAGCCCGACCGGGTTGAGCAGCCCGACCAGCACCGCGACCACGCCGATCGTGCCGTAATAGACATGCGCGATCGTCCTGCGCGCCGCCCCGGTCGCCGCGGCATCGCCCAGCATCCCGGTCAGCGTGCGGATCGCGGCGACGATCAGCCGCCAATAGGCCAGCGCGCCGATCGCGAGGAAGGCCGCGCGCCAGACCCAGGGCATGGGCAGCGGGCCGATCCCGCCCTCCGGTCCCGGTCCGAGGTCGCCGACGCCGCTGACACCCGAAAAACAGAAATAGCCCGCCGCGACGAAGCCCTTGGTCACCCAGACATACCAGAGCGCCAGCCGGGCGAGATCGCCCGTCGCGCGCCGCCACAACCCGAAGGCGATCGTCGCCAGCAGCGCATCGACCGTCACTCCCGCACAGGCGACGATGATCCGCGGCACGCCTGTCAGCCCGTCGCAATCGACATAGAAGGCGCCAATGGTCGCGACATGCCCGCCCTGCACCGCGCAGGCCGCGGCATGCCCGCCGATCTCGTGCCACATCGTCAACAGCGGCATCATCAGCAGGCCGAGCCCGACGATGGTGACCGGATCGATCCGCGTGCGCTCGCTCATCGTCTTCCCCCTTGATCGGACGACGCACTAACGCATGATCGCGCGCCGGTGTCAGCAGCTGAAATAGGAGCCTGCCGGCGGGCGCCGGGGGAACGGCAATACCGGTCCAGCCACCCTGGGGGGACTGAACCGGCTTGACGGAGCGTGCCGTTGGTTATGCGAAGATCAGCCGCCACGCGCTCTTCAGCGCCTTGAACGCCAGCCCGATCGCGATCCCGGCCAGCACCCAGCTGAAGATGATGCCCAGCAGGGCGGCCAGGCCGGTCAGCGTCTCCGAGCCGCGGCCAAGCGTGCCGAAGACCTGGAAGTTGAGCAGGTCGGGGCCGCCGCGGACCGTCGCCGTCTCGCCCGGCCGGCCGAGCAGGACCCAGTCGCCCGCCTTCAGGACGATCCAGACCAGGACGATGCCGGCCAGCGCGACCGGGATCTCCAGTGCGGCGCGCACCCGCACCGCCGCCGGCTCCACCACGCCGAGCGCGTCCACCGCGACCTGCGCCAGCGCATAGATCAGGATCGGCATGTACAATGCCGTCCAGATCGGCGCGGGCGACGTGGTCACATCCTCGCCGTGCAGGCCGAAGGTGGCGAAGCCCGGAATGTGGAACAGGCCCGTCCACCAGGCGACGAAGACGAGGCCCCAGATCACCGAACCCAGTGCCTCGGCGCCCGGCCACATCCGGCCGCGGGCGGCGTGGCGCGCCCGCGGGCCGGAAAAGGGGCCTGCCCGTCCGGGATTGGCCGCGGCCATCTCGGCCGCCCAGTTGGCGGGGTCGCCGAAGCGCAGCACCGCCAGGTCCTTGACCCGCCAATGGTCGAAATAGGCCGGCCGCAGGCCCAGATGCTCCATCACCGCACCGGCGACGGTCACGATGCCGATCATCATCATCCCCGCGCTGAACAGGCCCGAAAAGGACTGGCCGAACGCCTGGCCGATATTGTCTCGCCCGCCGAGCAGGCCGACCAGGAACGTCACCGCAAAGGCAAGCGCCAGGATCGACACCCCAGCCTTCACCGCGAACATCCAGTATGGGAACAGCTCCGGCCCGATCAGCTGTTGCGGCCCTTCGCGGTACCGCGCGCCCACCACCAGGGGATGCCCCATGGCGCGCAGCACCGTCTCGCGCTCGTCGTCGGTCAGCGGGCGGCCAAGCGACTCCTCGCGCTCCTCGATCTGCGACAACAGGGTGTCGCGCAGCTCGGCGACGATATCGTCGCGGGTGTCGCGCGGCAGCTGCGCCGCGACGGCGTCCAGATAGGTTTCGATCATGTCCATGTCGGGGCCTTTCGCCTGATGTCGGGGTTCAAAGGATCTTGTCGAGCGAGGCGTTGATGCCCCGCCATTCGGCGGCGAGCGCGGTGAGCATCGCCACGCCCATCGGGGAGAGCTGGTAGAAGCGCTTCCTGCGCTTCTCCTCTTCGCGCCATTCGCTCTGGAGCAACCCTTGCGTCTCGAGCCGGCGCAGCAGCGGATAGAGGGTGCTTTCCTCCATCTCGAGCCCGTCGGCGGCGAGCGCCTGGCGCAGCGTATAGCCGTATCGCTCCTCCCTGAGCCGGGCGAGCACCGCCAGCACCAGAGATCCGCGCCGGAGCTCGAGCTTCATGCTTTCGAAGAGTTCGGAGTCGATCTCCATGGCGCTTCCTGTCTGTCGCATAGTGTGTGGCACACAGTGTATGTCATATACTGTGCGACGGAGTCAAGCCTGGCTCGGCTCGTGCGCGTAAATGGCGGTTTTCCGGGATTTTTCGGCAAAATCGCAGGCAAAGGAGCCCGGCCCGATACAGCCTCCGAAAATTATCCGACGCGGCAGCGCCGGGCCGCCCGGGCCGGATTCGGGTTCGCACTGATTCGGTGTCGATTTTTTGGGAACCAAAGTGCTTGAATTGCGTCTTGTGCGGAACGATTGTGCCGAAAGGTAGTCGCGGCGGTCAGGTGACTTGGGATCGCCGGCGCGTTGGGAAGAGGGGGGGCCTTGGCCGTCGGCTGCTCAGCTCGCAGTGTCACCATAAGGATGGTCGCGGACCAGGGTCCGGTGCCAATCGGCATCGCACCCCCGCCAATAAAGGGAATGCTTATGAACCGGAAATATCTCGCCAGCGCCGTTGCCGTCGCTTCGCTCTTCGCGCTTTCCGCCTGCGGTCACGAGACCCCGGCGGCCGACAATGTCGCGGCAGCCGCGGACAATATGGGCGACCAGCTTGACGCCAATGCCGCCGCGATCAGCGACATGGGCGACAACATGGCCGCCAACACCGAAGCGGTGATGGACAACAAGGCCGACGCGCTCGAGAACAAGGCCGACGCCGTTCGCGCCGCCGGCGAGAACAAGGCCGACGCGATGGACGCGAAGACCAACTAAGCTACCCTCCGGGGAAGGGCGTCTGAACGGCGTTCTCCCCGGAATTTAAGAGTTTTGCGAGCGCCGTGCCGGCCTCGCATCCGCGCCGGTGTCGCGATGCACGTCCTGGTTTCCCAAGCGCCAGGATGTCGTCGCGGCACCTATTTGCGTGCGGCTTTCCCGCTGTTGCGGATCGGTCGTCAGCCATGGCCCAGTCATCGCCAAAGGCTGATCTTCTTCGCCCGAAAGCGGAATTAGGTGAAAGACCGGGCCGATCCGGGCTAACCGCACCCGATCGTGACTGACCCATCCGCTCCCTTTCCCGCGTCATCCCCCGAGCGGACCGGCATCCTGCTCGGCGTCGGCGCCTATGCGCTGTGGGGCTTCCTGCCGCTTTACCTCAAGCTGCTCACGCATGTGCCGGCAGTCCAGGTGCTCGCCCACCGCATCGTCTGGTCCGCGATCATGCTGGCCGGCGTGGTGCTCGTGCTGAAGCGCGGGCGGGGCATCCTCGCCGCGGCGACGCGCCGCACGCTGCTGATGCTGACCGCCAGCGCCTTCTTTATCGCGGTCAACTGGCTGGTCTATATCTGGGCGGTCCAGCACGAGCATGTGCTCGACGCGAGCCTCGGCTATTTCATCAACCCGCTCGTCAATGTCGCGCTCGGCGTCGCGGTGCTGGGGGAGCGGGTGCGCCGCGTCCAGGGCGTGGCCATCGCGCTCGCGGCGACAGGCGTGGCGATCCTCGCCTTCGAGAGCAGCGGCAGCCTCTGGATCTCGCTGGTGCTCGCGGTCAGCTTCGGCACCTACGGCCTGATCCGCAAGGTCGTCGCGATCGACGCGCTCGGCGGCCTGCTGATCGAGACGTTGCTGCTCGCGCCCGTGGCGCTGGCGGTCCTGTTCGCGGCGCACGCTCATGGCGACAGCGCGTTCGGCCAGGATCGGGCGACCGATGGGTTGCTGGTCATCGCCGGCGCCGTCACCGCCGCGCCGCTCCTGCTGTTCGCCGCCGCCGCCCGCCGCATGCCCTATGCGGCGCTCGGCCTGCTCCAATATGTCGCCCCGACGCTCCAGTTCGCGCTCGCGGTCTTCGTCTTCGGGGAGCACCTCCGCCCGGCGAACATCGCCTCCTTCGCGCTGATCTGGGTCGGCCTGGCGGTATATGCGACGGACAGCGTGCGAGCGGCGCGGCAAACCGGGCAAGGTCGGGCCCGCCTCGCATAATTCGTCCGAACGGTGCATTTATTGTGCAGTGCAGCAACAATATCGGTTATAGTCCGTTGACCGTCTTATGAATGACATCATCGTTCGCCGCGGGGATCAGATCATGCGCACTCTTTCCGACACCATCGCCCGCCTCGCCGCCGCCCAGCCGCATGCCGCGCCAGCAAATGCGACGGGCAGGGATCGCCTGGTCGACATGCTCGTCACCGGCTTCAATCCCGGCCAGCTCAGGGCGCGGATCTACCTCCCGGAGTCGCTCCGGCCCGGCGCGCCGCTCGTCGTGGTGCTGCACGGCTGCACGCAGACGGCCGCCGGCTATGATCACGGATCGGGCTGGTCGACACTGGCCGATCGTTACGGCTTCGCCTTGCTTTATCCGGAACAGCAACGCGCCAATAACGCCAATCTCTGCTTCAACTGGTTCGTGCCCGACGACATCCGCCGCGACGGCGGCGAGGTATTGTCGATCCGTCACATGATCGAGCAGATGATTGCCGACCATGATCTCGACCCCGCGCGCGTCTTCGTGACCGGCCTGTCCGCGGGCGGGGCGATGACCGCGGTGATGCTCGCCACTTGGCCGGAGGTCTTTGCGGGCGGCGCGATTGTCGCGGGCCTTCCCTTCGCCTCGGCCAGGACGATGCCGCAGGCGTTCGATCGGATGCGTGGCCATGGCGGCGCGGGCGGTGAGGAACTCGCCGGGCGCGTCCGTGAAGCGTCGAGCCATCAGGGGCCATGGCCCATATTGTCGGTCTGGCACGGCACCGCCGATCATACCGTCGCGGCATCGAACATGGAGGCGATCGTCGATCAGTGGCGCCTGCTCCAGGGCATCGACGAGACGCCGGCACACACCGAATCCCTTGGCGGCCATCATCGCCGGGTGTGGAGCGACGCGCACGGCAATGCCCGTATCGAGGCTCATGCGATCGACGGCATGGGCCATGGCACGCCGATCGCGCCGGGCGCGACGGGGTGCGGCATGGCCGGCCCCTATATGCTCGATGTGGGAGTCTCCTCCACCCAGCACATAGCGGCCTTCTGGGGCATCGCCGACGCCCCGGTGGCGGATCGGGTCGCGCCAAGGGCGGCCGTGGCGGAAGCGTCGCCAGCGGCGCCTCGCGTCGCCCAGCCGAAGCCGCTGCGACTCCCCGCGCGGCCTCGACCCATGGCGCCGGTCGAGGCGGGCGGGGTGAAGAAAGTGATCGAAGACGCACTCCGCGCGGCGGGGCTGATGCGTTAGGGCAACCGGTCGGCCGCGCCCTTGCCCCGGGCGCCCATCACCGCATAAAACGCCGCTCATGCCCTCCACACCGCTCATCACCGGCGGCTGCCTCTGCGGCGCGGTCCGCTACGAGGCCAGCGGCGAGCCGGATTATGCCGGCCATTGCTACTGCGCCGATTGCCGCAAGGCTTCGGGCTCGGGCTTCATCCCGTTCATGGGTTTTCCCGCCGCCGCGCTGCGCATCACCGGCGCGACCCGGCAGTTCGGCTCACCCTCGTTCCGCGGCACCGAGGCGGTGCGCAACAGCTGCCCCGCATGCGGCGGCCTCGTCTTCGGCGGCGTGGTCGGGGAGGATGTGTCGCACACCATCTATGCCGGGTCGCTCGACGATCCGTCGCGCTTCCGCCCGACGATCGCGATCTTCAATCGCGACCGGCCCGAATGGGTCCCGCTGCCCGCCGGCCTGACGGTGTTCGAGACGATGCCCGGCTGATTAATTGGCGGCTTTGCTCCAGATCAGTTGACCTTCGCATATTGCGCTGCACAATTATATCCGAAGTGGAGCGATTCGTTATGCGCGACGGGCTCATCCTTCTGACGGAAATCGCTGCGGTGCTGCTCATCGTCGCGGCGCGTATCCTTTGGGTGCGCCGCCGCAAACGCCGCTGGCAGGCGCGCCGTAACCGGACCAAAGGGCATGAGGTCGCCTGGGGCTGGGTGATGGGCCGCCGTCGCCATCGCCAGATCACCTATGTGCCGCGCGATGCGGATCCGACGCCCGACGCCTGAGCACCACGCCGTCGCGTGACGGACGACCCCTTTCGAGGCATCATCCCGCACCGGAGTCCGACAAGGGGAAGAGCCATGTATCTCGCCGTGATATTGCTCACCATGCTGGTGCTGCCCATCGGTTCGATGATCGCGGAGCATGCCGCAGGCCCCGCGCCCTGGACATTGCTCCTGGGCAAATGGTTCGTGTTCTGGGCCGTGGGTGTCCGCCTTTCGCTGGCCGGTGTCCGCCAGTTCTTCCAGCCGGCCTTCACCGCCGAGCAGATCTTCCATATCGACCGTCCCGAGGTCCTGCCGCTGGTGCGCGAGCTCGGGGTCGCCAACATCGCCACCGGCGTGGTCGGCCTCGCCTCGCTGGCGGCGCCGGCTTTCGTCCTCCCCGTCGCGATCAGCGCCGGCATCTTCTACTGCGTTGCCGGCATCCGCCATGCGATGGAGCGCGGCCGGTCGGGCAACGAGACCATCGCGATGATCAGCGACCTGTTCGTCTTCTTCGTGCTCGCCGCTTTTGCCGGAAGCGTTCTGGCCGGCTGAACCCTGCCGCTCAATCCGGATCGAAGCTCAGCCCCGGGATCGGCACCGGCTCGTCCATCAGGTTGATCGCCTCGCGGAAGGCCGCGATCCGGGCCGGGCGCTGGCTGGCTGCCCAATAGCGGGTGTGGGTGAAACGCCAGGACCGGCGGTCCCGCGCGGACAGGTCGATATCGGTGATCGCCCGGCCGAACGTCGCCGACAACGGGCCGCTGATCACGTCGCCCAGCGCCACCAGCCGCGACGGATCATAGACGTTGGTCCAGCGCACCGCCGCGAACGGCGCGGCATGATGGAGCGTCCAGCGGCCCGATCCGATCACGTCGGGAAAGGCGATCAGCCGCGATTCCTGCGGCGATGGCCCGGTCGGCAGCGTGCCCGTCGCCACCGCCGCCGCGAACACCGCCGGATCGAGCTCCTCGCGATAGGGCGGCGCTACCGGCAGCTCGCGGGCCTCGTGGCGTGCGGTCAGGTCCGCCTCGCTGTTGGCGAGCAGGAACTCGGCATGAGTCAGCGGGCTGCCGAAGGTCACGAAATCGCTGATCAGCCAGCGTCGCCGCGCGGAACCGCCGGCGTCGCGCGTGGCGAGCCACAGCCGGAACGCGCGTTGCGCCCGCGCATAATCGGCCCGCTGCGTCTCGCCGTCGGCGATCTGCAGCGCGGCCGCGGCTTTCTCCACCGCGCACAGCAAGGCGAACCCGGCCGATCCTTCCTCGACCGTCCGCGCCTGGGTCTGCTCCGCCCAGAAATAGCTCAGCAGGTCATAGGCCAGGATCGTGCCCAGGCTGTGCCCGACCAGCACGACGCGCGCATAGCTCGCATCGGCGTGCAGCGCGCGCAGCAGCTCCAGCCCGCGTTTGCGCACCGCGGCGCGCGAGGCGATGTTGTCGGGATCGGCGCGGGTATAGCGCACCACCCGGCCAAAGGTGCGGGTCGCGTAATAATGCAGCAGCCCGCCCGCCGCGGCGAACAGGGCGATCATCAGTTTCTGCGGCAGCCACCACGGCGCATGCGCCTTCCACCAGGCATCGGGAATGAAGTTCAGGCAGCCGATCAGCACGACCGCGATGCTCCCGAGCAGCAGCACGAGCCACACCCCCCGCACATTCCGGGGAACGCGGGACCAGGGGCGGAACAGGAGGTAGCGCACCCAGTTGACGAGCTGGTCCCAGGTCGATCCGGCGGTCAGGTCGGCCCAGTAAAGCTCGTAGAAATCAGTGCGGACGCCGCCCGGAAAGGCGGGCCGGGCGATGCTTTCGCGGGTGGTGATGCGGCGCAGCTCGAGCGATCCGGTACGGTCGTCGGGCTTGCTCCACACCCGGGCCGAATTGGGCACCTGGTTGGCGGTGATCACCGTGTCGGTTTCCCACGCCGTGCGCACGAAGCCCTTGATCGTGTCCATCGGGATCTGCTCGCCCATCCCGTGGACGAGGATCACCGCCTGCTTGGCGACATGCGGCGGGGCGGGGCGATCGGACGATTCCTTGCCCGCGGGCTCGGCCGCGGTCGCCGCCTCGGCCTCGGGCGCGGGCGCGGGCGTTTCCGATCGGCGCAGGATCCTCGCCAACGCCGCGCGCAATCCTGACATCAGCTTGCCCATCGCACTCCCCCGGACGGCGGCCGGCGAACCTGCTCGCCGTCGGACAGCAAGGCAGCACTGAATGCCCCGTCGAGTCGACAGCATTTATCGCCGGTCCCGTTGTAAATACCCATTATCGGCCGGCCCGGATTGTCGCCGGGAATCGTCGGGACCGCAACACGGCCCCCGGCGCGGTGTGCGCCTCACCCCGTTATCAGATTGAGCGACCGTGCCGCCGGGGCGATCGTCACCAGCCGGCCCCAGTCGAACGCCAGGAAATCCTGCTCGATCCCGTCGGCGAAGATCACCCCGCCATCGTTCATCCGCGACGTCACCGACAGCGGTGCATCAGCGAGCCGGCCGGCCCGCAGCGCAGTCCCGGTCGAGATGCTGGGAAAGGGCTCGCGCACGAAATAGGCGACAGCGTGCTCTTCGATCCCGATCGCCAGCGGCTCGTGCGTCGCCTCCATGATCGATCGCGCCCAGCCGGTCGCGCCGGTGCCCGAGGCGACGATCAGCCCGCTCGACGACTGGTCTTCCCGCGCCGCCCCGGCGGCGATGCTGTAGCGCGCCGACTGGTGGCTGCGATGGCCGACGAAGATCTCGTTCAGCGCCAGCAGCTGCTCCCCGGTATCGAGCACCGCCTGCACCATGGTGCGGTGTTGCGCATCCGCGGCGCCGACGATCCCCGCGGGCAGCAACCGCCCGAGCCGGTCGATCGGCACCCGCACCAGCACGCCGTCGTACAGGTCCGGCGCGGGATTGATCCCGAACACCGGCTGGCCCGACAGATATTTCGCGACATTGGCGACCAGCCCGTCCTGCCCGACCGCGACCACCGCATCCTCCGGCCCGAACAGGAACCGGTCGAGATCGGCGCGGTGGACCAGCGCCTGGCGCCACGTGTCGGGCACCGCCGCCCGAGCTGCGCGCAACGTGGCGTGCAGCTGGTCGTGGCGGCGCTCCAGATCCTCGATCCGCTGCCCGCGCGTGTGCAGGAAGAACCGCGCCTGCTCGCGCGTCGCGTGGCGCGCGAGCAGCAGTTCGTAATCGGTCTCCCGTGTCACGAACACGGCGCGGGGCGTGATCGTCGGCACCGTCCTGCCTCAGGCCAGGGGCAGCGGGGCGGGCAGGGCAGTGGCGTCGCGCCGGAACTCGCCCATCAGCGTCGCGAGCAGGTCGGGCGTCACGTTCAGATGCTCGATCGTGTCGAGCTTGCCCGCCAGCTCGCGCGCGGCAAGGCCCAGCATCACGCCCGGCGGCAGATCGCGATAGATGGCGATATGCGCCGTCTCGGCCTCGGCCCGGGCGCTTTCCACCGTGCGGATGCGCTCGGCCTCGGCCGCCGCCTCGATCTGCTGCGCCTCGGCGAGGCCGGTTGCACGGTCGCGGGCGTTGCCGGTTTCCTCCGCGATCAGCTGCTTCTCGCGCCGGGCCAGCTCGGTCTTGTTGGCCAGCTCGTTCTCCGCGATTGCGCGCTCCTTCTCGACCGCGAGCGCACGCCGCTCGAAAGTCGCCTCGTCGGCCTTCTGCTGCAACGCCTCGAAGGTCGGCGTCTGGAGCGCGCGTTCCAGCTCGCTGGATGGGGCGAGGTTGGTCAGCCGGATCGCCGCCACCGCGATGCCGATCTCGGCCAGGGCCGGATCGCCGCCCAATGCCGCCTCCAGCGCCTTGCGCAGCGGTTCCGGCCCGGCGTCGAGCAAAGCGCGCACCGGCGCCTGCGCCAGATATTGCAGGGCCGCCTGGTTGACCAGGCCGGAAAGCCGCGTCTCGATCTGCTGGATCGGCTCGCTCTTCAGCACGCCGTTGAACACGCCGATGGTGAAATCGACCCGGCTCGCCAGCAGCTCGGGATCGGTGACGTGCCAGGTAAGCGTGCCCTGCACCGCGACC
>NZ_JAQGLC010000249.1 GCF_028293085.1 Sphingomonas bacterium
GCGGGATATCGCCAGGCCAAGGAGTTCATGAAGCTCCTGATGCCGAGCCATGCCCGCAAGGTGAAGCATTATTCCGATCCGGTGCCCTTGTTCCAGCGCAGCCATGTCGAGGAACAGATCGCCGCGATGTATCATCCGGTCGTCCAGCTCAAATCGGGCGGCTATCTGGTGATCAACCCGACCGAGGCTTTGGTCTCGATCGACATCAAATCCGGCCGCTCGACCCGCGAGCACAGCATCGAGCAGACCGCGACCGCGACCAACCTCGAGGCCGCCGCCGAGATCGCCCGCCAGCTGCGCCTGCGTGACATGGCCGGGCTCGTCGTCATCGACTTTATCGACATGGACAATGGCTCCAACGTCCGGAAGGTCGAGAAGGCGATGAAGGAGGCGCTGAAGAACGATCGCGCCCGCATCCAGGTCGGCCGCATCTCGAGCTTCGGCCTGATGGAGATGAGCCGCCAGCGCCTGCGCACCGGCGTGCTCGAGGCATCGACCCGCCAGTGCCCGCATTGCGAAGGCACCGGCCTGGTCCGCACCGCATCGTCGGCCGGTCTGTCCGCACTCCGTCTCATCGAGGATGAGGCGGCGCACGGCCGTGGGTCGCAGCTGTTGCTGCGTGCCAGCCAGGAAGCCGCTTTCTACCTGCTCAACCGCAAGCGCGCGGAGCTGGCCGAGATCGAGGATCGCTACGGCGTGACGATCGAGGTTGCCCCCGATGGCGAGCAGGAGGGCGCGCGCATGTCGGTCGAGGTCTCCGGACCGCCGCCGGCGCATGCGCCGCGCTTCGAGGCGCCGATCGAGGAATTCGACGAGGATCTGCCCGAGGATATCGAGGACGAGATCGACGAGGTCGAGGAAGAGGAAGAGGCCGAGGAGCCCCGTGCGGCACGCGAGCCGCGCGAGCGTGGCGAACGCCCCGAGCGCACCGCCGATGACGAGGGCAGTCGCCGCCGTCGCCGTCGCCGCGGTCGTCGCGGTCGCAACCGGCCGGAGGGCGAGGAAGGCTCGGCCGAGCGCGTCGAAGGTGAAGAAGGCGAGTCGGAGGCTGAAGCCGAAGGCGTCGAGGGCGAAGGCGCCGGCGAGTTCGCCGGCGAGCAGCCCGTGTCGGCCGAGGGCGAAGGCCGTCGTCGTCGCGGCCGTCGCGGCCGTCGTGGCGGTCGTCGCAACGAGGGCGATCGCGCGGAGGGCGGTGAGAACGCAGTTGAGGCAGGCGACGTCGAAGCCGAGGCCGCGCCGGTAGCGGAAGAGGCTCCCGTGGCCGAAGTCGAAGTCGAGGCGCCCAAGAAGGGCCGTCGCCGGCCCAAGGCGCGCGAGGCGACCGAGGTCGTGGCGCCGGAGCCCGTCGTCGAGGCCGCACCCGTCGTGGTCGAGGCGGAAGCCGAGGCCGCGCCGGCCAAGCCGAAGCGTGCCCGTCGCGGCAAGGCGGCGGCTCCCGAGGCCGAGGCGGTTGTCGCCGAGCCCGCGCCGGAGCCCGTCGTCATTGTCGAGGCGCCGGTCGAGGAAGTGGCTGCCAAGCCCAAGCGGGCGCGCAAGCCCAAGGCCGCGGCGCTGGAAGCCGCGACCGCGGATGCCGTGGTATCGGCGATCCCGCTCGGCGACGATGCGGACGGCGCTGCGCCGGCCGACGAGATGGCCGGCGGCGAGATCGACCCCGATCCGGGCGAGGCGGGGTCGCCCCGCCGCGGCTGGTGGCAGCGGACCTTCGGGCAGTGACATGAAATGAGGGCGGAGGGACCAGGTTCCTCCGCCCTTTCTTCTTCACCCGTCATTCAGCCCACGAACGCCAGGGCTTTGCCGCACTCCAATTGCCTGTGAGGGGATTCTCGGCGATATGTCGGCCATGAAGCGGCTCATCGCGGCATTCGCAGCCATCATCCTTCTCTGGGCGCAACCCGCCGCCGCGCAGTCGATCCTGCGCGATGCGGAAACCGAGGCGCTGTTCAACGATATTTCCCGCCCGATGATCATCGCGGCCGGGCTGTCGCCGAACAATGTCAAGGTCGTCCTGATCAACGACGATTCGATCAACGCCTTCGTGGTCGGCGGGCAGACCGTCTATGTCCATTCGGGCCTGATCCATGCCGCGGACAATGTGAACCAGGTGCAGGGCGTCATTGCGCACGAACTCGGCCATATCGCCGACGGCCATGTCGTGCTGCAGAGCGCCGGCGTGAAACCGGCGATCGGCATCACGCTGCTCAGCATGGTGATCGGCCTCGCCGCGATCGCCGCGGGCGCGGGCGACGCGGGCGCCGGGATCATGGCGGCGGGGCAGACCGCCGCGCAGGGGAATTTCCTCGCCTTTACCCGCGTCCAGGAAGCGACCGCGGACGCCACCGGCGCGAAGTTCCTGCGCGAATCGGGCGTCAGCGGGCGTGGCATGCTGACCTTCTTCAAGAAGCTCCAGAACGAGGAATATGCCTATGGGCTCGCCAATATCGACCCCTATGCGCAAAGCCACCCGCTGAGCGGCGAGCGCATCGCCCATCTGACGGCGGACGTGATGGCATCGCCGGCCTGGAACGCGCCGACCGACCCATCGCTCGAGGATCGCTTCAGACGCGTGAAGGCCAAGCTGCAGGGCTATGTCGCCGACTACAAGCAGACGCTGAACGAGTTTCCGGAAAGCGACCAGTCGATCTACGCGCATTATGCCCGCGCCTATGCCTGGCATAAGGCCGGCTATCCCGACAAGGCCGATGCCGAGGCCGAGGCGCTGGTGAAGGCATTGCCGCACGATCCCTATTTCCTCGAGATCAAGGGCCAGATCCTGCTCGAGGCGGGCAGGCCGCGCGATGCGCTCGCGCCGTTGCGCGAGGCGACCGAATTGTCGCGCAATGCGCCGCTGATCGCGACGACCTTCGGCCATGCGCTGATCGCGACCGAGGACCGCACCAACCTGCCCGAGGCGATCACCGTGCTGCGCCAGGCGGTGGCGCGCGACGACGACAATCCGTTCGCCTGGTATCAGCTCGGCACCGCCTATTCGCAGTCGGGCGACGAGCCGCGCGCGCTGCTCGCCACGGCCGAGCAGGCGAGCATGACGGGCGATGTCCGCACCGCCGCCTATGCCGCGCGCGGGGCGATGCAGGGTATCCCACCCAACAGCAGCGACTGGATCCGCGCACAGGACATCGCGATGACGGCGCAGAACGAAATGGACGACAACCCGAAAAAGTATAAGCGCCGATGACCGACCGATTTTCGAAGAACCCGCTGGCGCTCGCCGCGCTGGCGCTGGTCGCGGCGCTGATCGGCGCGGGGGCGTTCTGGCTGTTCCAGCGCGCCGTGCCGGGCGCGCTCGCCGATACCGACAGGGCGCGGGTCGGGCGCGTGGTGCACGAATATATCCTCGATCATCCCGAGATATTGCTCGAGGCGCAGCAGCGGCTGCAGGAGCGCCAGGTCGCGGCGCAGCAGAGCGAAGCGCTCAAGGTCGTCGCCGCCAACAAGCGCGCGATCCTCGAGCCGATCGGCAGCGCCTGGGCGGGCAATCCGCAGGGCGACGTCACCGTTGTCGAATATTTCGACTATAATTGCGGCTATTGCCGCGCCAGCCTGCCCACCATCGACGCGCTGATCGCGGGCGACCCCAAGGTGAAAGTGGTCTTCCGCGAATGGCCGATCCTGAGCGACGAAAGCATCGCTGCGGCCAGGGTGAGCCTTGCGGCCGCCGACCAGGGCAAGTTCAAGACCTTCCATGACGCGCTTTACAAGGCCGGTCCGGTGACCGGCGAGACCATCAGCGCGGCAGCGAAGGCGGCGGGAATCGACATGGCCAGGGCCAATGCCTTCGCGCCGCAGGCCCAGGCGGAGATCGCCTCCAACATGGATCTGGCGCGCAAGATGGGGCTATCGGGCACGCCGAGCTGGGTGATCGGCGACCGCGTGGTTTCGACCGCGCTGCCGCTCGAGGAATTGCAGAAAGCGGTCGCGGCGGCGCGCGCGAAGCTCTGAGTTCGGGCCGGCGGTTGTTCCGGCCGCGTCGCGACCCTATTTGCGCCCCAACGAAAAGGGGCTTCATGGAAACCATCCTGTCCGTAAAGGGCGTCTCCAAGACCTATGCTTCGGGCCAGCGCGCGCTCGAACCGGTCGATCTCGATATCGCCAGAGGCGAGATCTTCGCGCTGCTCGGGCCGAACGGCGCGGGCAAGACGACGTTGATCAGCATCATCTGCGGCATCGTCACGCCCTCCACCGGCACGATCACGGTGATGGGCCATGACGCCCTGATCGACTATCGCATCGCGCGGCGGATGATCGGGCTGGTGCCGCAGGAGCTCTCGGTCGACATGTTCGAAACCGTGCTCGCCACCGTGAAGTTCAGCCGCCGCCTGTTCGGCAAATCCGGCCATGACGACTATATCGAGCAGGTGCTGCGCGACCTGTCGTTGTGGGACAAGCGCGATGCCAAGATCCGCGAGCTTTCCGGCGGGATGAAGCGCCGCGTGCTGATCGCCAAGGCGCTGAGCCACGAGCCCGATATCCTGTTCCTCGACGAGCCCACCGCGGGGGTCGACGTGTCGTTGCGCCGCGACATGTGGAAGCTGATCCACCGGCTGCGCGAGAAGGGCACGACGATCATCCTGACCACTCATTATATCGAGGAGGCCGAGGAAATGGCCGACCGGGTCGGCGTGATCGACAAGGGCCGGATCATCCTGGTCGAGCAGAAGGACGAGCTGATGAAGCGGCTCGGCAAGCGCCAGATGCTGATCTCGCTGCAGGAGCCGATGAGGGCGATCCCGGCCGAGCTGGACGAGTGGCATCTCGAGCTGGAGGATGAGGGCAAGCGGCTGCTCTACATCTTCGATGCGCAGGCCGAACGCACCGGCATCCCCTCGCTGCTGCGCAAGCTCGCCGAGCTGGGGATCGGCTTCAAGGACCTGGAAACCTCGAAGAGCTCGCTGGAAGACATCTTCGTCGATCTCGTAGAACGGAAGGACGCCGCATGAGCGCGGGTTCCGGGGAGGAGTCGCGCTCGCGCGCTCCGGCTATCAACACGCACGGCGTCTGGGCGATCTACCGCTTCGAGATGGCACGGGCGCTGCGCACTCTGTGGCAGAGCCTCGTCACGCCGGTGATCACCACCTCGCTCTATTTCGTCGTGTTCGGCGGGGCGATCGGATCGCGGATGCAGACGGTGGGCGGAGTCGGTTACGGCAGCTTCATCGTGCCGGGGCTCGTCATGCTCTCGCTGCTGACCAACAGCATCTCCAACGCCTCGATCGGCATCTACTTTCCCAAATTCACCGGCACGGTGTTCGAGCTGCTCTCGGCGCCCGTCTCGGCGATGGAGATGGTGGTCGGTTTCGTCGGCGCGGCGGCGACCAAGTCGATCGTGCTCGGGCTGATCATCCTCGCCACCGCGGCCCTGTTCGTGCCGCTGCACATCGCGCACCCCTTCGCGATGCTGGCGTTCCTGCTGCTGACCAGCGTGACCTTCAGCCTGTTCGGCTTCATCATCGGGGTGTGGGCAAAGGGCTTCGAGCAATTGAGCTTCGTGCCCGCCCTGCTGGTCACGCCGCTGACCTTTCTCGGCGGCTCCTTCTACTCGATCGACATGCTGCCCGAGCCGTGGCGGACAGTGAGCCTGTTCAACCCGGTGGTCTATCTCGTCAGCGGTTTCCGCTGGAGCTTCTTCGACAAGGGCGATGTGAGCGTCGGGATCAGCCTGGGCGTGACGAGCCTGTTCCTGGTGGCGTGCCTGCTGGCGATCGGCTGGATCTTCAAGACCGGCTGGCGGCTGAAGAATTAGGGCGCGGGCCAATCGTCGCCCCGGCGAAGGCCGGGGCCGCTGCGTTCGGGTCAACCACTCCGCCATATAACCCGACGGCCCCGGCTTTCGCCGGGGCGACGGTCAATTCATCACCGGCAGCTCGATCTTCGAGCCCGCGCATACCTTCTGCGTCGCCTTGACGAAATCGCTCGCCTTGGCGCGCATGATGTTGGGCACGAACTTCTGCGGGTTGCGGTCGAGCATCGGGAACCAGCTCGACTGGACCTGGACCATCAGGCGGTGGCCCTTCAGGAAGACATGGTCATGCTCGCGCAAGGGCACGTCCCAGGCGATCACCTTGTTCGGCACCAGGGCCTGCGGCGCGGTGTCGCTGGCGAGGAAGCGGCCGCGGCGGACGTCCATCGCGACCGGCAGCTGATAGCCGTTGAGCGATTTCGCGTAGTCGCCGGGCTGGAGCTGATCCGGGTTCTTCACATAGGTGTCGGGGTAGACGTCGATCAGCTTGACCACGAAATCGCTGTCGGTGCCGCTGGTCGAGGCCATCAGCTTCGCGGCCACGCTGCCGGTTACGGTGAGGTTGGCCGGCAGCGGAGCGCTCATGTAACTGAGCACATCGGGCCGGCCGCCGAGGAAGCGCTGATCGGCCGCCTCCCACCATTGCCAGTCGGGGCTGAGATAGGTGCCCGACATCGGCCGCTGCCGGAACGGCACCGGGTTGGCCGGATCGGAGACATAGTCGCGGCACGCCTCGCCCGCCGCCGGGGCGGTGAAGGAGAGCGAGCCGTCGGCATGGAGGAACAGGGCGGTCGTCTTGCCGCCCGCGGGCGGCCAGGCCTTGTAATCATGCCAGGTCCAGCTGCCGCTCTGGAAGCTCTTCACCCCGGCCTCGGGCCGCTTGCCCGTGCCGTGCAGCCAATAAGCGAAGAAGGGCGCCTCGACATTCTCCAGGAACTGCTCGCCGCTCGGCACGCCGTACTGGATCGGGCCGAGATTGTCGGCGGTGGGGCGGCTCCAATAGCCATGGCTCCACGGGCCCGCGACCATGCTCGCCAGGTGGTCGGGATCGTTCCGGGCCTGCTTGAAATAGATCTGCCACGAGCCCCAGGGATCCTCCTGATCCCAATAGCCGGCCACGTTGAGCGTCGGCACAACCGTCTTGCCGAGCGAGTCGGACCAGCGCTGGCCGGTGTAGAAATTGTCGTGATCGGGATGATCGAGCAGCGCCGTGAACATCGGCACCTTGCCCTTGAAATGGAGCTTGTCGATATTCTCGACGGGCCCGATCTTCAGGAACCAGTCGTAGGTGTCGTAGCTGCCATAATCGAACGCCTTGTTGTCGTTCTTGTCGATCTGGAGCGAGGAGATCCAGTCGGTCGCATAGGACAGGCGCAGCGCGCCGTTGCGGTGGAGATCGTCGCTCATCCAGTAATCGATCCACGCCGCCTGCGGGCTGACCGCCTTCAGCGCAGGATGCGGATGGGCGAGCGCGATGGCGGCGGCGAAGCCGGGATAGGAGATGCCCTTCATCCCGACCTTGCCGTTGTTGTTCGGCACGTTCTTCACCAGCCAGTCGATCGAATCATACGCATCGGTCGCCTCGTCGACGGCCTTGGGATCGTTCGGATGGACCGCGGTGGAGAGCGTGAAGACACCGTCCGACTTGAATCGTCCGCGCATCGACTGCGAGACATAGATATAGCCGTCCTTGTCGAGCGCGGCCCAGCTCTTCGGCACCGATTTGGGCGCGGTCGTGCTGATCCCGTAAGGCGTGCGCGAGAAGAGGATCGGCAGCGGGCCGGTCTGGTTGCGCGGGCGCAGGATGACGGTCTGCAGCTTCGCGCCGTCGCGCATCGGCACCATCACCTCTTCGAGCACATAGGGCGATTGCTCGGCGGCGTCCGCGGCGGGCGCCGTCTGGGGAGGGGCGGCGATGACGGGAACGGTGGCGCCCAGGATGAGGGCCGCGACGGCGCAGGCGGATTTCAGATGACGCACGAGAGTCTCCGTGGCTGGATGCCGGGCATCTCTGCGGCCGGGCGCGTGGAAGTCAATCGCGGGCGCGGCGTCGCGGGACGGATGACGCCGCCAGTCGGGCGCAAGCGCTCCAAAGTGAAACGGCTAGGTATATTCCCGGAGAATCATTCGAATCGGCGGGCGGGTAAACGGAACGGGCCAACCGAAACGGCCCGCAAACGGGTCGATTGCGGTAGCGAAGAGGCGATCGGAGTGTTGCAATGCATGGCAACAATCCGTGCAGCCTGCGACGTCCCGGTACGCAACGGGCCAGGCTCTGATCGAGCCTTTGTCGGCCAATGAATGTCCCGTGATCCCGACCGAGACGGCCTGGCGACAGGCCGATTGCGGTGGCGAAACAAGGCGTCGGGCGGTTGCCGAGCATGGCGGCCGCCCGATTGCCGTTGCGCATAGGGCGTTTGACCGGGCCTGCCCTGTTGGCGATAGTGTTTCTCAGTCGACTCCGGGGGGACATCGCATGCCGAGCTCAATCAGGTGCCGCATCGCCGTACGCAGCGCCGCGATCGCGGCGCTTGCCGTTGCTGCCGGCGCGCTAGCCGAAACCATCACCATCAGCGGCCGTTTCCCGGCACAGAATCGCGAGGCGAGCTATCTCCGCCGGCTGGCGATCGATCGTTTCCGCGGTCGCGACGGCGAGCAGCTCGCCAATGCGATCGGCGGCGCCCTTTCCGGGGCGGAGAATGGCAGCGGTCGGCATTTCACCTTGCTCGGCGACAGCGGCGCGGGCGCGCAGGGCGTGCTGAGCGGATCGGCGACGTCGGACTGGGAAGAGCACCGGGTGCAGCTTGCGCGGCGCCAATGCGTCGAGCGCGCCGCGCCCGAGCCGGGCAAGAGCGAGGGCAAGTGCATCAAATATGCCGATGCGCCGGTCCAGTGCACCCAGCGCACGACGAGCCTGACCGCGTCGCTGCGTATCGTGCGCGCGGCGGACGGCGCGATCGTCTACACCGCCACCAAGCCGCGCAGCGAGACAGTGAGCTGGTGCCCGGGCGAGAGCCCGCCACGCGCCGCCGAAGCGACGATCGCGGGCATGATCGACGGCATCGCCGGCGAGGTGCGCGGCGATATCGCACCGCACGGCGATACCTATCGCATCCGCTTCCGCGAGGATCGCGACGGGTTTTCGAAAGAGGTCGGCGCGCGCTTCAAGGACACCGTGAAACTCTCGCAGCGCGATGTCGGCGCTGCCTGCGCGGCGTGGCAAGCGATCGACCAGGAGCAGCCGGGGCAGCTTTCGACCATCTTCAACCTGGGTCTCTGCGCGGAGCAGCGCGGCGATTATCCGGGGGCGCTGGCGCTGTACCAGCGCGCAGGATCGATGAAGCGCGGCGACGATATCAATGCCGCGGTCGGACGCGCCCGGGCGTTGATCGCGGGCGCGGAGGATGAGGCGCGGTTCCGGCGGCGGTAAGCGGAGTCTGTCCGTTCGACGTCAGAGCGCGCCCGGTCGCACGATCCGCATCACCCCGCCGGGCTGAAGCACGACGACCCAGTCCAGCGCGCGCACCGTCGTTCCGGCGGCGCAGTGCGCGGTCCAGGCCGGCAGGCCCTCGACCGCAGCATGCGTCTCGGATCCGGTCACGGACTCGCACTCGCCGCCCGCATCCTTGATCGCGCGGAACAGGACGGCGCTGCGCTGCTTCGCGTCGAGCGCGTCGATCCGCTTCGCATAATAATCCTGCGCGGCGGGCGTTGCCGCCGGAGCCGGCGTGGCGGTGGCGTTGTCGGGCGTCGGGGACTGCTCGCACCCGCCAAGGGCGACAAGGGCGAGCGCGGGGGCCAGGGCTGCGGTCTTCATCGATACGAACTCCGATTGGGCATCGGCGGTTTGCCACAGGCCCGGCCGGGCGGAAAGGCCGATCCGTGCTCGGCCCGAACGTCGTCACGCCGATGAAGCTCACCAAGGCGTCCAAAGAACTCTGCTTGACAGAGCAAAAAACTCCTCTACTCTGTGGCTCAGAGTTCAAGGAGGAGTCGACGACATGGCGATATCGCGCGCCGAGGCCGCTGCCTCGCTGCAGGAGGCCGAGAGCATCGGCCGGCGAACGCGGACGGCCGGGGCTTATGGTGTGGCAAGCCCGCACCTCATCCTGTGGGGTGCCATCTGGTGCGTCGGCTATGTGGGGTGCGGCTTCACCCAGCCGCAATATTGGGGTTTCGTCTGGCTGCCGCTGATCGTCGTCGGCGCGGTGGCCGGCCTGATACTCGGGCGGCGCAGTCCGGTGACGGGTGCGGACCGGCGCGGCTCGGCGGGAATGCCGATCCTGCTGTCGCTGGCGATCGCGGCCTTTATGGGCTCGGTCTATATCGTGTTCCAGCCGGTCGCGATGGCCGCCTATCTGGTCTTCCCGGCGCTCGTGGCCGCGCTCGTCTATGTGGTCGTCGGGGCATATGGCTTTCCCCGTTTCATCTGGATCGGCTGCGGCATCTTCCTGGCGGCGATGGCCAGTTTCCTCTTCGCGCAGGCGTGGTTGCCCTTCGCCATTGCCGTGGCGGGGGGAGGGGGGCTCCTGCTCGGCGGGCTCTGGCTCCGGAAGATCTGAGATGGCGGGCCCCGACGAACTCATCCACCAGTCGCTTCGCCTGCGGATCATGGCCGCGCTCTATGCGGCGCAGGAGGTCGAGCCGCTGGAGTTCACCCGGCTGAAGGCGATCGTCGGCGCGACCGACGGCAATCTCGGCAGTCATCTGACCACGCTCGAGACAGCGGGCTATGTCCGCATCGAGAAGGATTTCGCCGGCAGGAAACCGCGCACCCGGGCGCTCATCACCCCCCGAGGCGCGACGGCCTTTCGCGACCACACCAACTATTTGCGGGAGATCATCGCGGCAGCCTTGCCCGATATTCCGCCCGACTGAACCGCAAAAGGGAGATCATCGATGCTTATCGCAAAGCGCCTGATGGCGCTGACGGTGGGGCTCGCGCTGATGACATCGCAATCGGCAGCGGCGACCTCGCCACAGGACTGGTCCGCAGCGGAACGCACCCGGCTCGAACAGCGCGAGGCGGCGGTCTGGCCGACCGAACTGCGCACGGTGCGCGGCGGCAAGGGCCTGGTGTCGGCGACGGCCTCGCCGATCGCGGTCCATGCCGGCGTCGAGGCGCTCCGCCAGGGCGGAACCGCGGCGGACGCGGCGGTGGCGACCGCGCTGGCGCAGGTGACGACGATGCTCGGTGCGAACGTGTCGTTTGCCGGCGTGGCGGAGTTGGTCTATTTCGACGCGAAGACCGGCAAGGTCAACGCGATGGATGCCGGCTGGAACGGGTGGCGCGGCGAAACCTCCCCCGCGACGATCCCGGATACGGACCTGAGCGAGATAACCGGCAAGGCCGGCGGCATATCGGGCGCGGCAGGACGCAAGACGTTGGTACCCGGTTTCATGGCGGGCATGGCGGCGATGCACGGCCGGTTCGGTCGGCTGCCCTTCGCCCGGCTGGTCGCGCCGTCGATCTGGTATGCCGAACATGGCGTGCCGGTGACGCCGCTGACCGGCGCCTATTTCCCGATGGCCGCAAAAAAGCTGGCCCGGACGCCCGAGGGCCGGCGCTTCGCCATGCCGGACGGGACGCATCTTCCCGCGACCGGCGACCGCTTCGTGCAGGGCGACCTGGCGGCAACGCTGAAGGCAGTGGCGGCGCATGGCGCTTCGGCACTGTATCGGGGTGCGTGGGCGCGGCATTTCGTTGCCGCCGTCAACGCCGCCGGTGGGCGCGCGACGATGGCGGATATGGCGGCCTACAAGGTCCGCTGGACCGAGCCGCTGCAGGTCGGTGTTGCGGGTGCGACGGTCTATGGACCGGGCGCGCCGAATTCGACCGGATGCGGGATGCTGACCGCGATCAACCTGCTCGACCACGAAGAGCCGGTGAAACCTTATTGGCAGGACGCGCAGGCGTTCCGGAAAACCGCGCTGACGCTGCGGCTGGCGACGATCCTCGGCTGGTCGCCGGAAGTCGAGGCCCTGGTCGGCAAGCAATTGGGGATGAGCGCCGGTTGCGCCTCCCGGCTGGCGCCGACCTTCGGCGCAGCGGCGGCGGGCAAGGTCGAGGCGCTGCTGGATCGTGCTGCCGATCCGGTGCCGGGCCATCACAGTGCATCAGTCGTGGTGATCGACAAATGGGGCAACGTCGCCGCGCTCGTCCACTCCAGCAACACGCCTTTATGGGGTGACAGCGGCATGGTGGTGGACGGCGTGCCGATCCCGGTGCCCGCCGGACTCTACCGGCATGAGCTCGTCAGGATCGCGCCGGGCGCACGCGTGCCGACCGACATGGCGCCGCTGATCGCGCTGCGCGGCGGCAAGCCGGTGCTGGCGGCGATCGGTAGCTCGCTGTTGCAGGAGACGGTACGGATCGTCACGGGCCTGATCGGCGATGGCGACCCCGCGACGGTGATGGGCGCCCCGCCGCTTCTGCTCAACTACGAACAACTGACCGGACCGGTGGCGGGCCGCGACGAGTTGGTGCCCGTCGGGCGCTATCCGCCAGCCTTCCTCGACCAGGTCCGCGCGACCGGCCTGCCGGTGCGCGAGGTCGAGACGCTGCGGATGTGGGCGCTACGCGGCACCGCGGTGCTCGGCACGATCGGACCGGACGGCGCGCGCAGCGGCGAGGAGGTGCCGCAGATGCTGGGGTTCGCCGAGGCCGAATAGCCGTCGAAGCGGCGGGCAGTCCGCGAATTGTCGATATCGGCTATGGCGAAACCGTTTCCTGTTTACTCATTGTGCCGATTGGTAAATCATCCCCGGGACTTGGCGGGCCCGGGATCCTATACCTGACCGTGAGCGGGAGACGGAAGTGTACCACTGGATTGCGATGGCGGCGGCATTGACTAGCGCCGGGACCGAGACCGTGCCTCTGACGCCGAGCTCCAAATGGGTCGTCGACTATCAGAAGGAGGGTTGCCTCCTGACGCGTGACTTCGGTCCCGTCGAGGCGCCGATCTCTCTGGGATTCGAACCCAGCATGGCACGCGACGGAGGCCGGCTGGTGTTGATCCTGCCCGACAAGGGGGAAGGCGGGAGGCGGGACGGTATGGCGCATCTTGTGCTGCAGCCGTCCGGCAAAAAGCTGTCCGCGAGCTTTTACAGCATGCCGATCAGGAATGTCCGGCGTGGTGTCATGATCTGGCTGGAAGCGGCCGATCTCGCGAGCCTGACCGACGCCGTGACGATCAACCTTGATGTCGGGGAGGCGGCGCTCGTCGCCTTGCAAACCGGCGGCATGACCGGGGCGCTCCGCGCGATTCGCGCCTGCCAGGACGATCTGATCAAGGGCTGGGGGGTCGATCCTGCGGCCCGGCTACCGGAATCCGATATGCCCAATCCCGCGATTATGTTCGGTAACGACGCATATCCCGCAAGCGCCATCAGGGCAGGAGCCCAGGGGCGTACCGTCGCCTTGATCATGATCGACAAGGACGGCGGGCCCGCCGCGTGCCACACCGTCGTCAGCGCAGGCAACGAGGCACTCGACAAGGCAGCGTGCTCGGTCGCGATGCGCAAGGCGCACTTTCCGCGCGCCGAGCGCGATACGAAATTGCCGCTGCGATGGGTGCTCCTGCCGGTGAGGTGGGTGCTGCCGAACGGCTAGCGCTGCGGCCTTTCTCACCCGATCCGGTGTTCGCCCTTGACCCAGCGTACCGTGCCGGAGCTGGCGCGCATCACGACGCTCTCGGTGGTCATCACGCCGGCCTTGCGCTTGACGCCGGCGAGGAGCGAGCCGTCGGTCACGCCGGTTGCCGCGAAGATGAAGTCGCCCTTGGCGAGTTCGGTCTGGTCATAGTGCTTGTCGAGATCGGTCACGCCCCATTTGTGGGCGCGGGCGCGCTCGTCATCGTTGCGGAAGATCAGCCGGCCCTTGAACTGGCCGCCGACGCAGCGCAGCGCCGCCGCCGCGAGCACGCCCTCGGGGGCGCCGCCCGAGCCGAGATAGATGTCGATCGTCGTATCGGGATTGGTCGTGGCGATCACGCCCGCCACGTCGCCGTCGCCGATCAGCATGATGCCGCAGCCGAGACCGCGCAGCTCCGCGATCAGCTTTTCGTGCCGCGGGCGATCGAGCACGCAGGCGATGATGTCGGACGGCTGGACGCCCTTGGCGGCGGCCAGCGCCGTCACATTCTCGGTCGGCGATTTGTCGAGATCGATCAGCCCTTCGGGATAGCCCGGGCCGATCGCGATCTTGTCCATATAGACGTCGGGCGCGTTGAGCAGGCCGCCCTGTTCGGCGATCGCCAGCACGGCGAGCGAATTGGGGCCGGCGGTGGCGCAGATCGTGGTGCCTTCGAGCGGATCGAGCGCGATATCGATCTTCGGGCCCTTGCCGATCGCGGAGCCGACCTTCTCGCCGATATAGAGCATCGGCGCCTCGTCGCGCTCGCCCTCGCCGATCACCACGGTGCCGTCCATGTACAGCTCGTTCAGCGCCTCGCGCATCGCCTCGACCGCGGCGGCATCGGCCGCCTTCTCGTCGCCGCGCCCGACCAGCTTCGAGGCGGCGATCGCCGCCGCTTCGGTGACGCGGACCATCTCGAGCACGAGGACGCGGTCTAGGACCTTGCTGGCGGTGGTCATGTGGCGTGGATTCCCTCAGATGTTGGGCGCGGGATAGGAGCGGCTTGTGACGTTGTCGAGACTGCCTTCTTATTCCCCTCCCGCAAGCGGGACGGGGAGAAGGGAGCATCACCCCTTGGGCGGTTTGATCTCGAACAGCATCGGCCATTCCTTGCCCGTGACGTACAGATGCCGGCCCTTCGCGTCCCAGGCGATGCCGTTGGGCACCGCGTCGGGATCGGTCGCGGCCACGGTGTCGATCAGCGCCGCCAGGTCGATCCAGCCCAGGACATGCCCGTCCGCCGGATCGATCCGCGCGATATATTTGGTGCGCCAGATATTGGCGAGGATCTCCCCATCGACATATTCCAGCTCGTTGAGTTGATCGATCGAGCGGCCGTTCGCCGTCACGGTGATGCGGCGGCGCTCCTTCATCGTGACCGGATCGAGGAAGCGCAGCTGGGCCGTGCCGTCCGACATGATCACCGATTGGCCGTCGCCGGTCAGCGCCCAGCCTTCGCCGCGATAGGTGAAATTGCCCTGCTTGCGGAAGCCGTCGAGGCTCCAGCGGAAGCCGAGATGATGTTGCCAGGTGAGGCTGACGATCTGCTTGCCGACCGGCGCGATGCCCTCGCCGAAATAGGGCGGCGGCACCGTGACGCTCTTGATCACCTTGCCGGTTTCGAGATCGACCTTGCGGATGCTCGACCGCCCGACCTGCCCGGTGCTCTCGTAGAGATAGCCGTCCTGGTAGAAGAGCCCTTCGGTAAAGGCCCCCGGATCGTGCGGCAGGGTACGGACCAGCTGCGCCGGATCGATCGGCAATGGCTGAGCGTCAGGCGCCGGTGGCGCCGGAGCGGCCGCCAGCAACAGGAACAGAAAGACGAGTTTCCGGATCAATCGCGCAGCAATTCGTTGATGCTGGTCTTGGAACGGGTCTGCGCGTCGACTCGCTTGACGATGACGGCGCAGTACAGCGAGGGCTTGCCGTCTCCGCCACCGATGCTGCCGGGGACGACCACCGCGTAAGGCGGCACCGCGCCGCGGAAGACCTCGCCGGTGGCGCGGTCGATGATCTTGGTCGAGGCGCCGAGATAGACGCCCATCGAGAGCACCGCGCCCTCGCCGACGCGCACGCCCTCGGCGACCTCGGCGCGGGCGCCGATGAACGCGCCGTCGCCGATGATGACGGGATCGGCCTGGAGCGGTTCGAGCACGCCGCCGATGCCGGCGCCGCCCGAGAGATGGACGTTCTTCCCGATCTGCGCGCAGCTGCCGACGGTGGCCCAGGCGTCGACCATGGTGCCCTCGCCGACATAGGCGCCGATATTTACGAAGCTCGGCATCAGGATCGCGCCCCTGGCGATGAAGGCGCCGCGGCGCGCGACCGCGCCGGGGACGACGCGAATGCCGGCGGCGCGGAACTCGGCCTCGCCCCAGCCGGCGAATTTCGAAGGGACCTTGTCGAACGCCGGGGCGCCGGCCGAGCCGCTATCGACCAGCACGTTATCGTTCAGGCGGAAGGAGAGGAGTACGGCTTTCTTGAGCCACTGGTTGACCAGCCAGCCGCCATTGCCGTCGGGCTCGGCGACGCGGGCCGCACCCGAATCGAGCTGTCCAAGAGCCGTCTCGACCGCGTCACGCACCCCGCCGGTCGTACCGGTATTGATCCCGTCGCGCGCGTCCCATGCCGCTTCGATGATGCCCTGCAAGTCGCTCATTGCCCCTCCAAAATCTCTTCCAGCCAGTGCCGGATATCGTGCGTCGTGAAGTCGATATAGCCGCGATCCATGTCGCCCGCCTGCTCGGATCCGTTGTCGATCCATACCGTCGTCATCCCGATCGCCTTGGCCGGCTTCAGGTTGCGCGCCATATCCTCGACGAACAGGCTTTCCCGCGGGTCGATGCCGAACGCGGCGCAGAGACCCGCATAGGCCGATTCCTGCGGCTTGGGCTTCAGGTCCATCGCATGGATGTCGTGCACCGCCTCGAAGCTCGCGCTCAGGCCGAGCCGGTCGAGCACGCGGTCGGCATAGGGCGAATCGGCGTTGGTGAAGACGATCTTGCGCCCCGGCAGCTTCGCGATCGCGGCGGCGAGCGGGAGATTCTCCTCGATCACGTCCATCTCGATATCGTGGACGAAAGCGAGGAACTGGTGCGGGTCGACCTCATGCTCGGCCATCAGCCCGGCGAGGGTGGTGCCATGACCATGGAAATAGCCCTTCTGGATGCGGCGCGCCTCGATCAGGTCGCAGCCGAAACGCTCGGCGATATAGGCCGTCATCTTGCGGTCGATCTGGTCGAACAGCCGCGCACTCGCCGGATACAGCGTATTGTCGAGATCGAAGATCCAGTTGCGGATCGGGGCGAGACGGGCAAGCATTGCGGCCGA
>NZ_JAQGLC010000251.1 GCF_028293085.1 Sphingomonas bacterium
CGCGTTCGGCATGAAGAACAGGGCGAAGGTCGACAGGATCGCCCCTACCAGGAAATAGGGCCGCCGCCGGCCGAAGCGGCTCCAGGTGCGGTCGCTGTAATAGCCGATGATCGGCTGGACGAGCAGGCCGGTGAGTGGCGCCGCGATCCACATCAGCCCGAGCGCGTCGAGCGGCGTGCCGAGCGACTGGAAGATACGGCTGGCATTCGCATTCTGCAGCGCGAAGCCGATCTGGATCCCGAAGAATCCGAACGAGATGTTCCACAGCCCGGCAAGGGACTGGCGCGGCCGCTGCGTCATGCTCAGCCCTTCTTCGCCACGCGCGCCCGCACCGGCAGCGGCGCGGTCGAGGCCCGCACCACGAGGCGTGGCGGCAGGATCGCGATATCGGTCGGCTCGCCGCGGATGCGCGCGAGCAGGGTGTCGACCAGGAACTCGCCCGCGCGGCGATAATCCTGCGCGATCGTGGTCAGCGGCGGATGCGCCAGGCTCGCCGCGGGCAGGTCGTCGAAGCCGACCACCGAGATATCGGCGGGCACGTCGAGCCCGTGCCCCTCCAGCGCGCGCATCGCGCCCATCGCGATCAGGTCGCTCGCCGCGAAGATCGCATCGAAACGCACGCCGCGCGCGATCAGCGCCTGCGCCGCCTCGTAGCCCGATGCCTCGGTGGTGATCGCATCGACCTGCAGCCGCGGATCGGCGTCGATCCCGGCGGTGCGCATCGCCTCGACCAGCCCGCGATAACGGTCCTCGAATTCGGGATAATGGCTCGATGCCTGGCCCAGGAACGCGATACGCCGGCGGCGGAGCGCGATCAGGTGGCTGCCCGCGTCGTATCCGCCGCGGAAATTGTCGCAGCCGATGGTCGCGCCGGGCTGGTCGGGCTGCACCGATCCCCAGCGCACGAAATGCGTGCCCTGCGCGACGAGCTGGTCGAGCCGGGCGCGGTAATCCTCGTAATCGCCGTATCCGAGCAGGATGATCCCGTCGGCCTTGCGGCTGTCCTCATAATCGACATGCCAGTCGTTGGAGAGCTGCTGGAACGAGGTGAGCAGGTCATAGCCGCGCAGCGCGCAGGTCCGCGTGATCGATCCCAGCATCGACAGGAAGAAGGGGTTGATCAGCGAATCGTCGGGCGTCGGATCCTCGAAGAACAGGAGCGCCAGCGTATGCGATTGGCCGCTGCGCAGGTTGGAGGCATTCTTGTCGACGGTGTAGTTGAGCTGCCGCGCGATCGCCTGGATCCGCTTGCGCGTGGCCTCGCTGACGGTGCGGTCGCCGCGCAGCGCCCGGCTGACGGTCGGCTGCGAAACGCCCGCGAGCGCGGCGATATCGAACGAGGTCGGCTTGTCCTGAATCGACATAGCTGACGTGATCCTCCCCAAGATTTCCGGCCGGTGTTCCGGCTTGCCATGGCCACCCTCATAGCAGCTTGGCGGGCCTATTGCTGTGAATACGTATGCCCTTTGCTTGGCTTTGGGGCGCGGCACTTCCAATTAGGGTGCGGACAAATGGCCCAACGCGCAGAAGACGCCGTGGGTCGCAGGGGAGATATCATGATCATTTCGAAGCGCCCTTCGGGGAAACTGTTCCGCGCCCGTCTGTCGATCGGCGTCAGCGCCGGCGCGCTCGGCGCGGCGATGCTGTTGCTCGGCACCGGCGCCGCGCACGCACAGGTTGCCAACGCTGCCGATACGGCCACCAGCGAGGACACGACCGAGGGCAAGGACATCGTCGTCACCGGCTTCCGCCAGTCGCTCGAAACCGCCGTCGCCCAGAAAAAGAGCCTCGATCAGGTCGTCGAATCGATCTCGGCCGAGGATATCGGCAAGCTGCCCGACGCCTCGATCGCCGAATCGATCGCGCGCCTGCCGGGCCTCACCTCGCAGCGCCTGTCGGGCCGCTCCAACGTGATCTCGATCCGCGGCTTCGCCCCGGATTTCTCGACCACGTTGCTCAACGGCCGCGAGCAGACCACGACCGGCGACAACCGCGCGGTCGAATATGATCAATATCCGGCCGAGGTGATCAACCAGGTGCTGGTCTACAAGACGCCGATGGCGTCGATTGTCGGCCAGGGCCTGTCGGGCACGGTCGATCTGCGCACCATCCGCCCGATCGAATATGGCAAGCAGGTCATCTCGATCGGCGCGCGCGGCAGCTATACCGATCTCGGCAAGCTCAATGCCGGCTCGAAGGAATTGGGCTACCGCATCAACGGCACCTATGTCGGCCAGTTCGCCAACGACACGATCGGCGTCGCGCTGTCGGGCAGCTATACCGACGAGCCCTATCAGATCGAGGAGTTCAACGCCTGGGGCTATGCCGGCGTCGGCTCGAACAATGTGATCGGCGGCTCGAAATCCTACAACACCTCGACCACGCTGAAGCGCCTCGGCCTCAACGGCACGCTCGAATGGAAGCCCTCGCCCGAATTCACCTCGACCTTCGATGCCTTTTATTCGAATTTCAAGGACGACCAGATCAAGCGCGGCATCGAACTGCCGCTCGCTTATGACGGCAGCGTCGGCGGCTCGATCGGCACGACCAGCAATGGCCTGATCACCTCGGGCACCTTCACCAATGTGAAGGGCGTCGTGCGCAACGACGTCTTCCAGCGCCATGCCAAGCTTTATTCCTTCGGCTGGAACGGCACCTACAAGACCGATGACGGCTGGCGGATGATGGGCGACATCAGCTATTCCAAGACCGATCGCAACGAGCTGACGCTGGAAAGCTATGCCGGCACGTCGCGCGGCGCCGGCAACGGCCCGAAGGATACGATCGGCTTCACCACCCCGGCCGACGGTTCGGGCAGCACCGTCTTCCACCCGACGCTCAATTACGGCGATTACAACCTGATCCAGTTGACCAGCCCGCAGGGCTGGGGCGGCGACCAGACCGCGGTCAATGGCGACAAGATCGTCGGCGGCCAGGACGGTTATTACAATAACCGCATCATCAAGGACGAGCTCTGGCAATATCGCGCCGAGGTCGAAAAGGAGATCGACAACGGCTTCCTGCACAGCATCCAGCTTGGCGGAAACTATACCGATCGCGCCAAGTCGTTGACACCGGACGAGGCGTTCCTCGGCCTGGTCGCCAACACCAACGGCACCACCAGCGTCGTGATCCCGACGCAATATCGGCTCGGCACGACCGATCTCAGCTATCTCGGCCTCGGCCCGGTGGTCAGCTACGATCCGCTCGCCCTGCTCAACGGCGGTATCTATCACCGCGTCGCCAACCCTTATGGCGACGTCGTGGTGAAGGCGTACAACATCAAGGAGAAGCTGCTGACCGGCTATCTCCAGGCGAACCTCAAGGCCGATGTCGGCAGCGCGCAACTGACCGGCAATCTGGGCGTCCAGGTCGTCCACACCGATCAGAGCTCGACCGGTGCGAGCGCGGTCTATCTCAATGCCAACCCCAATGGCTCGCCCAATATCGGCGGTATTCCGCGCAACGAGGGCGCCAAATATACCGATGTGCTGCCCAGCCTGAACCTGTCGCTGCGCTTCCCGAGCGATTTCGTGGTCCGCTTCGCCGCGGCGCGCGAGACGATCCGGCCCAAGCTCGACGATCTCAAGGCGTCGCTGAGCTATGGCTATACCAATATCGGCACGGTCGCCCGGGTCGACGGCAGTTCCGGCACGCCCACGCTGCGTCCGTGGCGCGCCAATGCGATCGACCTGACCTTCGAGAAATATTTCGGGACGAAGGGCTATGTCGCCGCGCAATTCTACTACAAGGATCTGAAGAGCTATATCTACAACGCGACCGATCCATTCAACTTCGCGGGCTATCCGGTGCCGCCGGTCGGCGTTGGCCAGACGATCAACTATAACGGCTTCCTGACGCATCCGATCAACGGCACGGGCGGCACGCTCTACGGCGCCGAGCTGGCGGGCACGCTCCCGTTCAGCGCGCTCACCAGCGCGCTCGACGGGTTCGGCGTGACCGGCGGCGTCTCCTACACCGAGAGCAAGATCCATCCGACGCCGACCGATCCGACCGACTCGCTGCCCGGCTATTCGAAATGGGTCGCGAACGGCACGGCCTATTTCGAGAAATGGGGCTTCTCGGCCCGCGGCAGCGTCCGCTACCGCTCGACCTTCATCGGCGACGTCTCGGCCTTCGGCGCGGTGCCGACACGCCGGCGCGCGGCGCCCGAGACGATCTTCGATGCGCAGATCGGCTACGAGTTCGGCAGCGGCTTCCTGAAGGGGCTTTCGGTCTTCATCCAGGGCCAGAACCTCAACAACGAGCCGTTCAAGACCTACAATCCGGGCCACCCCGAACAGGTGATCGATTATCAGGTTTACGGCCGTCGCTTCCTCGCCGGCGCGACGTTCAAATTCTGATGCCGGTGGCCGTCCCCCCGCTTTCGCGATAGCGCTGGCGGGGGAGCGGCGACGGACGGAGACACCTAATGTCCCAGATGACCGATCGGACGATCGTCATCGTCGGCGGGGGTACCGCCGGCTGGATGGCAGCGGCGGCGCTCGCCCGCTTCCTGCCGCCGGGCAGCAATATCCGGCTGATCGAATCCGACGCGATCGGCACGATCGGGGTGGGCGAGGCGACGATCCCGCAGATCCGGTTGTTCAACGCCGGGCTCGGGATCGACGAGGATGATTTCATCCGCGAGACGCAGGGGACCTTCAAGCTCGGCATCGAGTTCGTCGACTGGTCCGGCGCGGGCAGCCGCTACATCCACGCCTTCGGCACGATCGGGCGCGGCCTGGGGCTGGTGCCCTTCCACCATTACTGGCTCCGCCACCGCGCCGAGGGCGGGGCGAGCAGCCTGTGGGACTATGCGCCGAGCGCCCAGGCAGCCGCTGGCAACCGCTTCGCGCGCGATCTCGGCCGGCCCGAATTGCCGAGCGGCATCGCCTGGGCGTTCCAGTTCGACGCCGGGCTCTATGCCGCGTTCCTCCGGCGCTATGCCGAGGCGCGGGGCGTGGTGCGGACCGAGGGGCAGGTGGTCGATGTGTCGCTCCACGGCGAAAGCGGCGCGATCGACAGCGTGACGCTCGACAGCGGCAAGCAGGTGCGCGGCGATCTCTTCCTCGATTGCTCGGGCTTTCGCGGATTGTTGATCGAGCAGGCGCTCCAGGCCGGCTATGACGACTGGTCGCACCTGCTTCCCTGCGACCGCGCGCTTGCCGTGCCCTCGGCCAATGCCGGGCCGCTCACGCCCTATACCCGCGCGACGGCGCGCGAGGCCGGATGGCAATGGCGCATCCCGCTCCAGCACCGCACCGGCAACGGCCTGGTTTATTGCAGCGCCTTTCTCGACGACGACAAGGCGGCCAGCCTGTTGCTCGCCAATCTCGACGGCGCGCCGCTCGCCGATCCCCGGCCGCTGCGCTTCGTCACCGGCAAGCGTCGCCGCGCCTGGGTGAAGAACTGCGTCGCGATCGGGCTGGCGGCGGGGTTCATGGAGCCGCTCGAATCGACCAGCATCCATCTGATCCAGTCGGCGGTCGCGCGGCTGCTCCAGCTGATGCCGGGCGCGCACATCGCCGAGGCCGACATCGCCGAATATAACCGCCAGACCGACCGCGAATGGCTGGCGGTGCGCGATTTCCTCGTGCTGCACTATCACGCCAATGGCCGGGACGAGCCCTTCTGGCGCGGCTGCCGCGAGATGACGATCCCCGACAGCCTGCGCCACCGCATGGAGCTGTTCCGCGCCAATGGTCGCCTCTTCCGCGAAGGCGACGAGCTGTTCGCCGAGGTCGGCTGGCTGCAGGTGTTGCTGGGGCAGGGGGTCGATCCCGCCGGCCACGATCCGCTCGCCGATGGCCTCGCGCCGAACGAGCTCGACGAATTCCTGATGCTCGCGCGGCGTCATGCCGCGCAGGTCGCCGGGCGCATGCCCGCTCATGAAGATTTCATCGCCGCACACTGCGCGGCCACCCCCCGGAATATGGTTGCAGCATGATCAGGCGTATCGCGTATCCGTTTCTCCTCGCCGCCGCGGCGATCCCGCTGCCTGTTGCCGCGCAACAGGCAGCGCCCGCGTTCCGCGAGCGTCTGCCGCAGGACGAGGTGATCTATTTCCTGCTGCCCGACCGGTTCGAGAATGGCGATCCGGCGAACGATCGCGGCGGGTTGAAGGGCGACCGGCTGGTCACCGGGTTCGATCCGACCGCCAAGGGCTTCTATCATGGCGGCGACCTCAAGGGGCTGACCGCGCGGCTCGGCTATATCCAGGATCTCGGCGCGACCGCGATCTGGGTCGGGCCGATCTTCCGCAACAAGCCGGTGCAGGGCCCGGCCGGCCAGGAATCGGCCGGCTATCACGGTTACTGGATCACCGATTTCACCAGCGTCGATCCGCATCTCGGCACCAATGCCGATTTCAAGGCACTGGTCGACGCGGCGCATGCGCGCGGCATGAAAGTCTATATGGACATCATCGCCAACCACACTGCGGACGTGCTCCAGTACCGCGAATGCGGCGTGCAGGCCTGCGGCTATCGCAGCGTCGCCGATTATCCCTATCAGCGGCGCGGCGGCGTGAACGGCCCGGCGATCAACCCCGGTTTCGCCGGCAACCAGGTGCAGACCGTCGAGAATTTCGCGAAGCTGACCGACCAGAGCTTCGCCTACACGCCTTATGTCCCGAAGGGCGACGAGCATGCCAAGACGCCCGACTGGCTCAACGATGTGCGCTGGTATCACAATCGCGGCAATTCGACCTTCGAGGGCGAGAGCGCGACGCTCGGCGATTTCGCCGGGCTCGACGATCTCGCGACCGAGAATCCGCGCGTCGTGCAGGGCTTTATCGAGATCTTCGGCGACTGGATCGACCGCTATGGCGTCGACGGCTTCCGCATCGACACCGCCAAGCATGTGAACCCCGAATTCTGGCAGGCCTTCGTGCCCGCCATGCAGGCACGGGCCAAAGCGAAGGGCATTCCGAACTTCCATATCTTCGGCGAGGTCTTCACCGACCAGGTCGATCCCGGCCTGCTCGCCTCGCACACGCGCGTCGACAAGCTGCCCGCGATACTCGACTTCGCCTTTGCCCGCGCGGTGATCGACACCGTCGGCAACGACAAGGGCACCGCCGAGCTGGCGCGGCTCTTCTCCGGCGACGTGCTGTACGAAGGCGGCGCCGCAACGGCGCAGACCCTGCCGACCTTTCTCGGCAACCACGATGCCGGCCGCTTCGCGATGTTCGTGAAGATGGGCTTTCCCAAGGCAAGCGACGACGAGGTGCTGAAACGCGTGATCCTCGGCCATGCCATGCTGCTCACCCTGCGCGGCGTGCCGACCATCTATTCGGGCGACGAACAGGGTTTCGTCAGCGACGGCGGCGACCAGGATGCGCGCGAGGACATGTTCGCGAGCAAGGTCGCGGTCTATAACGACAATCATCTGATCGGCACGGCGAAGACCACCGCCACGCCCAGTTTCGACGAGGCGAATCCCCTGTTCACCACCATCGCGACGCTTGCGCGCCTGCGCACCGCCCATCCGGCACTGACCCGCGGGCGGCAGGTGGTCCGCGCGGCGGGCGACAAGCCCGGCCTGTTCGCGGTCTCGCGCTTCGATCCCTCAAGCGGCGCCGAATATCTCCTCGCCTTCAACAGCTCGACCGCGCCGGTGAAGGCGCAGGTCCGGATCGAGACCGGCTCCACGCGCTTCACCGCACTCGCCGGAAGCTGCGCGCCTGAAGCCTCGGCGCCCGGCAGCGTGACCGTGACGCTGGCGCCGCTCTCCTATGCGGTCTGCGCCGCGGAGGCCGCCAAGTGAGCGAGGCAGCGATCCAGCCGGTGTCCGGGCGCCAGCGCGAATGGTGGCGCGGTGCCGCGATCTACCAGATCTATCCGCGCAGCTTTGCGGACGCGAATGGCGACGGCATCGGCGATCTCGCCGGCATCACCGCGCATCTCGATCACGTCGCCTCGCTCGGCGTCGACGCGATCTGGCTGTCGCCCTTCTTCACCTCGCCGATGAAGGATTACGGCTACGACGTCGCCGATTATCGCGACGTCGATCCGATCTTCGGCACGCTCGGCGATTTCGATGCGCTGATCGCGCGGGCGCATGTGCTCGGGCTCAAGGTGATCATCGACCTGGTCTATTCGCACACCTCGGACGAGCATCCCTGGTTCGCCGAAAGCCGCTCCGATCGCGCCAATGCGCGGCATGACTGGTATGTGTGGGCCGACGCCCGGCCCGACGGTTCCCCGCCCAACAACTGGCAATCGGTGTTCGGCGGCCCGGCCTGGACCTGGGACGCGCGGCGCGGCCAATATTATATGCACAATTTCCTGAGCGCCCAGCCGCAGCTCAACGTCCACAATCCCGATGTGCAGGATGCCCTGCTCGATGTCGCGCGCTTCTGGCTCGATCGCGGTGTCGATGGCTTTCGCATCGATGCGATCAACTTCGCGATGGGCGATCCCGATCTGCGCGACAATCCGCCCGCGCCCGCGACCAACGGCGTGCGCACCCGGCCGTTCGATTTCCAGCTTCACGTCAACAACCAGTCGCACCCCGACATCCCGCTCTTCCTCGAGCGGCTTCGCGCCCTGACCGACAGCTATGATGGCCGCTTCACCGTGGCCGAGGTCGGCGGCGCCGATGCCGAGACCGAGATGAAGCAGTTCACGCAGGGCGGCCGCCGGCTCAACAGCGCCTATGGCTTTAACTTCCTCTACGCCTCCGCGCTGACCCCGGCGCTGGTGCGCGAGGCAGTCGAGCAATGGCCCGACCGGCCGGGCATGGGCTGGCCGAGCTGGGCGTTCGAGAATCACGATGCGCCCCGCGCTTTGTCGCGCTGGTCGAGCCCCGAGCACCGCGACGATTTCGCGCGGATGAAGATGCTGCTGCTCGTCACCCTGCGCGGCAATATCTTCCTTTATCAGGGCGAGGAGCTCGGCCTCACCCAGGTCGATATCCCGTTCGATCGGCTGCGCGATCCGGAGGCGATCGCCAACTGGCCCCTCACGCTCAGCCGCGACGGCGCACGCACGCCGATGCCCTGGATCGCGGATGCGCCGCAGCTCGGCTTCTCGGTCGCCGAACCATGGCTCCCGGTCGGCCCCGATCACGCCGCGCTGGCGGTCGATCGGCAGGAGGCCGATGCGGAATCCACCCTCGCGCTGACGCGCCGCCTGATCGCCACCCGCAACGCCAACGAAGCGCTGCTGATCGGCGACATCCGCATCCTCGAAGCCTCGGAATCCATGCTGGCGTTCGAACGAGCCTCGTCCGGCCAGCGGCTGCTCTGCGTCTTCAACTTCACCGATCGCCCGCGCGAATGGCGCCCCGAACAACCCGATCGCTGGCGCGTTATCGAGCAGGTCGGGCTCGCCGACGACTGGCGCTTCGGCCCCTTCGCGGCCGTGATCGCGGAGCAGATCGCATGAAGATCGTGGTGCACCTCCTGAGCGCGCTGCTGTTCCTGCTGCCGGCCATGGCGCAGGCCCAGACCCCGAACGCTAGCGTCACCTCCCCCGGCAACGTCCTCTCGGTCCAGGTCACGCTCGATGGCGAAGGCCATGCCAATTACGCGATCAGCCGCCTGGGCAGGCCGGTCATCGCGCCCTCGCGTCTCGGCTTCCTGTTCACCGATGCGCCCCAGCTGTTCCGCAACCTGCAGATCCGGACGGTCACTCGCGCCACCAGCGACACCAGCTGGAACCAGCCCTGGGGCGAGCGCACCACGATCCGCAATCGCTACACCGAGATGCGCGTCCAGCTGATGGAGGTGACGTCGCTTCACCGCCTGCTGGTCGTCGTGTTCCGCGTCTATGACGACGGGGTCGGCTTCCGCTACGAATTTCCCGACCAGCCCAATCTCAAGACCGTCAACATCGCCGAGGAACTCACTCAGTTCGCGGTCGCCGAGCCCGCCACCGCCTGGTGGTGCGAGGCGTTCGAATCCAATCGCGAGGAATATCTCTACCACCGCACCCCGATCGCCGAGATCGGCATCGCCCAGACCCCGCTGACCCTGAAGACCGCGAGCGGCCTGCACATCGCCTTTCACGAGGCGGCTCTGGTCGATTATGCCGGGATGAACATCGCCAAGGTCGAAGGCGGCCTGCTCAAGGCAGTGCTGACGCCGTCGGCCGAAGGCCCCAAGGTCAGCCGCACCGCGCCTTTCCCGACGCCGTGGCGCACGCTCCAGATCAGTCCGGACGCCGCCGGGCTCTATATGTCCAACCTGATCCTCAACTTGAACGAGCCCAATGCGCTCGGCGACGTCTCCTGGGTGAAGCCCCGCAAATATGTCGGCATCTGGTGGGGCATGCATCTCGACGAGCAGAGCTGGAACGCCGGGCCGAAGCACGGCGCGACCACCGCGAACACGATGAAGATGATCGATTTCGCCGCGAAGAACGGCTTTGGCGGCGTGCTGGTCGAGGGCTGGAACACGGGCTGGGACAGCGACTGGTTCGGCAATGGCAGCGGCTTCAGCTTCACCCAGCCCTATCCCGATTTCGACCTGCCCAGGCTCGCGGCCTATGCCAAATCGAAGCATGTCGTGCTGATCGGCCACCATGAAACCGGGGCCAATGCCGCGCATTACGAGGACGAGATGGGCGCGGCCTTCGATCTCGATCAGCGCCTCGGGATCGATTCGGTCAAGACCGGCTATGTCGCCGATGCCGGCGGCATGCAGGCGCGCGGCACCGACGGGAAGGTCCGCTTCGAATGGCATGAGGGGCAGGCCTCGGCGCGCCACCATCTCCGCGTCGTGATCGAGGCGGCGAAACGCCATATCGCGATCGACGCGCACGAACCGATCAAGGACACCGGCCTCAGGCGGACCTATCCCAATTGGGTCTCGCGCGAGGGGCAGCGCGGCATGGAATATAATGCCTGGGGCGTGCCCAAGAATCCGCCCGAGCATGAGGCCAATCTGGTCTTCACCCGCATGCTCGGCGGGCCGATGGATTTCACGCCGGGCGTGCTGAGCCTGAAGGGCCGGGGCGGCAGCGACCTGCTGTCGACCGTCGCCAAGCAACTCGCCCTGTACGTGGTGATCTACTCGCCGATCCAGATGGCGCCCGATCTGCCGGAGAATTACGCGAAATATCCCGGCCCCTTCCAGTTCATCAAGGACGTGCCGACCGACTGGTCCGACACGCGCGTGCTCAACGGCGAGGTCGGCGATTACGTCACCTTCGCGCGCAAGGACCGGCATTCGGCCGATTGGTATCTCGGCGCCGTCACCGACGAGAATGCCCGCTCGCTCGAGGTGACGCTCGATTTCCTCGATCCCGGCAAGGCCTATACCGCGCAGATCTACCGCGATGGCCCGGGCGCCGATTACCGCACCGAAGGCCGCCATTCGATCGCGATCGAGACGCAGCGGGTCCGCCAGGGCGACAAGCTCACCCTCGCTTTGGCCCCCGGCGGCGGCGAGGCGATCCGCTTCGTCGCGTCGAAACGTTGAGCGGCTCGCGCATACCCCCCGCCTGGGCCCCGGCTTTGGCCGGGGTCCTGTTTTTGCTGCTGGCGCTGTGCCCGCGCGCCGCCCTCGCCCAGGACAAGGGACGTTTCGTCGAGATCGCCGCCATCCCCTCGGCCAATATCGCGCCGCCGCATATCGTGGTCTGGCTCCCGCCCGGCTATGACAAAGACAAGCGCCGCTACGGCGTCGTCTATATGCAGGACGGGCAGAATCTGTTCTTCCCCGAACGCTCCGGCTTCAACAAGGTCTGGGCGGCGGACAAATCGGTGCTCCGCCTGATCGCGAAAAAGGCCATCGCCCCGGTCATCATTATCGGCGTCGATCATCCGGGCGCCGCGCGCTACCGGCAATATTTCCCGCAGAAGCTCTACGGCCCGGCCTCGCCGAAATTGCAGGAACAGTTCGATCGGCTCGCCAAGGGGCCGATCACCGGCGATGCCTATCTGAAATTCCTCGCCACCGAGCTGAAGCCGGTGATCGACCGCGATTATCGCACCCGCCCCGATGCCGCGCACACCGCGGTGATCGGGTCGAGCATGGGCGGCCTGATCTCCTGCTACGCCTTCACCGAATATCCGAAGATCTTCGGCCGCGCCGCCTGCGTCTCGACGCATTGGCCGCTCGCCGATCCCGCCGATGTCGGCCCCTACAAGCCCGAGGTCGCGGCGTTGTGGCGGCGTTACCTGACGAAGAATCTCGGCTCGCCCAACGGCCGCAAGCTGTGGATGGATCACGGCACCGAGACGCTCGATGCGCATTACGGCCCCTGGCAGGAGGCGATCGACGCCGACCTGACCCGGCTGGGCTGGCGCCCGCATCGCGATTTCGAAAGCCGCTCCTATGCCGGCGCCGCGCATGAGGAAAATGCCTGGGCGGCGCGGCTCGACGATATCCTCGCCTGGCTGCTCGGGTGAGCGACCCTTTCCGCATCGTCATCCTCGGCGGTGGGACGGCGGGGTGGATGGCGGCGAACCTCTTCGCGCATCACTGGCGCGGCACGGCGCAGGTCACCGTCATCGAAAGCCCGGAGATCGGCATCATCGGCGTCGGCGAGGGCTCGACGCCGCAGCTGAAGGCGTTCTTCGAGACGCTCGGGATCGCCGAGGCCGAGTGGATGCCGGCCTGCAACGCAACCTACAAGAACGGGATCGGCTTTCGCGGCTGGTCCGAACGGCCCGGTTATGAGGGCTATTTCCATCCCTTCCCCAGCATCCTCGATCCCCATACCGCGCCCGCCTTCTTCGCCAATGCCCGGATGCGCCGCCACGGCGAGGATTTGTGGGCCCATCCCGATCGCTTCTTCCTCCCCGCCCGCCTCGCCGCCGAACGCCGGGCGCCGATCGCGTCGGAATCCTTCCCGCTCGGTCCGAGCTATGGCTATCATTTCGATGCCCATCTCGTCGGCGCCTTTCTCAGACGTCACGCGGCGGGCCTGGGCGTCGCGCATCTCGAACGCCGCATCGTCGATGTTGCGGTGGTGGACGGTGATGTCACCCACCTGGTTGCCGAAGGCGGCGAGGAGATCGCCGGGGAGCTGTTCGTCGATTCCAGCGGCTTCCGGTCGGTCATCCATCAGGGTGCGCTCGGCGTGCCGTTCATGGGTTTCGGCGCGAACCTGTTCAACGACAGCGCGGTGGTGATGCCCACCCCCGCCGACCCCGCCGGTACCAATTCCGCCACTCTCGCGACCGCGCTGAAGCATGGCTGGGCCTGGGACATCCCGCTGACCAGCCGGACCGGCAACGGCTATGTCTATGCCTCGAATTATTGTTCGGCCGAGCAGGCCGAGGCCGAACTGCGCGCGCATCTCGGTGTCGGCGAGGAGGTGCAGGCACGCCACCTCAAGATGAAGGTCGGCCGCGTCGCCGAGACCTGGTCGGGCAACAGCCTCGCGGTCGGCCTCGCCCAGGGCTTCATCGAGCCGCTCGAAGCGACCGCGTTGCACATCGTCCAGGCGACCGTCGAGGGCTTCGTCAAGGCCTTTGCCGCGGGCGGCTTCACCCCCGAGCACCGCGCCGCCTTCAACCGCAGCATCGCCGCCCGCTATGAGGGCATCCGCGATTACATCGTCTGCCACTACCGCGTGAACCGCCGTACCGACACGCCCTATTGGCGCGACAATGCCGCGAACGATCATCTCTCGGATTCGCTCAAAGGCATCATGACCTGCTGGTTCACCGCCGGCGATCTCGAACGCGAGATCGCGGAGCAGGGCATCGCCGGCTATTATGCCGCGACCTCCTGGCATTGCCTGCTCGCCGGCTATGGCAATTTCCCCGACGATGCGCGCCTGCGCCCGCCGTCCGCGCCCGGCGCCGATATGGTCGCGATCGACGATTTCACCCGCCGCTGCGCGCTCAATTTCCGCGATCACCGGGCCGTGCTGGCCGAACTGAGGGGCTGACGATGCGGCACTGGATCCTGGCCTTGCTGGCCCTCATCATCGCGCAGCCCGCCACCGCGCAGAAGATCCCGGCGCGCTATACGCCCCAGGCCTATGTGACGATCCAGCACCCGGCCTGGAGCCGCAAGGCGATCCTCTACCAGCTCAACACCCGCCAGTTCACGAAGGAAGGGACCTTCAAGGCAGCCGAGGCGCAACTGCCCCGGCTCAAGGCGCTCGGCGTCGATATCATCTGGATGATGCCGGTCCAGCCGATCGGTGCGAAGAACCGCAAGGGCAGCCTCGGCAGCCCCTATGCGGTGCGCGATTATTACGGCGTGAACCCCGAATTCGGCGCGCTCGCCGATCTCAAATCCTTCATCGCCACCGCGCACCGGCTCGGCCTGCACGTCATCCTCGATTGGGTCGCGAACCACACCGCCTGGGACAATGCGCTCGTGACGCAGCATCCCGACTGGTATGAGCGCGACTGGAAAGGCAGCTTCCGCCCGACGCCCTGGTATGACTGGTCGGACATCATCGATCTCGATTACGCGAAGCCCGCGCTGCGCCAGTATATGACCGCGGCGATGAAGCATTGGGTCCGCGATGTCGGTTTCGACGGCTTCCGCTGCGACGTGGCGGGCATGGTCCCGGTCGATTTCTGGAACAATGCCCGGGCCGAGCTCGATGCGATCAAGCCGGTCTTCATGCTCGCCGAATGGGAATGGCCCGATCTCCACGCCCGCGCCTTCGACGCGAGCTATGCGTGGAGCTGGGAGAATGCGATGCACGACATCGCCATGGGCAAGGCCGATACCGGCGCGCTGTTCAACTATTACAGCTGGGCCGACGGCGCCTGGCCCCGCGCGGCGATGCGCATGCTGTTCACCTCCAACCATGACAAGAACAGCTGGGAAGGGACGGACGTCGAGCGCTTCGGCCCCGCTTTGCCCAATGCGATCGCTTTGTCCTTCGTCAGCGATGGCATCCCGCTGATCTATAACGGGCAGGAGGCCGGCAACACGAAACGCCTGGAATTCTTCGAACGCGATCCGATCGTGTGGAAGCAATCGCCCAACGGCGATCTGTTCAAAAGGCTGATCGCCTTCCGCAAGAGCCACGCGGCGCTCGACAACGCCCCCTGGGGCGGGGCGATGGTGCGGGTGGTGAATACGAAGCCCGAGGCGGTCTTCTCCTTCGTGCGCGAAAAGGGCGGGGACAAGGTGCTGGCGCTCTTCAACATGACGGGGACGGCGCAGAAGATCGGCTTCGTCGACGGGCCGTTCGTGGGGAGTTACCGCGATTTCGCGAACGGCGAGGCGGTCACGCTGGCGACGGACTCGACCATGCTCCTGCCGCCCTGGAGCTTCCGCCTGCTGGCTCGGTGAGCCCCTACAGCCCCTCCTCTTCAGGGGAGGGAGTGACCGGTCACGCTCGATCACTGGGTGGGGCAGCGACGATGGACTACAACTGGCCACGAACCCAGGGCCCTCACTCTTATGGTCTTCGTCAAACGGATGTGACTGCAACGCATCCTACGGGCCGCTTCTTGCTCATGGGACATTCTATCGACGCGCGCTTGTCAATGAGCCGCTCATGTTCGGGTTGCGCGCGGACAAGGTTGGCCGCAAGACCCTCCCATGAATTGGCCGCCCCATTTTGTATTGGATCTCGACAACCAGAATGCGCTGCCGCACGATTGGGCAGCGCAGGTTCAGGCCGCGACTCACGCGCCCGAGTGCGTGATTGTCCGATCCGGCGCCGATAGCGACGAGAAATTCTCGGTCCTCGCAGGCACAGACGTCCGTGCGCGGTTCGATTGGCTCTGGCGTCTCTATCTTGGCCCGATCCGGGCCTTCGTCGCTGATCGTTTCGGCCGCGCAGTTTATCCAGCCAATCGGATCAGTTCAGCGATTACCCTGAATATATTGGAGGGCGTTGGCGCGGAGGCCGAATGGCATACCGACGCGAACCCAGTGACCGGCGTGTTCTATGCCGCAGTGCCTGTGGGCTCCGGGGGCGAACTGGAGTTTCGCCACCCGGGGTGTCCGATTGCGCAAATCCACCCCCGCGCGGGCGCATTCATCTGCTTCCCTGGCTCGATCGAGCACCGCGTCGTACCGCTTCGCTCTCCAGAACCAAGACTGGCTTTCGCGATGCTATTTTACGACAGTGCCATAGACCAGCCATTCGCAAACCTCGACGACCGCCACGAGTTGAGCGTCGCATAAGAATTCGGCATCAGGTAAACTCGGGGACACTATACCAATTCCTGCTTCTGCGCGGGGCGAGACGTGCCATGGCCGGCGGCCAAATTGGTATAGTGTCCCCAAATTTCCTGGGTGGGGCAGCGGCGATGAGCCTTGCGAGAGGCGATCGGTGTGGACGACGGGCTGAACCCCACTTTGACGGCTCAGGAAGCGGCCTTGGCAAACCACCCTTCGGCGCGTGAATCGATCAACTGGAAAGCAGCGATGGCATTCAAGATCGTCGCAACGAGCAACAGGCAGTTGGGCAGGATGCCGTAGCCCCCCCATGCCGCGGCGAGGGCGAACGAGATCACTCCCCAAATCGAAAACGCAACGACAAGCCATCTCGAGACGGTCGAATGGCGATGCACGACGCCGAACCAGAGCAGCAGCGCGATCGTCGTGCCGATCTGCGCCACTGCGCTATTCACCCGATCCCAATTCAGAATGAGGAACAGGGTCTTGATTGCGAACGCGCCGAGATAGCAGCGCTCGAACCAGATGATCGCGATCGGACGTTCCAAGCCCCTGCACCCCTTTTCTGCATAACGGTCCATAGCCCGGATCGGCCGGCCGCGAAGACCCGGTTTGGTCCAGGCACGGCCCGGCGCCTCGATCGGGTGGAAATCCGCCGGCGCTACAGCTCGATGATCCCGCGCCTGGCCGCGACCGTCACCGCGTGCGTGCGGTCCGACACGTCGAGCTTGGTGAAGATGCGCTTGAGATGCGTCTTCACCGTATCCTCGGAGATTGAGAGCTTCCACGCGATCTGCTTGTTGGGGTTGCCCGCGGCGACCAGGGAAAGGATCGCGATCTCGCGATCGGTGAGCGCTTCGCCGATCGCGTGCACCGCGATCTGCGTCGCGATCTCGGCGGGCAGATGGCGCCCGCCGCGATGCACCGCGCGGATCGCGTCGATCAGGTCGGTCCGCATCGCGCTCTTGAGCAGATAGCCCGCCGCCCCCGCCTTGAGCGCGCGCAGCGCCTTGGCGTCGCCGGCATAGGTGGTGAGCACCAGGAAGCGTATTTCGGGATGCGTCTTGCGGATCGCCGCGATCGCCTCGACGCCGTCGATGCCGGGCATCTGCAGGTCCATCAGCACCACGTCGGGCCGCGCCGCAGCCACGCCCGCGATCGCGCCGGCGCCGTCGGCGGCTTCCCCCGCGACGACCATGTCCGGCTGGCGCCGGATCGCGCCGATCACGCCGTCGCGCAGCATCGGATGATCGTCGACCACCATCACCCGGATGGGTTCGGCGGCAGGCGCTGCGTCATCCATCCCGGGCCTCCGTCCCGACCAGCCTGCGCCACCAGCGCCGCCAGGGCCCGCGCGCCTGATCGGCATAGGCGATCTCGGCCGGAACCATGATGTCGATTTCGGTGCCGCCACCATGCGCGCTGGCGATCGCGATCTGCGCGCCGATCTTCGCGGCGCGCTCGCGCATGCCGAGCAAGCCGAAATGCCCCGCGCGCTCGCCCCGCGCGGCAATCTCGGGCGCGATGCCGACGCCGTTATCGGTGATGCGCAGCGCGAGCGCCCGCGCGCCATAGACGATCGCGATCTCGACCTCGCGCGCATGCGCGTGCCGGGCGACGTTGAACAGCGCCTCGTCGGTGATGCGCAGCAATTCGTCGGCGATCACCGGGTGCAGCGCGCGCGGCTGGCCCTCGACCACCAGGCGCGTTTCGACCTCGTCGGACGGCAGCAATCGTTCCGCGGTGCGCGCAACGACGTCGGACAGGCTGTGCGTGTCGCTCCAGCGGCGCAGCTCGTGCACCCGGTCGCGCCCCTCGATCACTACCGCATCGGCGCTGTCGAGCGCGTCGAGCATCTCGCGATGCGCGGGCTGGGATGCGGGGATGTCCTCGGCGATATTGTGGAAACGCATGATCAGGCCCTGCACGCTCTGCAGCAACGTATCGTGGATCTCGCGCGCGATGCGCTCGCGTTCGTGCAGTCGTTCCTCGATGCGGCCGCGGATGCGCGCGCTCATCAGCCGCATCCAGAGCCGGAGCAGCACCATCGCCGCGAGCAGGGCCGCCGCGACGCACAGGAACAGGAACAGGCGCGACTGGACGAAGGTCGGCGGGATCGTGAAAGCGAGCGAGGCGCCCGCCCTGTTCCACACGCCGTCCTCATTCGCCGCGATCACCTGGAAGCGATAGTTGCCGGGGCCGAGATTGGTATAGATCGCCTGACGCCGCGTACCGGGATCGACCCATTGGCCGTCGATCCCCGAAAGCCGGTAGCGAAAGCCTATGCGCCCGGGATTGGAAAAACCGAGCGCGGTATAATCGATCTGAAGCTCGGTCGTGCCCTTGCGCAGCGCCAGTCCGGCACGGACGGGATAGGCGACGCCGCGCGCGGTGAGCGACCGGATCACGACCGGCGGCGCCAGCATGTTGCGATACAGATGCGATGGATCGAACCAGTAGAAGCCGTTGGTCGTGCCCAGCCACAATCTCCCGTCAGCGGCCAGCGCGAGATTGTTCGAACCGAACGCGGTGCTGCTGTCGTCGAGCCCGTCATCTGACCCGAAAATGCGCATCTCGATCGGTCGGCCCGGGTGATCGAATGCCTGTTCGAGCGCCGCAGTCTTCAGGCGCACCAGTCCGCGGCGCGTGAGCAGCCAGGTCAGTCCCTTCGGATCGACCGCGATGCCGCCGACCTCGTCGAACGCGGGATAGGTGTCGCGCGGCAGCACCGCGAAGCGCTTTCCGTCATAGCGCGCCATCCCCATCGCGCCGCCGATCAATATCTCGCTGCCATGCCGCACCAGCACGTTGATGAACCGGATCGGCATGTCGGCCTGATCCCAGATCTTGACGAAGTGATCGCCCTCGAACCGGTAGAGCGCCTTGTTGCCCAGATAGCCGAGGAGCCGGCCCTGTGCGTCGGACAGCATCGACTGGGGCGAAGCGGTCGGGAATTGCGGGTCCATGACAAATCGCGACCATGTCCCATGACCGTAGCGAAGCAGGCCCGGCGCGCCGGCGACCCAGATCTGGTCCCCGGCGATCTCGCATCCGAGGGTCAGCCAGACGGATGTGTCTACCGGCGCCGCGATCCGCGCGCCCCGGTTGTTGGGGCCGATGCCCTGGAGCGCGGCCTGGCTCACCAGCCAGACGTCGCCCCGATCGTTGGCGCACAGCGGGCCACGCTGATCGGCGCCGTATTGCAGCAGGCGCGGCACATCGCTGCCGGACGCCTGGAACAGCGATCCGAATGCCGCGATGAATACGCTGCCGTCGGAGGATCGCTGTACCAGCGAGCCATAGCCGAGCTGGGGGCTGTTCGCGCCGGCAGTGTCGACCGCGGCCCTGGTGCCCGAAAAGGTCGATGGGCGGAACCGGTCGAGTCCGGCATCGCTGCCGAACCAGATATTGCCTTCGCGATCGCGCAGGCCCGATCGGATCGAGGGCGAGGTGACCGCGCGCATATCGAAGATATTGATGGTGGCGCCCGCGCCCGGCCCGGCAAATGTCGGATCGATGCGGACGATCCCGCGACCCGGGTCGGGCATCCACAGCGCGCCGCGCGCATCGGTCAGCATCACTTGCCAGGGGATCGGCTTGTCGGACTGCCGGTAGACCGGCGCCTCGAGATGCGGCGGCCCGCCGCGCGCGTCGACCGCGATGGCGCGCACCCCGCTCGCGTCCTGCACCCAGATCCGGTGATCGGGCGTCTCGGCCAGCGCACCGCCGTTCACGAACTTTCCGACCACGGATCGGACCCGCCCGGCGCCGGGGGGCAGGAAGACGACCCGGTCCGTCTGGCTGATCCACAAAGTTCCGTCGTGCGCGACCAATATCCCGCCGAAATTGCCCGCCGGCAGGCCGATCCGGGCATTCATCAATGCCCATTTGCGGTCGACGAAACGGCCAAGGCTCATGCCGCGCGCACCGTCCGCCGCGGCCCAGACCGTTCCGGCGCGGTCGACGGCGATCTGTGCCACGGAAGCGTAGGGCCTGCCGGCATTCATATCGCGGAACCGGCCGTCACGCTGCATCAGGGTGATCCCGCCCCAATCATGGCCGATCCAGAGATTGCCCGCGGGATCGACCGCAAGGGCACCGACCATGTCGGATCGCGGCGGAAGGTTCCTCGGCAGTCGGATGTGCTCGAAGCTGACGCCGTCGAAACGGAACAGGCCGTCGATCGCGCCGATCCACAGATAGCCGTCGGGCGTCTGCGCCATCGTCCAGACGGCGGTCGGCGCGCCGGCTTCGCGGGTGAACGCGCTATGCTGGTAGAAGGGCATGGCGCGGACGACCTGCTGCGCGAAGGCCCCGGCCGGCGCCAACAAGATCAAACCCAGTATCAGGAACCGGATGCCCCGCATCGCCGCCTAAACTCCTGGATGCCCGTCCCCTCCCTGGTTCGCGCAACGCGGGGTCACTGTAGCATCAATCGCCCGAGGGTGAAGTTCCCGAACCGGCGAGGCAAAATCCACCCGAACGGGGGACTGGATCGCGACGGCGCATGCGATAGCGCTGTGGCATGTTTCGGTCATGGGCCTATCCGGGCGGGATTGCCGCACCAGCATTGCTGATGCTGCGCCTCCACGCGGCGTTGTTCGCGGTGGCGCAGTCGACGCTGCTCCGGCCATGCCCCGGCTGGACGATCATCCCGCTCGCTTTGATCGTGCTCCCGCTGCTCGCCGGCCTGTTCACGCGCACCGTCGCGGCACTCGTCACGACCGTGTCGCTCGGGCTCGCGGCAGCGCTGGGCGGTACGACCGGCGCCGTTCTCGCGATTGGCGCCCTGGCCAGCGCCGCGCTGATCCTGCTCGGCGCGGGCGCCTGGTCGCTCGATGCGCGGCTGTTCGGGCGCCGGATGATCCTGCTCCGCCGCGCGCGCTGACTCGACCGGGCGGATTCCGGTCCCCCGAATGGCGGGCCTATTCTCACCCGATCCGGCGACTGTCCGCGGGCAGCTTCCCATATTCTAATCGCAGCGCCTTTCGGGCCGGCGTTCCGCCTTTGCGGTGCCCGGGCCGCACATCAAGGGAGGATCACCGTGAACATATTTCTCAAGGCAATGACAGGAGTGGTTATGTCAGTCGCAGCAATCGGATCCACGACAACATCGGCCGCAGCCAAGGGCCAGGACAGGGCGATCGTGCTCGTCCATGGCGGCTTCGTCGACGGCTCGGGCTGGGAGGGCACCTACAAGGCGCTCAAGGCCGACGGCTATGACGTGACGATCGTGCAGAATCCCACCACGTCGCTCGCCGCGGACGTCGCGGCCACCAGGGCGGTCATCGACAGCCAGACCAGGCCCGTCATCCTCGTCGGCCACAGCTATGGCGGCGTGGTGATCACCGAGGCCGGCAATGATCCCAGGGTCGCCGGGCTGGTCTACATCACCGCCTTCGCGCCCGATGCCGGCGAATCCGTCGGCAAGCTGATCGCCAATCCGGCGCCCGGCGCACCGGTGCCGCCGATCCTGCCGCCGCAGAACGGCTTCCTGTTCCTCGATCGCGCCAAATTCGCTGCCGCCTTCGCCGCCGATGTCCGCCCCGATCTGGCGGCGTTCATGGCGGACTCGCAGGTGCCATGGGGCCTCGACGCGCTGAACGGCGCCGTGACGACCCCAGCGTGGAAGTCGAAGCCAAGCTGGTACATGGTCGCGACCGACGATCACATGATCCCGGTCGATGCCCAGCGCTTCATGGCCAAGCGGGCCGGCGCGAAGACCGTCGACCAGGCGGGCAGCCACGCGGTCTATGTGTCCCAGCCGCAGGCGGTGGCGAAGCTGATCGAAACCGCCGCGTCCTCCGTCAAATAACCTGCCGGCGAGCCTCGCTGCTTCGGGCGAAGCAGCGAGGTTTCGCGAGTAGGAAAAAGGCTTGGTACCTGAGGGCGGTATCGTGATCCCTTGCCCGCACAACGATCGGTCGCGTTGATCAACGGATCGCGGATACCCGGCTCGGTCCAGGCATGGCCGACCGCTCAGCCTTCAAGCCGATCAGCTGAACCGTCGAATTATGTCGAAGAGCCGATCGCAGGATCGGGCAAGATTCCTCGTCGGCATGGTCGCGACACCAAGCAGAAGCCCCGATTCGGCGTTATCGGGCGACACATACCAGGCCGAAAGCGGCGACGGCGACATGCCGAACGCCAGGACTTCGCGGGCGACGGCCAGGTCCGACGTTCCTCTCGGCAATTTCAGCAACACGGCCAGCCCGGGTGCGGCGACGCGATCGGCGCCGACGGTTGCTTGAAGGCACTCAAGCAGCGCCTGCCGTTTGACGGCATAAGCGCGCTTGGTGCGCCGGAGATGGCGCATATAGTGGCCCTCGTGCATGAACTCGGCGGTTGCGCGTTGCACCGCGGGGCCAGGTGGCGGGGCGAGACAGGCCGCCACTTCCGCGAACCGCGAGATCAGCTCGACCGGCGCAACCAGAAAGCCAAGCCGGATAGTCGGACTGATCGTCTTGCTGAACGAGCCGATGTGAATGACGCGCCCGTCCCGGTCGAGCGAGGCGAGCGCTGGCGCCGCTCTGCCCATCAGTTGCAGCTCGCTCAGATAATCGTCTTCGATCACCCAGACCTGGTTGGCGGCGGCCCAGGCGAGCAGGCGAAGCCGCCGCTCCAGCGACAGAGTGGGGCCAAGCGGCGCCTGCTGGCCGGGGGTCACGACGACGAGCTTCGCGTCGGGATGGTGGCGCAGGCCATAATCCACATCGATACCGTCGCCATCGACTGGAACCGGCGCGAGGGACAAGCAGGCAAGCTCAAGTCCCTTCCTGGCGAACGGGAAGCCCGGATTCTCGATCCAAGCGCTATGCCCGGCCAGGCCAAGAACGCCGAGCGTCAGGCCGAGCCCTGCGCTGAACCCGCCGGTGACGAGAATCTGCGATGGCGAGCAAGTGATGCCGCGCGTGACGGCAAGATGGCCCGCGATTTCCCGCCTCAGCTCGAGCTCGCCGCGCGGATCGGGATAAAGGGGAGGGGCACTCGCCTCGGCACGAACCGCCTGCGCGCGAAGGCGCGCGAACAGGGTTGTCGGAAAGGTCTCGGTTGCCGGCACGCCCATCTGGAAGAACGCAGGTCCCTGCGTCATCTCCCGATACATCTCCATGAAGGAGCCCGAGTCAGGCGGCGGCTCGCTCCTCACGACGGCGCGAGGACGCTGGGCGACACGCGTACCCGCCGCCCGCGAGGCCTCGATCAACTGGGCCGCGGCCAGCTTCTCATATGCGGTCCGCACGGTACCGCGCGCGACACCGAGTTGGGCGGCGAGATCCTGCCAGGAGGGCAAGCGGGCGCCGGGCTCCAGCACGCCACCTTCAATGGCCGATGCCACCCCCTTTCGGATCTGCTCCGCCAGGGATATTTTTGCCGTGCGGTCGAGCGTCAGGTTCAGCGTTCGGTTCATGGCACCATGGTACATGATTTATGCGTATTCTTGGTACTTTTCTCTAGCTCAGCATTGCCCATCTTCGGGCTGGCAGAAGGAGAAAGCCCGTGAAGATCCGCACCATCGTCGCTGCTGCCTCCACCGCCCTCGCCTTCGTGGTTACGGGGCCGGCGTTGGCGCATGACGGCCAGACCGAAGCGGTCACGCCCAAATTCGATCAGGCGATTCCGAACATCCCCGGCAAGTCGCTCGTCGTGGTCGAAGTAGATTATGCTCCAGGCGCGGCATCCCCGCCGCACACCCATGCGAAGTCGGCCTTTATCTACGCCTATGTGCTCTCGGGCGCGATCGAGTCGAAGGTGAACGACGGCGAGACCCGCATCTACAAGGCTGGCGAGAGCTGGTCCGAGCCGCCGAACGCGCGCCATCAAGTCAGCCGCAACGCGAGCAAGACTCAGCCGGCGAGGTTGCTCGCGGTCTTCGTCGTCGACTCCGACGACAAGGCGCTCACCACCCCCGTCCAATAAAACCGAAAGGACCAGTAGGATGAGCCAGAGGCTCGATTACAACCAGATCGCTCCCAACGGCGCCAAGGCGCTCGGCGGCGTCTATGGCTATGTCCTGCAGAGCGGCCTGCCTGCCGAACTGGTGGACCTGGTCTATCTGCGGGTCTCGCAGATCAACAACTGCGCTTACTGTCTCGACATGCACACCCGCGACCTCCTCAAAAGGGGCGTGAAGGTCGAGAAGCTTGCGCTGCTGCAGGCCTGGGAGGAAGGGGGCGGCCTCTTCAGCGAGGCCGAACGTGCCGCGCTTGCCTGGGCCGAGAGCGTGACGCGCGTCGCCGATACCGGCGTGCCGGACAGTGCCTACACGGCCGCGCGCGCCGTTTTTGACGAGAAGCAACTCGTCGACCTCACGATCGCAATCAGTCTGATGAACAGCTATAATCGCATGGCCATCAGCTTCAGGAACACGCCGCAGGCCGTGCTCGCAAATTGAGCCGGCGCTGCACCGAATCGATGGGGTATCGACCATGATCGCCAGCGAGATTTCCGGCGTGAGAATTCCCTACAGCCGATTGTCGCGCGAAGTAACGGAGTTCATCCGGGAAACCGAGAGCGATTTGCTCTTCCATCACTCGGCCCGGGTCTATTTCTGGGGCGCCTTGACCGGGAACCGGCAGGGGCTCAGCTTTGACCAGGAGCTGCTCTACACGGCCGCCATGTTCCACGATATCGGCCTCACCGCCCGTTATGAAAACAGCCGGCTACGTTTCGAAGTGGATGGGGCGAATGCAGCGCGCGATTTCCTGCGGAGCCACGGCATTTCGGAAAACGATATCGAGACGGTCTGGAACGCCGTCGCGCTCCACACCACGCCCGGCATACCGGAATTCATGCGTGCCGAGATCGCGCTGGTGCAGGCGGGGGCGGGCATGGATGTCGCCGGCCGTGGCTATGGCCAATTTACCGAGGCGCAGCGCGAGGCCGTTATCGCCGCCTTTCCCCGGGAAACCGATTTCGAGCACGGTATCATCGACGCCTTCTATCAGGGCATGAAGCATCGCCCCGACAGCACGTTCGGTACCTTCAACGACGACGTTCTGGCGTTCAAGGATCCTCACTTTCGGCGGATCGATATGTGCAGTGTCATTCTTGCTTCAGATTGGAATAGCTGAGCATCGCCAGCCTCCGCGGAAGAGCGTCGGCGCCACAAGTCGATCGCGCCCCGCAGGCCGAATGCGGGAACAATCGAGCGCCGTGTTCGGCTGTTCATGTCGAGGGGCCCCTCAATCAGCAGATAGGGTGACCTCAATCTCGACGGCAGCCCGCAGCCATCACTCCTTCCCCGCATAAAGGTCCGTCGCCCGGATCAACTGATCCCGAATCCCCGGCTCGCTCCACGCATGCCCCGCGCCCTCGATCAGGTGCAAATCCGCCTCTGGCCACGCCTGGTGCAATGCATAAGCATAACGCGCCGGGCACGGCATGTCGTACCGCCCATGCACGATCGTCCCGGGAATGGCGCGCAACCGCCCCGCATCGCGCAGCAACTGCCCCGGCTCCAGCCAGCAATCATGCACGAAATAATGCGTCTCCAGCCGGGCGAAGGCGATCGCGAAATGGCCGTCGTCATGCTGCGCGCTGTTCGCCGGATCGGGCAGCAGCGTGATCGTCTCGCCCTCCCACAGGCTCCACGCGCGCGCCGCCGTCAGCTGCACGTCGGGATCGTCCCCGGTCAGCCGCCGGTGATAGGCCGCGAGCAGGTCGCCGCGCTCCTCCGGCGGGATCGGCGCCACGAAGCGCGCCCATTTGTCCGGAAACATCTCCGACACGCCGAAACGATAATACCACTCCAGCTCGGGCCGGGTGCAGGTATAGATGCCGCGCAGCACCAGCTCGCTCACGCGCCCGGGATGCGTCTCGGCATAGGCCAGCGCCAGCGTCGATCCCCAGGAGCCGCCGAACACCAGCCAGCGTTCGACCCCCGCCAGCACCCGCAGCCGCTCGATATCGGCGACGAGATGCCAGGTCGTGTTCGCCTCCAGCCCGGCATGCGGCGTGGATTGCCCGCAACCGCGCTGGTCGAACAGCAGCACATCGTACAGCGCCGGATCGAACAGCCGCCGGTGATCGGGCGCGATCCCGCCGCCCGGCCCGCCATGCAGGAACACCGCCGGCTTCGCTCCCGGCGTGCCGCACCGTTCGTACCGGATCCGGTGCCCGTCGCCGACATCGAGCATGCCGCTCTCATAGGGCTCGATCGGGGGATAGAGGCTGCGCATGATCGTCGTTCCTTCGCCTGGTCTCGTGCCTCGCCGCGGCCGTGCCGGACCGGCGGGGTAGGACAGACACTATCGATTTTGGCGTCTCTTGCGAGGGGAGGCGCGATCTTCCGGGGCTGCTTTCTGCCGGTCCGAAGGGTAATGCCGGATTGCGGGCGCCCGGTGATTCAAACGCCCGCAAAAGTCGCGCATCCTTGCCCATTTGCAGAGGTGCCGTCCATCATGAGCCAGACTTCGCCAGCCAGCCAGCCAGCCAGCCAGCCAGCCTGTCCAGCCGCCCGCGGCCGAAAACGGGCGAACGATGATCCCTGGCCTATTCGCGCGGGCCGCGTCGCCGGCTCTTGGAACACCATCAGTTGCTGCGATCGATTCTCATAAATCGGGAAGTAGATGAGAAATATTATGTTGCCATCGCGTCGCACGATGACTGGCAGAATCCGCGCGCCGGAAGCCGCGCCGCCCGATCGTCTATGGCATTGCTTGTTGTGCGGGAACGGCTTGCCGAAAAAAACGGGTCGACGTCGCCTGGCAAAAATCCCTTTTTACTGGAGGCTTTCCGAACGACCGGCTGCGTTTTACTTGGCCGATACTTCCCACCCGTCCCGCGCCACGCCGATGCCGCGCCGGCGCGGCGCCTTATTGCAGCGCCACCACCGTCACCGATTTCGCCGGCAGGGTCAGCGTCACCTTGCCGCCGCTGACCGGCACCGGCGCGATGTCGCGCGGGGCCACGACCACCGCCTCGCCGATGCTGTTATGCGCGTCCATCCGCTCCGCGGTGAGCACGGTGCCGGTCGCCATGGTGGCGCCCGTGCCGTCCAGGTCGAGCGTCACGGTCAGCGGATTGTTCGGATCGAGATTGACCAGCGACACATGGATCGCCCCGTCCGCGCCGCGCACCGCCGAGGCGTTGAGCGCGGGCATCGCCGCTGCATCCTTGTCGTACCAGGGGCTGGTCAGGTCGACCGGCAACTGCGTCGCATCCTGCCACGGCATGTACATCTTGAAGACCTGATAGGTCGGCGTCACCACCATCCTGTCGCCGTCGGTCAGGATCATCGCCTGCAGCACGTTGATCATCTGGGCGATGTTGGCCATCTTCACGCGCTCGGCATGGCGGGTGAAGATGTTGAGGTTGATCGCCGCGACCAGCCCGTCGCGCAGCGTATTCTGCTGCTGCAGGAAACCGGGGTTCGATCCCGGCGTCGGGTCATACCAGGTCCCCCATTCGTCGACCGCCAGCCACACCCGCCGATCGGGATCATATTTGTCCATGATCGCGCTGTGCTTCGTGATATATTCGTCCATCCGCTGCGTCTTGGAGAGTACGCGCGCCCAGGAGGCTTCGTCGAACCCGGTCGCGGAGCCCTTTTTCGCCCAGCTGTCGGGCACGGTGTAATAATGCACCCCGATGCCGTCGATATAGCGCCCGGCCTCGCGCATCATCACCTCGGTCCAGCCGTAATTCTCGTCGCTGGCGCCGCTGGCGATCTTCATGATGCGGGTGCCGGCGGGGGCCTTGAGGAAGGTCGCGTAGCGCCGCGTCACGTCCGCGGCATATTCGGGCCGCATATTGCCGCCGCAGCCCCACAGTTCGTTGCCGAGGCCGAAATAGGGGAGGGCCCAGGGCGCCTTGCGTCCATTGGCGCGGCGCTCGTTCGCCAGCGTCGAGGCGGTCGGCGAGGTCATATATTCCACCCAGTCGGCCATCTCCTGCGGCGGCGCGCTGCCGACATTGCCCGAGACATAGGGCTCGGCCCCGACCAGCTCGGAAAAGTTCATGAACTCGTTGGTGCCGACCGCATTGGGCTCGGTCACGCCGCCCCAATGGGTGTTGACCTTGACCGGGCGTTTGGCGGGCGCGCCGACGCCCTCGCGCCAGTGATATTCGTCGGCAAAGCACCCGCCCGGCCAGCGGATCACCGGTACCTTGATCGCGCGGAGCGCGGCGATCACGTCGTTGCGGAAACCCTGGGTATTGGGGATGCGCGATTTGGGGCCGACCCACAGCCCGCCATAGACCCCGGTGCCGAGATGCTCGGCGAACTGGCCGAAGATCTGGCGCTGCACCTTGGGGCCGGGCTTGTCGGCGTGCACGGTGACGCTGGCCTGTTTCGGCTCGGCCGTCGCCGCCGTCGCCGCCAGCGCGATCGCCGCGGCCAGCGCGATCCCGATCCGTCCCACCATCGCCATGATCGCCATCCCCTCTTATACCCGCTCGAGGCGGCTGGCATCATCATATTGTCCGAGTATATCGTCGCACAAGCTTTTAGTAAGAGAGGCCGAAATGACGACATCCCTGGTCCAGTTCGCCGATGCGGCCGGCCGTCGCGGCGTGGCCGTCCTGCGCGACCTGGCTCCGCCGCAGCGGCTGGCGGGGGTCGAGAGCGTGCGGGCCCTGGCCGGGGCGGCGCTGGCGGCGGGACACAGCCTGGTCGAGCAGATCGCGGTGGCGGGCGATGCCGGCGCGGTCGATCTCGACGCGCTGACCCTGCTCCCGCCGATCGATCACGCCGATCCGGCGCATCTCCTGATGACCGGCACCGGCCTCACTCATCTCGGCTCGGCCGAGGGGCGCGACAAGATGCACCGCTCGATCAGCGAGACGGCGCAGCAGACCGATTCGATGCGGATGTTCCTGATGGGCGTCGAGGGCGGCAAGCCGGGGGAGGGGGCCGTGGGCGCCCAGCCCGAATGGTTCTACAAGGGCAATGGCACCTCGCTGGTCGCGCCCGGCGCGCCGCTCCGTTCCCCGGCCTTCGCGCTCGATGCGGGCGAGGAGCCGGAGATTGCGGGTGTCTATCTGATCGATAGTGACGGTAACCCGGTCCGGCTCGGCTTCGCCCTCGCCAACGAATTCTCCGATCATGTCACCGAACGCGGCAATTATCTGTGGCTCGCCCATTCGAAGCTGCGCGCGGCGGCGCTCGGGCCGGAACTGCTGCTCGGCGATCTGCCCGAGGATATCCGCGGCACCAGCCGGATCGTGCGCGGTGGCGAAACCTTGTGGGAACGGCCCTTCGTGACCGGCGAGGCGAACATGTCGCACAGCATCGCCAATCTCGAGCAGCACCATTTCAAATATGATCTGTTCCGCCAGCCGGGCGACGTGCACGTCCATTTCTTCGGCACCGCGACGCTGTCCTTTTCGGAAGGGATCCGCACCGAGCCGGGCGATGTGTTCGAGATCGAGGCCGCCCCGTTCCGCCTGCCGGCGCGCAATGCGATCGCGATCGAACCGGCGCGTGATGTTCGCGTGCGAATGCTCTAGCATGGGTCATGGAGGGAAAGTGACGCCGGACAAGGCACCCAGGGGACTGCGCATCCATGCGACGATCGCGCACGATCTCGGCGTCGCGATCGTCACCGGCGTGCATCAGCCGGGCGACACTTTGCCCGGCGAGATCGAGTTCGCCGAGACATTGAGCGTATCGCGCAGCGCCTATCGCGAGGCGGTGCGGATGCTGATGGCCAAGGGGCTGGTCGAGAGCCGGCCCAAGGCTGGCACCAGGGTGAGCCCGCGTAGCCGCTGGAACCTGCTCGATCCCGACGTGCTCGCCTGGATGTTCGAGGGCGAGCCGAGCGAGGCGTTCATCCGCAGCCTGTTCGAGCTGCGCATGATCGTCGAGCCCGCCGCCGCGGCGCTCGCCGCCGAGCGCCGGTCGGGGCGCGAGCTGGGCTTGATGGGCCATGCGCTCGAGGAAATGGCGCGCCACGGCCTCGCCACGCCCGAGGGCCGCGCCGCCGACCAGGCGTTCCACCATCTGATCCTCGAGGCGACGCGCAACGAGCCGCTGACCACCTTGTCGAGCACCATCGCCGCGGCGGTCGGCTGGACCACGATCTTCAAGCAGCGCAAGCGCAAGCTGCCGCGCGATCCGATGCCCGAGCACCGCCTGCTCTATGACGCGATCGCCGCCGCCGATCCGGAGGCCGCCCGCGCCGCCATGGCCGAGCTGGTCCGCCGCGCGCTGAAGGACACCGAATTGTCGATGGAGCCCTGACATGCCATCGCGATTGACCCGCGCGCCCGCCGCCATATACTCCGACAAATAAACGGGGAGAGAGCGATATGGCGGGACCGACAGGCGTGGCGGCAGAGCCGCTTGCGGCGGCATCCGGGAGCAAGCCCGGCTACGGCCCCACCTTGAGCCTGCTCGCGACGTTGTTCTTCATGTGGGGGTTCATCACCGTCATCAACGGTACGTTGGTGCCGCATCTGAAAAGCGTGTTCGATCTGAACTGGACCCGGACGACGCTGATCGAATCGGTGTGGTTCATCGCCTATTTCTTCGCCTCCATCCCCTCGGCGATGCTGATCGAGCGGATCGGCTACAAGCGCTCGATCGTCACCGGCCTGATCGTCATGGCGTTCGGCGCGGTGATGATGGTGCCCGCCTCGTTGAGACCCTCTTATTGGCTCGTCCTGGCGGCCCTGTTCGTCATCGCCTCGGGCATCACCCTGCTCCAGGTCGCGGCCAACCCCTATGTCGCGGTGATCGGATCGCCCGAAACGGCATCGTCGCGGCTCAACCTCGTCCAGGCGTTCAACTCGATGGGGACGACGCTGGCGCCGTTGTTCGGCGGCTATCTCATCCTCGGCCGCAGCACGTCCGGCACCGCGGCGGCGGGCGCGGTGCTGACCCCGGCCGAGCGGCTTGCCGACGCGCAATCGGTGCAGCTGCCCTATCTGATCGTCGCGGCGGTGCTCGTCATCCTCGCGCTGGTGATCGCGCGCTTCCGCCTGCCCGACATGAATGCCTCGACCCGCGGCCGGGCCCGCGCGGAGCACCACGGCCATTCCCTGTGGCGGCACCGCAACCTGGTGCTCGGCGTGCCCGCGATCTTCATCTACCTGATCGCGGAGATCGGCGTCGGCAATCTCTTCATCAACTTCGTCTCGGCGCCGGAGATCGGCAATCTGACGCATGAGCAGGCTTCGCACTATCTGTTCATCCTGTGGGGCGGGATGATGGTCGGCCGCTTCCTCGGCAGCGTCCTGATGCAGCGGATCCCGGCGGAGCGCGTGCTCGCCGCGTTCAGCGTGGGGGCGCTGCTGGTGATGCTGGTCGCGACCTTCACCACCGGCCCGCTCGCAATGTGGGCGCTGATTTCGGTCGGGCTGTTCCATTCGATCATGTTCCCGACGATCTTCACCCTCGGCATCCGCGGGCTCGGGCCGCTGACAGAAGAGGGATCGGGGCTGCTGATCATGGCGATCGCCGGCGGCGCGCTGGTGATCGTCCAGGGCTGGCTCGCCGATCTGTACGGCCTGCAGATGTCCTTCCTGCTGACCGCGGCGTGCGAGCTCTATGTGCTGTTCTATGCGGTCTACGGGTCCCGGCCCGGGACAGGGGCGGCGGCAACGCCGGCCGAGTCGGTCCTCGACTAGAGGAGCGCGTCGACCCGTATCGGGCGTTCTTCGGCCGGCTCGACGCCCACGCCGGTCAGGTCGACCAGCGCCTGATCGAGGCGCGCGCCGACGCTCCATTCGCCGAGTTCGTCGGCAATCTGGAGCGCCGATCTCAGAAGATCGGCAAGATCGGCTTCGGTGATGCGACGCGCCATGATCATAACCTCGTAATATATCCCAGCACGGCAACGCTTCCCAAGTGCTTAACGAAGCGTAGATTGCACCAAATGGGAGCAGAACGAATCGACCGACTCACACCGGCCCAGAAGGCGTGCCTTCGCCTCGTTCCCTTTTATGGCACCGATGCGATCGCCGGTAAGCTCGGTATTGCTCCTGGTACGGTGAACAACCACATCGCCGCGGCGGTGAAGGTGCTGGGCGTCACCAGCCGCAAGACAGCGGCGCGGCTGCTGATCGAGAGCGAGGGAGCTCCCGAAAAACTGCCTATGGAGAAAATCGGGATGGTGGGCGGCGCGGTTGCCGGCGAGGAGACGTTATCGTTTCCAGCCAGGGGAGCCGCCGACACCGATCGGGAAAGCGAGGTCGTCAGGGAAGAACGCACGCCGTTCCTTTATCCCGCCGCGACCATGCCGACCTTGTCCGGCACTCCCCCCATCAAGGGGTACCGCAATGACCTGACTCCGCTCGAGCGCCTGAGAAGAACAGGCGCGGACGCCATGCGCATCACAGCCTTTATCGCGACCATCATGTTCGCGATCTTCCTGCTCGAACGGATCAACTGGGAAGTCTTTCACCACTGATCCCGATCATCATTAACTGCGAGGCCTGCGCCCGCGGCAAGGGGGGAATTATGTCCAGAATCATCACCAGCGCGGCCGATGCCGTCGCCAGTCAGCTGATCCAGGCCGAAAAGGCCAGCAACATCGCCGTGCTGCAGACCGCTGGCCTGAGCGCCACCATGATGGAGGCCTGCATCATGGCGAAATTGCCGCTCTCGACCGGCCAGAACGCGCTGTCGGATATCGCCGAGGCGCATGCGCTGTCGGTCAAGCTGCGCTTCCATCTCGTCCGCGCGCATCAGCGCATGGCCGTGACGGCGTCGGAGCTGGGCTATAGCTGGACGGCGTTTGGCGACGAACTGCCGACACCGGATGCCACGCCGCCCGCCGGCGCGATCGGGCAGCCGGTCTACGCGGAAGCCTGATGCAACGGGCCTGACGCAACGGGCTTGACCGGACCGTCTCACAATGGTCCGGTCGAGCCATGGCGCGGATCCTGTTGTTCAATGCCCTGCTGCTGCTCGCCTGTGGCTATGCGCTGTGGCGTGGCGGTGGACCGGAAAAGGCCGTTGCCGGCCTCTTCCTGCTCGCCGCGATCGCAACGCGACTGATCGGGATGGCCCTGGCCGAACGCTTCGCCAGGATCGAGCTTCAGCTTCTCGCCATCGATCTGCTGCTGCTGGTCGGTCTGCTCGCCGTCGCGCTCCGTGCCGACCGCTTCTGGACCATGACGGTGGCGGCGATGCAGGTGATCGCGGTCGGGGTCCATGTCGCAAAGCTTTTGAGCCCGGAATTCACTCGATGGGTATATGCCGTGATGCTGGGAGTCTGGAGCTACCCCATGCTGATTCTGCTCGTGCTCGCCACGTGGCGGCACCGGCGGCGGCTGATCCGGAACGGTGTCGATCCGTCCTGGTCGGGCTCCTCGCCCCGCTTGCGCCCGACGATGCCGGTGGATGGGCGACTGCCCTGATCGCGGAGTTCGGCTCGCTGCCCGGATTGCTCTGTGCAAGCCATGAGGCGAAGCTGCGCGTGATCGGCGACCGGCCCGACGCGGTCGCGCTGATCGAGGCGGTCGGGCATGCCCTGTCGCACGCCGCCGGCATGGCCTTTCGCCAGGGGCCGGTGCTGGCGGGCCTCGATGCGCTGCTCACCTATTTGCGGCTCGAACAGGCGTTCAGCCTGATCGAGCTGGCGCGCGTGCTCCATCTCGATACCAAGAACCACCTGATCAAGGACGAGGTGATCTCCCGCGGCACGATCGACGAAGCGGCGATTCATGTCCGCGAGGTGATCCGCCGCGCGGTCGAGCTGCACTCGGCGGCGATCATCCTGGTCCATAATCATCCGAGCGGCGATCCGACGCCGAGCCGGAGCGACATCGAGCTCACCCGGCGCATCGCCCGGGCGGGACAGCCGCTCGGCATCGCGCTCCACGATCATTTGATCGTCGCGAGCGGCGGGCATAGCAGCATGCGGACCTTGGGCCTGCTATAAGCCCCGCGAGTCCTCAGGCGGCGGGCTTCTCCGCGATCAGGATCATGCTCTTCCACAACCAGGGCAGGCGCCCGACGCCGATGAAGCCCGTCACCTTGAAGCCCTGCTTCTCCAGCAGGGTCGTCAGGGTCGCCTTGCTCCAGAATTTGATGTGGCCGCCATGCCAGTCGACGGTGAAATGCCGGTCCCAGGTGCCGAGGATGCCGAACGCCAGGTTCTTGAGATAGCCGTGATAGGGCGTGCTGATCGCCAGCGTCCCGCCGGGCTTCAGCGCGTCGAAGCAATAGCGGGCGAGCTCGTGCGGGGCGTAGAGATGCTCGACCACCTCGGTCGAGACGACGAGATCGAACATCCCCGGCGGGCTGTTCTCGAACCGGCCGACCTCGAAGCGGAGCCCGGGGAAGCTGGCGCGCGCAATCTCGATGCCGCCTTCATCGCCATCCACGCCGATCACGTCGAACCCGGCCACCGCCAGCTGCGCGGCGAGGCTGCCATTGCCGCAACCGGCATCCAGCACGGTCTTCCCGCCGGAATCGCGCGCCACTTTCAGGATCGATCCGGTCAGATAATCCGCAGTGTGCGGGATCGCATCGGACCAGCCATAGATTGCCTGCTTATCCATCGATGCCCGTCTCCGCTCGTGCCGCGACGGCGCTATCACACTCGCCGGCGGGGGCAAATCGCCCTTCACGGGGCCGCGGGACTTTCCGATCCGCGCCCGAGCCTTGAAGATCGGGCGATATTCGAACAAATGTCGCATCGCCCCGCTACGGGCCAATCATGCCTGGATCGGTGAAAGGACCGCAATGCGCCTGAGGAACATCAGCACGGTCATCGCCAATCCGGGGCTCGGCCTGGAATATATGGTCTGGCGCGCGCGCAAGCTCGCCGGGCAGAATGTCACCTTCGCGCTGCGCAACGGCGCGCGGATCGGCAATTTCGTCGATTTCTCCGAATATCATTCGATGATCGGCTGCATCTCGCAGGCCGAGCAGGATTTCTTCATCGGCAGCGTGGCCGACGATGCCAGCCCGCTGATCGATATCGGTGCCAATATCGGCATCGTCAGCGTGCTGCTCGGCAAGCAATTCCCCGGGCGCACCGTCCATGCGTTCGAGCCCGCGCCGACCACCTTCACCGCGCTCAAGGCCAATGTCGCGCTGAACGGCCTCGCCAATGTGCGCTGCCATCAGCTCGCCGTCTCCGCCGAGCCCGGATCGATCGAATTCGAGGCGCATCCGACCCGGCGCGCGACCGCGCGGATCGCCACCGCCGGCGGATCGGACACCCAGATCGTGGAGGCGACGACGTTGGACGCCTTTGTCGCGGCGCAGGGCATCACGGCGATCGGCCTGCTCAAGGTGGACGTGGAGGGCTTCGAATCGCTCGTCCTGCGCGGCGCCGCGCGCGTGCTCGAACGCAAGATGGCGGCGGTGATCTTCATGGAGGTCTGCCCGCCGCTGTCGGAATCGGCGGGCTTCGACGCAGCCGAGCCGGCGCGGCTGATCGAGGCGGCGGGATATAGATGGTTCCGCCTGGGCGAGGACGGCGCGCTGACGCCGGTGGTGCCGGCCGATACGGCGGGCGTGGCGCTGGAGAATTGGGTCGCGTTGCCGGCCTGACGGGTGCCGGCGCCGCTCGCGCCGAAGGCGTCGCAAAGGATGGCGTGCCGCACCGTCAGATCGATAAATTGGGGGGCTGGTTCGGCGGCGGGTATCTGTCCGATCCGGCTCGCCCCGGTCGTCGGCGATTCGTGGAAAAGCCCGACCGCCCCGCCGGCGAAGGCGCCTCGCTCGCCGCGCCCTCACGAGCACGGCCACCGCGCCGAGCGCGATGACGGCAAGCAGGAGGTAGCCGATAACCTCGCATGTCATATTGCCCATGCTGCGCTTGCGAACTTAAAGTTCAATGCTTCTGTACAGCGGGCCGCCCAAGTGTAGAAAGACGAGCTGATGAGCCTTTTCGATCAGCCGCCTCGACCCGGGGATGGGCGCCTTCACGTCATCGATCTTGCCCGCGGCCTCGCGGCGTTCGCGGTGCTGTTCTACCACTACCAATTCTTCTTCTACACCGAGCCCGTCATCCGCACGTTGACCCCTGCGGAATCACAGTCCGAGCCGTTCTACCCCTGGCTCTCGCTCCTCTACGATCACGGCAATTTCGCGGTGCAGTTCTTCTGGCTGCTGTCGGGGTTCGTGTTCGCTGCCGTCTACGTCTCGCGCCACACCAGGCCGCGCGAGTTCATCGTCGGGCGTGTCGCGCGCCTCTACCCGCTGCACCTGCTCACCTTGTGCGTTGTCGCGGTGCTGCAGGCGATCAGCATCCGAATGACCGGTCAGTTCCAGATCTACCCGAAAAACGACGCCTACCACTTCGTGCTCAACCTGTTCTTCGCGTCGTTCTGGGGCCTGCAAAAGGGGCCATCGTTCAATGCGCCGATCTGGTCGGTATCGGTTGAAATCCTCGTTTATGGCCTGTTCTGGGTCACGCTGCCCTATCTATACCGGCGCGGGGTATTGGGGCCTGTCGCGCTCGCGGCCGTCGCCTGGGTGGCGGCCTTCCTGATTCCCGGCCATCTACCCTTGCTGAGAGAGTGCGCGTTCTATTTCTTCACCGGCGCGGCTGCCTTCCTGCTCTTTCGGCATTGGCGATCGGCGCCAACCAGGCTGTTCGCTAGCGCCGCGCTTCTGGGAATCGCCGGGACTGTCGTGCTGGTGGCGGTGCCCACCAACTTCGCGATGCTGGCGCTGGGCGTCCCATCCGTGCTGACTGGCGTGCTGCTCGCATGCTGTGGGATAGAGGCCACGCCGCTTGGGAAACACGCCGAGCGGACCGAATGGATCGGCGACGCGACCTATGGGACGTATCTTTGGCACATTCCCATCATCATCGTGATCCTGCTCGTTTTCAGCAGGGTTCCGGGCGCGAACTCGATGCGCACCGAGCCGTGGTTTCTGGTGTCGTTTCTGGCCGCCGTTATGATCGTCGCCCGAATCTCGTTCGTCTGGTTCGAGCACCCGATACGGGAGCGGTTGAACAAGTATCGGCGGCCTAGAAAATCCCGAGCATTTTCGGGCGAGCCTTCTTCACCGCCGCCGCATCTCGCGCCTCGCAGCGACTGACGATGCCCACCGCCGCACCATAGCGATCGTTCGACGTTTCGAGCTGCGCAGTCTGGCCGCCAAAGCCCTTCTGCCAGGGCCTGGCGTCATCGTGCCCATCGGGAAGCTTCGCGCTCTCGGGCTGATCGACTGGCGGGACCGTCCCCTGCTGGGTGGTCGCGTCGTACCAGCTAGGGGGCAACAGGTCCGAGCAGGGCGATGCACTTGACCGAACGACGGTAGCTGCGCAGCCGGCAAGTAGCACGGTCAGCAGCATCATTGGCATCGCCAGCGGGAGCTTCATCGATCGCATCATTGTTTTCCTTCACGGTTGTCGCGCGGGCGATGACATTCGCCTGCACATTGTCCGTCGTCGTCGAGCTGTCCGCGACGCCGGCGAAGGCCGCGTCGCGCTGGCCGGTCGCAAGGCGCTCTTCGGTCCTGGCCGTGCTGGCCGACCGGCAGGAGCGGAGCCCCAGCAGGCCGACGATCAGCAGCACGAACACCGCGATCGCGATGGCCTTGGCGAGGTTCGCAAGGATCCAGGCTTTCATCACTTCGTCTCCTGGCTGACATTGACGTCGCCGCTATCGGTCGATGCGACCGGCGTGCGGGCGGTCGGGATGCGCAGGACGCCGATCAGCCCGCCCGTGACGGTCCCGAGCCCGAACACCTCCATCTTGCCCATGACGCCCGGCGCCAGGGCCGCGACGATCAGCGCGGCGATGATCACCAGCGCGAGCGTGCCGAGGGTCGCGAGATAGGCAATGAGCTGTTCGCGGGCTGTCATCAGCCCAGCCCCCGATACATATGGGCCTCACCGGCGCGCCGACGCGTCAGGCCGTTGAGGACCTTGCCCGCCTGCTTGTTCCAGCGCGCGAACTGTCCGGCAGCGCCGGCATGGTCGCGCTCGAGATGAAGGCGGCGAAGGGTGGAATCCCGGAAGCCGTCGAGCCCGACATTATAGGCGAAGCTGACCATCGCATCGTACTGATCCTGCGTCGTCGGAGCCTTGCCCAGCGCGTTTGACACGCCGGCGCCGAACGCCGCCAGGTCCTTCGCGAACCGCTCGTCCGCCTGCGCCTGTGTCCATATCAGGCCCATCTTGATGTCGGAGCCCGTCGTGCCCCAGCCGATCGTCGGGCGATCCTGCGGTGTCGGCATGTACGCCTTCAGCTTGCAGGTCTCGAATCCCTTGATGAATTCGGCGCAGCGGTCGCTCGGTTCCATCACAATTTTCCCTTCATCAGCGCCCAAAGGCCGATCCCGGCGGTCGCCAGCCATCCGATCAGCGGCGAGCGCAGCAGCCAGCCCCCAAAGCTCATCGCCCCGTCGCGCTTGTTTTTGTCCGCCTCGAGCGCGGTCACTCGATCGTCGAGTTCCTTGACCTTCGCCGGCAGCCCCGCCGCGCCGATCACCTTCTCAGTGAGCGCGTCGATCTTGGTCGACATGGTGTTGAGGTTGTGGATGAGCTCGCGCATTTGTCCTTTGAGCTCGCCCAAGAGCATCCCCGTCGTATCGAGTTTTGGTTCGGTCATGACTCCCCCTTGCCAGAGAGGGCGTGGGGATGCGGATGTGAAGTTAGGCGGGTACCAATATTCTTGGCTATCTCTTGCCAATCATCGCCGTGGCAGCGGCAAGCACCGCCGCCTACTTCAACCGGCGCCTTGCCGAGAAGCCGCGCCATGGACGAGTCAAGAAGCTCGACATCACCCAAAAATAGCGTCGGCGATCCGCACGGACCCATTCGTCCGCGTGGTGCGCCAGCCATGCCAGCGCGATCAGGGCGGCGAAGAAAGATAGCCCGGCTGTCGCCGGAGTGATGTCTCCCGCGCGCACCACATGGGCCCAGAGCAGAAGCAGTGGCTCGTGGATCGCGTAGAGCGGGAAAGAGATCATCCCGAGGAACGAAAACAGCGGGCGGATCGACGCGGGTGGATTTATACGCGAGCCCGCGAAGATCAGCGACGGAGAAGCGACCAGCGCTACCCCCAGATCGTACGCCAGCGCGTTGCCCGGAGCGGTGAACAGGAGCGCCACCACCGCGGCCAGGATCAGCAGAGACCAGCGCGTTTCGATTGTCGGAAGGACGCCGCGTGCACGGTAGAGCAGGAGGCCTGCCGCGAATGAAAATACCGCGCGCGCCAACCCGCCGAGCGCTGTCGACCAATCTGATCCGAGCGCCATTGTCCCACTTCGTAAAGAAATGTCGACAAACAATGCGCCCGAAATGAGAAGAACCGCCACTTCCATCGTTCGCCCGAACCGTTTGGCGAGGGGCGCCCAACCCGCATTGATCCAGAACTCGAACAACAAGGACCATGCTGGCGGATTGAGAGGGGTCAAGCTGCCCAAGGACGCAATGCCAACCGGAAGAAACAGAAGCGCCGACACCATCGCCACGCCCAGCGTAGCGCTCGGCATTGCATTCTGACTGTGGACCGCCTGCTGCGCCAGTGCCTGAATGACCCCCAACGCCAGTCCGGCGATATACAGGGGATAGAACCGCACCAGTCGCGCGCGCATGAAGCCGATGGGCGCCAGCTGCCCCGTCGTCAGGCGCTCGCCGTAGGACGATGCCAGGACGAACCCGCTCAGCACGAAGAAAACATCGACCGCGAGGAAGCCACTTCGCGCCGTAGCTGGCCAGAAGGCTGCGTTCGTATGGAAGATCGCGACGCACAGCGCTGCGATTCCGCGAATGCCGTTCAGTGTGTCGTAGGTCCGGCGTTCGGCCAAGCGTTCCCCCATGCAAACCAGATGCATAGCGGCGCAGGGAGTTGGCCGCCAGCACCGTCATGCGGGCACGCCCTGCTTGGCGATTGTCGGGAGGACGAGGCGACCAATGCGGTGCTTCTTGAATTCAATATCTACCTCGACGATCGGGAGAAGCTGCTGAGCGTCTGAAATCGGGTTGAGCGCGCCGCCGCCGCCGCTTGCTCCGTTGAGTGTCGCAGTGATCAACTTATACTCGATTTTCGGGTCACCGCCGATTGTATCGACGCCTTGCGAGCCGCGACTGCCGCTGCGCAGGATTTCTCGCTCGCCCGCAAGAGTCAGATCGACGATGAACTTGTATCCCGGGTTCGGCAGAACCGTCAGCACCAATGTCATGCCGCCGCCGTATAGCGCGCCAGTGTAGGGCTTGATCACGTTCACGCGAATCTTCTGAAATTCGCCGTTCGGGTAGAACTCTCGGCTGAGAAAACTTTCCGTATTGGCTACCGCATTGGTCCGTGGCGAGATGATCCAGTGCTGGCGGTTACCGAGAAAATCATCAACATCGCCGTTCGGAATGCCCCCGCGGTTGTTGACGCCGCGATACTGCTCGATCTGTGGCGATAGAAGGACGGTTCCGTTCGGGATCGCCCCGCCCGACCAATTGATACCGATCAGCAGGTTTGCGCCACTTTCGGTGATGCTGGTGACGACACCATAGGCCGGCTTCTCTAAATACGGCGCACCATAGGCCTCACCCAGGACACACCCGACATAGATCCGCGAAAAGAACTGGTAGGCGTCCGCGTTCACATAGGCCGTCGGGGCTGTGATCACGCCGGCAGAATAGGTTACGACAGTGCCATCTACCGTCAACGCGGCGGCGGCATAAGCCCCAATGGCGCCGTAGCACTCGCAGCCTTCCATGCTCAGCGCGCGCGAGAACGTCATATTGAGATCGTCGGCGAAAGTGCAGTCTTTGTAGCTTACGCTGCGATAGGTAGCATGCGGGCCGTCGAACCGGACACTTTCAAAGGTCAGGAAGCCACCGGAGCCGTCGCCGCCGGTGATGCCCTTCACCCGGCCATTTTTGAACGAAACTCGCTTGGCGAACTTGTCCACCATCTCGATCGGACTGGCATCGGGAAGAGAGTAATCAAACCCGTTGATCGTGACCTGATCGCACGCGCCTACTGTCACGCCCGGTAGCTTGCAATTGATCAACTCGACATCGCGACCGACGACGAATGTCGTTACATAGGAGCCAACATAATAAGCTGTCGCGATCACTGCGTTGCGGTGCCTCTGGCGCACGTCCCAACACCGGCTCAGCGGCGTGAAGCTCGCGCGCGATGGCGCGTTTCCGCTGGTGAAGCTGGTCGGCAGGGTGGGGTCGTAATTATGTGTCAGCTTCCGCGCAAAAGTGACGACGCCGGTCGTGGCGTTCGAGGTCAACACCTTGACGAGATCAAATGCCTTGAAGCTTCCCGGATATCCGCCCGGATAGGACACATCCGACGTGATGCCGATCCAACGCCCGACGATCGCGTGCGACGCATCGGACGCTGTCGTGCATGTAATTTGCCGCTGGCCCGCCGTGGCAGCATTGATGTAATATGCCTGACTCGACGCCTCCGCGCCAACATTGAGCCCGCATGCCACCGCCTCAGGTGATGGTGCCCCGACAAAGGCGTTGAAGCCCCCGAGAATGAATGCGATTGAGCGCTCGAAATCATAGGGGCTACCTGTGCCGACGTTGGTATTGACCAACATCGCCCCGTTGTGATCGACATCCAGGCCGTCGATGCCGACAAAAGACCAGACATTGCTGAGGCCGTAGCACATGCCCGCCCGCAGCTTCAGCGTCACCCATGCCTCAGGATTGTTGGTGATGATCGCCGCAACCGCGGCTCGGACGCTGAGCATCGCCGCATTATTCAGTGCTGCTGACGCCGTATCGGCGCGAGCCGTGGCTTCGCTGATGTTCGCGACACCCCCATATTGTTCGAGAGTCAATTCGCCGGAGCCCGCAGACGTGGTGAAGGGGTCGGCCTTCAGCACCATCACGCCCGCAGTTTTCTGCCAGAAGGTGACGCGACCGCCATGGGTTTCATCAGCCCACACAAGGACAGCCTCATTCGCCGCGATCGTGGCGATGGCGGTGATCATCGCCGCCTTGGTGTCAAACCTCTTCAGGATGCCGAACTGACCGATATAGGCATTGATCAGGTCGAGCGCAGTTTGAGTCAGGAGCGCGTCTTCGCCGGTGGCGATTCGGTCCAGCGCCGCCGCCGTCGCGGAGGCTGCCGCCGCGCTTGCCGATCCGGCTGCGGCCGTGGCGCTGCCCGCCGCGCTCGAAACGCTGGCATCGAAAGCCGCCAGCGTTCGCGACGTATCCGGGCCGCCGTCTTCGTCGAACGCCAGAAGGGCGCCCGCGCGATCGGCCTCGGCTGGAAGGTCGGCGATTTCTTCCCCCAGCGGCACCTTCAGCGCGCGGCGCGCCTTGTTCTCGGTGGCGAGGGCCTTGATCGCCGTCCGCCGGTTGATCGTGTTGACGGTCGAGAGATTATATCCGCCCTGGTCGGCGAATTCGCTGGTCTGGAGATAATCCGGATCCAGCAGGATCATGATCCGGTCGCCGTCGCCAGGCGCCGTGCCGAACGTGACCGTACCCGAGCTCTCGCTGACGATCGTTACGCTATAGTCGATCCCGGGAACCGGCAGCCCGTTCCTTTCGACCCGGACGTCGCTGCCCGACACCACCGAAAAGGAAAAGGAAAACACGGTCGTGCTGCCGTCTCCCTCCAGCGGTCCGGTGAAAAGGTTCGAGCTGATGATGGCCACGCGGCACCTCCTGTGATGGAGGCGGGGTAGACCATGGCGAACATAGTTTGAATCAAGGGGCGGGAGGGTGTGGCCCGCCTATAGTCCGGATGCGTCGATAGCGGCGCGGGCGCCCTTATCCCGGAAAGGTAGCGTTCATCCATGCGACCGGATCCACGGTAGCATGGTCGTTCCACGCCTGCTTGGCTCGCACCGTGGCGGGGGCGTCAGTCCGGCCCGGTGGCCTAACGGCAGACTACGCTCCGTATTTCGTCGATCCACTCAGCCTTGTTGCGTGCCTGAGCGGGGGTGGCGGGTTTGTACGACTGGACTATTCGCGACATATCCTCGCAACGGCCGGGCGCGTCACTGTTGTCGAGCGTTTCGAGCAAGTCGATCTTCGATTGTTCGTCGCCGAGCTTGATGGCGAGATCGAAAAAATATCTGGCCTTGACGTCATCGAGCAGCATATCGCGATGATATCGGCCGCCAAAGCGCAGAGCTTTCACATTCTTCGTCGCAACGCCCTCCTCGGCGACCTCTTCGCAGCCGTAGAATATCCTGGCCGCGCGCGGCATATCCCGCAGTTCAAACCTCCGGAGAGCGGCGGAGCATTGATCCAGCGTGTGTTTGCTCGGCAATATTGCCACGGCAACGGACAACCCCACGGCGATCAGGACGATCGGCACCGATAACGCGATCCAGAAGCGCGGTCGTTTCACGTCGCCTCCTTATAGTCCTGCCGCCCGATCATCGAATGGCTTCGGGAATATTGTGTACCAAGGGAGAGAGCGCGGGAATGGAATCGAGATTGTCATAGACCAGCGCATGAGGGGCGGGTCCCGAGTCTTCCTTGATCCAGTACAAGCCGCTGTGAATGCATTCGCGCAATATACCGGGTGTCTGCCGGTACATTGCGGCCATCTTCTCGAAGAGTTGTCGATCATTATATCTAAGCACAATGATGCACGCCATCATCGGGATCGGTTCCTCAAATCCACCATATGTATCGCTTCGGATAAAAGGCAGAATCTTGCCATAATCATAGTCGTATGAGTTTTGCGATTCATCAAGATCCTTTCGGATCATGTGCAGCGCGCTGATGACCCTGAATCGGCAGCCCCGGCACTCATTGTCGGAGTTGAGGAAAACCTTATCGAGATAATATGTCCGGACAGGTGGCGGTGCGAGGCGAATGAATTCTTCGTTCAGCGTGGCGCTGACCTCGAAAAACGCGCCATACATCACCGCAAGAAACAGGAGCAGGATTGTCGCAATCGCGACAGGGCGCATTACACGTCTTGCACCAGGAGTCATGCTGTCCGTACCCGTTTTGTTCGAACGGATGCGGTCTATGTCACTTTTCCCGCGGCCGCAAGGTCCATGCTTTCAGCGCGTCGGTCTGGCGAATGGCGCCGGCCAGCTCCCTGGGTCGCGCGTGATCGCCCTTCGCGGAGGCGGCAAGGTCGTGATGCGTGAAAAGATAAGGCTTTCCGTTCGCATTACCCTTGGCCGGGCGATCTCGACGCCGCGCGATAGGCCCTGATCAGCGCGACCAGCATCCCGATGGCAAGCGCCGTCAGGAAAATGCCCGGCCAGATATTTTCAGTCTGGCCCTCATCATGGGCCAAGGGCCCCATCAGCGCCGCGACAGGTGCAAGCGCTGCGAATTTTACCAGGCATAAGGGCGTGCCGTCGGCCGATCCCGGCTGCACATGCCCGAAACAGCGATCGCCGTGGAGCGCCAGCGCATAAATCGACGGCGAAAAGGGCAGCGCGATCAGAGCGGCAAGCAGGCCGCCTGGAATAGAGGAAGCCAGCGAACGGGCAAAATCTTCAAGCGACATGGGCACAACCTCAGTGGAGGACGTGCGGGCAGACTGGCGCAAGGCGAGGCGCGTGAAAAGCAACTTTTGCCGTTGCCCCATCAGCCGGGGGGCTTCCCGTAAGCGCCGGAACGACCCGCATTGTAGCCGTTCCTGATCCATCGTTCGGTTTGCGGATCCAAACCATGAGGTTGATCGGCGCGATGGTTGCTGGAGAACAAACGGGCAAAAGTCCCGGAAATACCGAGAGTCTGCTCCAACGTATAAAGCCCCGTTTGTTGCATAAAGAGACCAACGTTGAAGTTGGATACATTTCTGAACTGTCGGAGCTGCTGAAAACCAGTCAGACGGTTGCCTTTTCGTTGATAGTCGAACTTACCGCCTTGTCCGACATTCTCTCCCATCGCCTGGACTATGTACAACGGGGCGGATGCAGATGAGAGGGCGTCACCAGCAATGATTCTGTAATTCTTGCCCGCTTCCCGGCCTGCGGCTGCGACGTCGCTCAGATCCGCCACGGGCGACATCAACACCTGTGAATCCGAATGATCATCGACGACGTGGTGACTATTTGGCAGCTTGACCGGGTACCCGTCGAATCGGGGCGGGGGCCTTACAGGATCGGGCTTGTGCAAAAGCGGTTCGAGGGTCGATTCCAACAGAGACTTTCCATCAGTCCCAGTAACAGGTCGGCCTCCCCTGCCGAAGGTGACGTGATCATCGGCCTTCGCAACGATATCGCGGAACGGGCCGGCCCGATCGCCTTCGGCGCTTATGCCCGCTCGGTCGCCAATCGCTTGTCCCATCGCATCCCCGATCCGCCCCTGCGTCACCGCGTCGCCGGCGGGCGGATAGCCGCCCATCCCCTGCTGGAGCCGCACGAACCGGTCATATTCCGCCGGCGTCACCAGGTCCCGTGACAGCCGCAGATCCTCTCGCGCAAAGGCGTCCGGCATCTGCGTGGCCATCAGGTTCAGCGCGAGCGCGGCCTGGCCGTGCGGGGCGATCGGAGTCGGGTCCAGGTTGCGGGCCGCGCGGCGCTCCAGCGCCGCCTCCGTCGCCGCATCCATGTCGCGGCGCACCGTGGGCGCGATCTGCGTGATGGATCGGAAATCGGGGCCGAGCCGGTCCGCCGCGGCGATCGCGGCCTCCTTCGCGGCGCCCGCCGCCTGGCTGCGCTGGCGGTCGATGGCGAGGAGGCGGTGCGCCACATCGTCTCGGGCATAAAGCTTGCGCGCCTCGGTCCAGTCCTGCGCCTCGATCGCCTGGCGCCGCGCCTCGAGCTCCGCGCGTGTTGGCGGCGCCGCGCCGTCGCCGGCCGGGCGCGGCGGCGCGA
>NZ_JAQGLC010000024.1 GCF_028293085.1 Sphingomonas bacterium
ATCGGGCTGGAGGCCCTCGGCATCGAGAAGGACGCGCGCGGGCATATCAAGATCGATCCGCTCGGCCGGACCAGCGTGCCCGGTGTCTGGGCAATCGGGGACGTGGTCGGCGCACCATGGCTCGCGCACAAGGCCAGCCATGAAGGCGTTGTCGCGGTCGAGGCGATCGCCGGCGGGCACCCGCATCCGATGAACGTCGGCAACATCCCCGGCTGCACCTATTCGCGCCCGCAGGTCGCCTCGGTCGGCCTGACCGAGGCCAGGGCCAGGGAAGCCGGCCATGAGGTCAAGGTCGGCAAATTCCCCTTCATCGGCAACGGCAAGGCGATCGCGCTGGGCGAGGCCGAAGGTTTCGTGAAGACGGTGTTCGATGCGAAAACGGGTGAGCTGCTCGGCGCACACATGGTCGGCGCCGAGGTGACCGAGCTGATCCAGGGCTATGTCATCGCCCGCCAGCTCGAAACCACCGAGGCCGAGCTGATGGAAACGGTCTTCGCTCACCCGACGCTCAGCGAGATGATGCACGAGAGCGTGCTTGGCGCCTATGGCAAGGCGATTCACATCTGATTGCGGCTATCCAGCCCGTCACCCCGGACTTGTTCCGGGGTCCATGGTTCCGCATGGGCTGAGGCAGCGGGTCGAACCGGAACCTCCACCGCAAGATCGTTTCCTGCAGGGTCGGTGCTTCCATATGGGCGGCGTTCCAGGCGGAAGCATGGATGCCGGAACAAGTCCGGGATGACGGAAGGAAAGGGGCGCCCAAGCCCCAAACGCCTGCTCACCTCGTCGGCCCCGGACTTGTTCCGGGGCCCATCATACCGCACACCAATCGGCAGGCGATCGAAAAGGGGAAAGCCATGCTGAAATATCTGGGCGCCGCCATATTGGCGCTCGCCGCGACTCCGGTCGCCGCCGAGACGGTGGTCGTCACCGCCGATCACCTGCTCGACGTCGCCGCGGGGCGGATCGTGGACAAGCCGGCGGTGGTCATCGTCGACGGCCGCATCACCGCGGTCGGCACCCAGGGCGCGCTCGACATTCCGAAGGATGCGAAGCGGATCGATCTCCCCGGCAAGACCATCCTGCCCGGCCTGATCGACATGCATGTCCATCTCGATTCGGATGCGCGGATCAGCGGCTTCAGGACGCTCGAATATACCGACAGCTTCTGGCAGGCGGTCGGCGTCGCCAATGCGAAGGCGATGATGGAGGCCGGCTACACCACCGTGCGCAATGTCGGCTCGCGCAATTATGACGATGTAGGCCTGAAACAGGCGGTCGAGCAGGGTTATGTCCAAGGCCCGCGCATCGTCCCCGCCACCTATGCGCTCGGCGCGACCGGCGGGCATTGCGACGGCACCGAAGGATTGCCGCCGAGCTTCGCCCCGCTGCCGACCCCGTCGGTCGCCGACGGGCCGGAGGGCTATCGCAAGCTGGTGCGCACCGTGCGCAAATATGGCGCCGAGGTGATCAAGATCTGCGCGACCGGCGGCGTGCTCTCGCGCTCGGACGTCGCGGGCGCCCAGCAGATGAGCTATGACGAGATGAAGGCGGTCGCCGACGAGGCGCATATGCTCGGCCTCCGGGTCGCCGCCCATGCGCACGGCACCGCCGGGATCAACGACGCGCTGCGCGCCGGGATCGACACGATCGAGCATGCCAGCCTGGCCGATGCCGAAAGCTTCAGGCTGGCCAAGGAACATGGCGCCTGGTTCTCGATGGACATCTATGACGACGATTACATCCTCGCCGAGGGCGCGAAGAACGGGGTCTATCCCGAATCGCTCGAAAAGGAGCGGGCGATCGGCCGCAAGCAGCGCGAGACCTTTCGCGATGCCTATAAGGCCGGCGTGAAGATGATCTTCGGCACCGACAATGGCGGCGTCTTCCCCGCCGGGCAGAATGCGCTGCAATTCGCCAAGATGGTCGAATGGGGCATGCCGCCGATCGAGGCGATCCGCGCGGCGACGAGCAATGCCGCCCAGGCACTCGGCCGAACCGGCGATGTCGGCGCGATCGCGGTGGGGCGTTACGGCGATATCGTCGCGGTCGGCGGCGATCCGCTGGCCAATATCCGCCTGCTCGAGCATCCCGACGCTGTGATCAAGGGCGGCGAACGGGTCCGCTGAGCCGGCAGGGGGTGCGATGATGCCCGAATCGGCAGAGGAGGCTTCGCTCGGCCGATCGAGCGATTTCCGCTTCGTCGTCGCGGCATTGCTGCTCTGCCTCGCCGCGCTGGCGATCTGGTGGCCCGGCATCGTCGAATATGATTCGGTCGAGCAGTACAGGCAGGTCCTGAGCGGCGCCTATGTCGACTGGCATCCGCCGGCGATGGCGCGGCTCTGGGCGGCGCTGCATGGGCTGGGGCCGGGCGCCGCGCCGATGTTCGTCGTTCAGGTCGCGCTCTACTGGCTGGGCATCGCGTTGCTCGCCGCCGCGCTGGCGCGGCCGGGCAGGCGAGGCGCGGGCATCGCGGTGCTCGCCATCGGCGCCTTTCCGCTCTTCGCCGGATGGCAGGCGGCCGTGCTGAAGGACACCCAGATGCTCGGCGCGATCCTCGCATCGGTGGGGCTGGTCGGCTGGTGGCGTCTGGCGGGCAGGCGGATGCCCGCGGTCGCGATCGCGGCGGTCGTCCTGCTGCTCGCTTATGCGGCGCTGGTACGCGCCAACGCCGTGTTCGCCATCGTGCCGCTGGCGGCGATGCTGTCGCCATGGCCTGTGCGCCTCTGGCAACGCGGCGTGGTGATCGTCTTCGCAACGCTGGCCGTGATCGCCGTGACGCCGGTGATCAATCACGATCTGCTCGGCGCGGGAGAGACCAGGGTATCGCGAACCCTGCCGATCTACGATCTGGCCGGCATCGCGCATTTCTCCGGTGCCGATGCATCGGGCGGCCTTTCGCCCGGCGAACGCGCCCTGATCGCGCGGCGCCATTGCTATCAGCCTTATTTCTGGGATCCGCTGGGCGACGACGATCATTGCGGCGCCATCGCCGAGCGACTTGACGAGATTCCGGCCCCTGCGCTCGGCGCCTTGTGGCTGTCCGCGATCCTGCATCATCCCGCCGCCTATGCCGGGCATCGCCTCTCGCATCTGAACTCGACCGACCGGTTCCTCGTGCCCATGGGGCGGCCGGATGCCGAGCCGCCGCGCCAGTCCGAACCCAATCATCTCGGCCTGGCCTCGCCCGGAGCCGTCGCATCGGCGGTGGCGCAGACGGGCGGCTGGCTGGCCGCGACGCCGTTCGGCTGGCCGATCGCCTGGATCGTGGTGGCGGCCACCGGCCTGTGGATCGCGGCCCGGGCCCCGAAGAACCCGGCGCGGGATCTCGCCTTCGCGCTGGCGGTGTCGGGGCTGGCATTGGAGGCCAGCTTCGCCATGGTCAGCATCGCGTCGGACCTGCGCTATCATCTCTGGCCGATGCTGGCGGCGGCGCTGATGGTCATCCTTCTCGCCGGCGAGCGCCCATTGCCGAGGCGGGCCATGGCGACGGGCAGCCTTATCCTCCTGCTGGTGCTGGCCGCCGGGATCGCGGCGCGCCTCGCGCTGCCGCGAAGCCCCGACACCTACCAGGCGATGCTGGGGTAGCCGCATCTGATTGGGGTCGCTCTTTGGCTCCCCGTTCTGTTCGAGGGAAGTCGAGAAAGCGGCATTGGCTTGCGCCGGGCGGAGCCGATACGCCCTCGGCACGTTGGAGTGCTTTCCCGCAAGTGGAGAATCGATGCCCCACGACAGCACGATCGTTACCTGTACGGGCCCGGACAGCCCTCATGCGTTCGACATCGTGCCGCTTCAGCCCCGCAACGGCACGCTCGATGCGCTGTGCCCGGTCTGCAAGGGGCATGGTCAGTGGAACGTGGAGATCGATCTGGTGAGCTTCCGCTGCAAGCGTGCGATCTGCCATTATTGCCATGGCGCGGGCTGGGTGGAGACCGGGAAGGATCCGGCCGCGCTTCCGGATATCGAGATGACGCCTGAGGGCTATCCGACATGGATCACCCGCCTTGTGCCGAAAATGTGACGGCGCAGCGCCTCGATCGGTCCCGGCCGATCGTGCGGTGATCGTCGCACGAGCGGATGGCCGATCTGCTGGACGTTTCAACCCCTGCTTGCGGCAAACTCACCCAGCAGCGTCGGATAGTCCGCCATCTCCGGAAACGTCTCATAGCTGTGCTTCGCCGGCGTCGTCGCCCAGGGCAGCGCCTCGCTCTTGTAGACCTCGACGAACGGCACGAACCAGCTCGGATCGTCGAGCATCGTCGCACGGACGTTGAGGAAACCCTGTTCGGGATGGATCCGGGTGAACACCCAGCTCTTGCACCAGTCGCAATGATGATGGCGCCCCTGCTCCCCATGCAGGCCGCCGATCACCGGCTCGCCCTGGGTCACCTCGAATCCGTCGCTCGGCACCACGACCGTCAGCGAATAGGCGCTCGCGCTCATCTTCTGGCAGCCGGTGCAGTGGCAGGCCAGGGTCAGCATCGGCGGCTTGCTGACGCGGAAGCGCAGCTTGCCGCAGCGGCATCCGCCTTCCATCGGCAGGGTCATCTCGGCCATGTCTTGCTCTCCCGTTCCCGCTGGACACGATAGCCGCGCCGGGGGAGAAACGCGAAACAGGGGAGATGGTGGCATGATGCCGTTCGCGATCTTATGGCCGACCTTTGCGCTGGTGGCGCTGATCGTCCTGATCTGGTTCTGGCTGCTCTTCGAGCGAGGGCGGCACATCAAGGCCAATCCGCCCACCGCGGAGAGCTTCGCGACGAGCGAAGCGGCGCTGCGCTATTTCGAGCCGGTCGAGATGCCCGCGAACAATTTCCGCAATCTGTTCGAGATGCCGGTGCTCTATTTCGCGATCGTGCCGTTGCTGATGATCACCCATCAGGCGAACCATGTGCAGGTGATCCTGGCCTGGGCCTATGTTATCCTGCGCGCCGTCCACAGCTTTATCCACATCGTGGTGCGCAAGGTACCACTGCGCGCGCTGGTCTATTGGCTGTCCTCGGCCGCGTTGATGGCGATGTGGATCGGCTTCGCGGTCGACATTGCGAGCGCCTCGGCGCGCTATCAGCACGCGACCACGATGATCGAGATAACGCGATAGGAAATGGGGGCGATCCGCGAGGATCGCCCCCCAAAGATCGCCTCAGGCGGCTGCGCCGGCCGAGCTGACCAGGCTGATGTCCGGCGTCGACGAGTGCGTCGGGGTCGGGGCCGGGGCGCGGTCGAAATTGCGGCCGCCGGCATCGGCGGCGATATGCTTCAGGCGGCCGTCGATCGACGCGCCATTCTCGATCGCGATCGTTTCATACTCGACGTCGCCGGTGATCCGCGCGGCACGCTCGATGGTGAGCTGCCGCACCGATACCGAACCCTCGATCGAGCCTGCGAGGCGCGCGACATCGGCCTTGACCTGGCCATGGATGCGGCTCTCGGTGCCCTGCACCAGGCTGCCGCAATTCACGTCGCCGTCGACTCGGCCGTCGATATGGAGATCGGCCGTGGCCGCGACATTGCCGGTGATGGTCACGTCGGGCCCGATCACCGAGAACATGCCGCGCTTGCCCGCATTGGACTGAGGCGCCGGCGCCGGCGGCAGACTGGTGCCGGTATCACGCCCGCGATTGTTGCTGTTGCTGCTATTGAACATCGAATGAAATCCCCGCTCCCGATTCCTGCGAATCGGTGAGATAACTACCATAAGTTACGGTTTCGACGCAGCTTCGATCGTCAAACCGTGCGTACCATAAGGGGATTGTCGTTCGCGGCCCGATTCAGCAGCGATCGGGCGACGCGCAGGGTCGCGACGATCGTCGCGACGCCGCCCAGCATGGCAAGGCCGGCAACGCCGCTCAGGGTGCCCAGCACCGCCAAAGTGGACCCGGCCTGGACCAGGATCGCGGTCGTCCAGCTCGTTTTGTCGCGATAGCTGAGGGCGACCGCGAGCGCGAGGATATCGGCCAGCAGGAAGCATCGCTCGCTCATGCCGGGCAGCAGCCCCGCCATCACCAGAGGCGCCAGCAGCGCGGCCGAGAGCAAGGCCCTTTTATCGAGGATCTGCGCCGAGAAGCGCGCGGTATAGGCAGCGGTCGCGCCGATCGCGGCTGCAAGCGCCAGCCCGATCAGCGGCAGGCCGAGCGGCAGGGCCTGGAGGATCGCCCAGATATTGGGGGCGTCGGACGACAGTGCCGGATAGCCGGCCATCTGGAGATCGAACCCCGGCCGGCCGGCGGCCCACAAAGCCAGCATCGTCGCGGCGGCGGCCGTCGGCGCGATCGGCCACAGCCTGAACGGGACTCGGCGGTTGATCAGCAGCGCCAGGAAGAAGGGGGCGATCAGCAGCGCCTGCGCGCTCAGGCCGAGCGCTAGCCCGAACCAGCCGAGCATCGCGGCATGGCGCCGCTCGACCAGGGCGGCGAGCGCGATCAGGCACGGCACCGCCCAGAGCGCATCGGACGGACCGGGCAGGCCGGCGTTGAGCAGGATGCTCGGCAGCAGCAGGAGCAGCGCCGCCGCGCGATCGGGCTGCGGGGCGTCGAGACGAGTCAGCAGGTGATGCACCGCCATTGCCAGCGCCGCCAGGCCCGCGACCGGCCCGATGCTCTCCACCGCAAGCGGCACCGCCCACCACAACATCGCCGCCGCCACCGCGAGGGTGACCGGAACGGGCGGCAGGGACAAAACGGGCGGCCGGGCGAAGATCATGCCGCTGCCATGCCCGCATCCGCGTTGAGGGCGCGTTAAGAGCCGCGCATGGCTGCGACGGCGGTTGCGCGCACGGCCCGGCTGTGTTCCACTGAGGATCAACGACAATCGCCCTGGCACACAGGGGAAAGGTGGGAGGGATGGCGACAGCTGCGGTCGAGCGGCCGGTGATTCCGTCGCCACCCGGGCTGCCCGTTGTCGGGCATCTCCACCAGATCGCACGCGCCGGCCTGATCGGCCATCTCCTCGCCGTCAGCCGCGATTTTCCCCAAGGCATCTTCAAGCTGAAATTCGGCAGCCGCGTCGGGCTGTTCGTCACCTCGCCCGATCTCGTCGCCGAGCTCTGCGACGAGACCCGCTTCCGCAAGATGCCCGGCCCGGGCCTGCGCGTCGTGCGAAAATTCGCCGGCGACGGCCTGTTCACTGCCTTCAGCGAGGAGCCGAACTGGGGCAAGGCGCACCGCATCCTGCTCCCCGCCTTCAGCCAGCGCGCGATGCGCGGCTATTTCGACATGATGCTGGAAGTGGCGGACCAGCTCGTCGGCAAATGGTCGCGGCTCTCGGGCACGGACGTGCTCGTCGCCGACGACATGACGCGCTTCACGCTCGATTCGATCGCGGTCGCGGGCTTCGGCCACCGCTTCAACAGCTTCGAGAAGGAGGAGCTGGACAGCTTTCTCGAGGCGCTCGGCCGCGCGCTCGGCGAATCGCTCAACATGATCACCCGCCTGCCAATCCAGCAGCGCTTCGCGAAAAAGGCGATGCGCCAGTACGAGGCCGACATCGCCGAGGTGAACGCGCTGGTCGACGGCATCATCGCCGAGCGCCGCCTGAACCCGAATGACGGGAAGGACCTGCTCAACCTGATGCTGAGCGCGATCGATCCCGAAAGCGGCGAAGGGCTCGACGACATCAACATCCGCTATCAGGTGCTGACCTTCCTGATCGCCGGGCACGAGACCACCTCGGGCCTGCTCACCTTCTCGCAGCATTTGCTGCTGCGCCACCCGCATGTGCTCGCCCAGGCCTATGCCGAGGTCGACCGCGTACTGCCCGGCGACAAGCGCCCCGATTACACCGACATCGTGAAGCTCGAAGTGATCGAGCGCATCCTGAAGGAAGCGATGCGGCTCTGGCCCACCGCGCCCGCCTTCAGCGTCGCGCCGTTCGAGGACACCGAGATCGGCGGCAAATGGGCGATGCGCAAGGATCGCCCGATCAATGTCTTCTCGCCCGGCCTGCACCGTGATCCGGGCGTCTGGGCCGACCCGGAAGAGTTCGACATCGATCGCTGGCTGCCAGAAGCCGAAGCCGCGCGGCATCCGCACGCCTACAAGCCCTTCGGCAATGGCGAGCGGGCGTGCATCGGCCGCCAGTTCGCGATGGTCGAGGCCAAGATGGCGCTCGCCATGATCCTGCAGAAATTCGCGATCAGCGATCCCCACGCCTATCGGCTGCGCATCAAGGAGACGCTCTCGATCAAGCCCGACGAATTCTACATGCGCATCCGGCCGCGCCAGCCGCACGAGCGCCTCAGCGTCGTCCCCGCCGAGGAACGCGTCGCGGAAACGCCTGTCGCCTCGGTCTCCGGCACGGGCCAGCGTTTCGCCGTGCTCTACGGCTCCAGCCTCGGCACCGCGCGCGACATCGCCGAGGAGATCGCCGAGCGCGCCAATCTCGACGGGTTCGAGACAGTGGTCCGCTCGATGGACGAAAGCTTCAAGGGCGGCGCCGCGCCCGAGGACAAGGTGATCGTCGTCGTCACCGCCACCTATAATGGCCGCGCGCCCGACACCGCTCTGGCGGTGGAGAAGGCGCTCGACAGCGGCGCGTTCGAGCAGGCCGACTGGACCGGCGCGCGCTTCGCCGTGCTCGGCATCGGCAACAGCCAATGGCCCAATTACCAAATCTTCCCCAAGCGCATCGACGCCGCGATCGAGGCGACCGGCGCGGCCCGCCTGCTGCCCCGCGCCGAGGCGGACGGGCAGGGCGATTTCGACGGCGCGGTCGCCGGCTTCGTGCGCGATCTGTGGAAGGCGCTCGGCAGCGAGTCCACGCCGAGCGAGGCGACCTCGACCCTGTCGCTCCAGATTCTCGACACCTCGGTCACCCGCGCCGCGGCGCTGCCCGAGCATGCGCAACAGCTCGAGATCGTCGGCAACGACGAAATGATCCGACCCGCCGACGGGTTATGGGATTTCGCGAAGGAGCCGCCGCGCCCCTCGACGCGCTTCATCCGCATCCGCCTGCCCGAGGGCCAGAAATACCACACCGGCGACCATATCGCGGTCTACGCGCATAACCGGCCCGATCTGGTCGAGCGCGCGCTCGATCGGCTCGGCCTCAAGGGCTCGATCCAGTTGCGGCTGGACGGGCAGGGCGGCCGCTTCCGCCATCTGCCGCTCGGCCAGACGGTAACGGTCCGCCAGTTGCTGACCGATTTTGTCGAGCTCTCCGACCCACTGCCCAGACGCGCGCTGGCGGTGATCGCCGCGCAGACCCGCTGCCCGAATACGAAGCGCGAACTGGCCCGGCTGGAAGAGGCTTTCGACGCCGAGGTGACGGCGAAACGCCTGACCCTGCTCGACCTGCTCGACCATCATCCCGCGGCCGAGCTCTCGCTCGATGCGATGGTCGAGCTGTCGGCCGCGATCTCCCCGCGCTTTTATTCGATCGCTTCGAGCCCGCTCGTCTCGCCCCACGTCGCCGAACTCATCGTCGGCACCATGGCCGCGCCCGCCTGGTCGGGCCTGGGCGAGCATCGCGGCTTTGCCTCCAACTATATGCAGCATGTCGGCCCGGGCGATCAGGTCTTCGGCTATGTCCGCCGCCCCAACCCGCCCTTCGCGCCGCCCGCCGATCCCGGCGTGCCGATGATCCTGATCGGCCCCGGCACCGGCTTCGCGCCGTTGCGCGGTTTCCTCCAGGAACGCGCCGCGCAAAAAGCAGCGGGCGAGGATGTCGCGACCAGCCTGCTCTTCTTCGGCTGCCGTCATCCCGATCACGACTGGCTCTGCCGCGAGGAAATCCAGGGCTGGGCGAAGGACGGCGTAGTCGACCCCTATCTCGCTTTCTCCGCCGTCGAGAGCCACCCCTGGAAATTCGTCCAGGACGCACTCTGGGCCGAACAGGACCGCGTCTGGGCAGCGCTGCAGGCAGGGGCGCAAATCTATTTGTGCGGCGACGGCCGCTTCATGGCACCCGCGGTGCGCGACACGCTGATCCGCATCCAGATGCAGCAGGCCGGCGACGAGCATGCGCAAGGCTCGGAATGGCTTGAGGAACTGATCGAGGACGGACGCTTCCACCAGGACGTGTTCGGGTTTGGGAAGTAAAATTCCTCCCCATCGCAGATGGGGAGGGGGAAGGGGAGAAGGCATGCTTCAACTGTCGGGCCAGGACGCGTCCTTCGTCTATCTAGAGACCCCGCATACGCCGATGCATATCGGCTCGGTCGCGATCTACGATCCCTCCACCGCGCCGGGCGGGTTCGTCCGCTTCAAGGACGTGCTGAACTTCATCGGCTCCCGCCTCTCCGGTGCGCGCAGCTTCCGCCAGCGCCTCGTGCGCGTGCCGTTCGATCTCGATCACC
>NZ_JAQGLC010000307.1 GCF_028293085.1 Sphingomonas bacterium
GTGGGTTTCATCTTCGTGGCCTTGAAGCGGAGGTTCACCTTTTCCCTCTCCCCTTGTGGGAGAGGGAGGGAGGAGCGAAGCGACGGAAGGGTGAGGGGGATGAGGCTCGAGACTTAGGCAAACGAGAGTCCCCCTCACCCTTCCCATCGCTACGCGATGGGCCCCTTCTCTCTCCCACAAGGGGAGAGGGAGAAAGAAGGTCACTCCGCCGCCAGCAATTCCGGCTCCGGCTTCACCACCCGGCTGTGCCCGCCATCGACCCCCACCGGCACCGATCCGGCGATCGTCGCCCGGCGCAGCAACCGCCGCTGCTTGCCGAAATCGGCGATCGCCCGGTGCTGCGTTGCGCGATTGTCCCAGATCGCCACGTCGCCCGGCGCCCAGCGCCAGCGCACCGTATTCTCGGGCTTGGTGATATGATCCTGCAGCAGCCCGAAGATCCGCGCGAAATCGTCGCGGTTCAGCCCGACGAAGGACTTCACGAAATTGCCGAGCAGCAGCACGCGTTCCTGGGTCTCGGGGTGGATGTGCACCACCGGATGCTCGGTCTCGTAGACGGTCGAGGCGAAGATCTCGCGGTGGCGCTTGATCTGGTCGTTCGAGGCGTCGGGCCGGCTCGCGGCATAGTCATAGGCATTGGTGTGGACGGCGCGCAGCCGCTCGACCAGCGCCTTCAGCGGCGGCGCCAGCTCGGCATAGGCCGCCGCGCCATTAGCCCAGAGCGTGTCGCCGCCGGCCGGTGGAATGATCAGCGCGCGCAGGATCGAGGCTGACGGAAAGGCGGGGAGGAAGGTGATGTCGGTATGCCAGGCCGACGCGGCCTCGCCCTCCTTCGAATTGAGCTCGAGCAGGAAGCGCGATCCTTCCGCCACCGGCACCGTCGGGTGCGCGAGCGGCTCGCCAAGCCGGGCGGCAAAGGCCTCGTGGGATTCGTCGGTCAGATGCGTCTGGTTGCGGAAGAAGATCACCTTGTGGCGCACCAGCGCAGCGCGGATCGCGGCGACGACGTCGTCGTCCAGATCCCCGCCGAGCCGCACGCCGCGGATCTCGGCGCCGATCCGGCCGCCCACGGGTACGATGTCGAGCGGACCGTCGGCATCGGCGACATTGTCGAAATGATGGATCAGGGCAGTCATGGCATTTCCTCCTTCAGGCGGTGGGGGTTCGGGTTTCGGATTGGTCGAGCGCGCGGCGGACCTCGGCATAAGCGGTCTGGTCGAGCGGGAAGCGCCAGATCAGCGCGGCGGCGAGGATGTGGGCGGCCGCCGGGCCGAGCGCGAAGACGTATTTCAGCGCCTCGAGCGCACCCGGCGTGCTCGCGCCTTTCGGCGCAAAGCCGAACCAGGCGACCAGCGGCAGCGCCAGGCCGATACCGAGCGCCGGGCCGAGCTTCGCCGACAGGCTGAACACTGAATAGAACAGGCCGGTGCGGTCATGCCCGGTCTTCACCCGGTGCGCGTCGGCGACGTCGCCGACCATCGCCCGCAGCATCAGATTGCCCGATCCTTGCGTCAGCCCCTGCGCCGCGGCGAGCGCGACCAGCAGCCACAGCATGCCCGGAAAGACCAGGATCAACGCGATGTTGATCGCCGCCTGGGAGAGCTCGCCGAGGATCGCGGTCTGACGCTTGCCGAAGCGATAGCCGATGCGCAGCCAGATCGGCCCCGCCAGCACGCCGAACACGAATTGCAGCAGATAGAGCCCGCTCGCCCAGGCCGGCAGGCCCATATAATTGACCGCGAAGAACACGATCAACCCGGCGCGGATGCTCTGCCCCGCCGTCACCGCCACGTCCGAGGCGAGCACGCGCAGCAGCAGCCGATCGGAGAACACGATCCGCACCGTCTTCCAGAAGCCGGCGCGGCGCGGCGCGACCGTGGGCAGCGGTGCCTCGCGAAAGGCGAGCAGGCTGGCGGCCAGCGCCGGGAACAGAGTCACCAGGATGAACCCGCCGACCACCTGCAGCTTGAGCGCACCGTCGCCCGGCCGGATCTGGTCGAGCAAGGTCGGCAGTATCAGCGTCAGCAGCAGCCCGATCGAGCGCAGCGTGAGCTGATAGGTCACGACGCGGGTGCGGCCGTGATAGTCGCGGTCGATCTCCCCCGCCCAGGCCGAGAAGGGGATCTCGATCATCGTCCAGCCGAAATAGAAGACGAACAGGACGAGCCCGAGATAGAGCGGCCCGACCAGGGCCGCCGGCGGAAAGAACAGCAGCGCCGAGCCAAGCCCGAACAGCAGGCCGCCGCCCGCGATCCACGGTTTGCGCCGCCCGAAACGGCTGCGGGTGCGGTCGCTCAGCACGCCGACGATCGGGTCGGACGCCACGTCCCACAGCCGGCCGAGCAGGAAGATGAACCCGATCGTCGCGAGCGGGATGCCGAAATGCGTCGCGTAGAGCTGCGGCACGAAGATCGCGAGGGGCAGGCCGGCCCCCGCGATCGGCACCGCCATCGAGGCGAAGCCGACCAGCCGGAGCGCTGCTGGACGATCCGCCGCCGCGTGGTCCGATGCCGGCGCGGCCGTCTCGGCGACGGGCTTCGGGAAATCATGAAAGGCCAGGGTTGCCATGGCTCAGATCCTCACCCGGAAGGTTGCGCCCACGGTACGGGGATCGCCCAGATTGGCCGTGATCAGCCCGGTCGCGGCGATCGTCAGGGTCTGGAAATAATCCTTGTCGAAGAGGTTCTTCGCCCAGACCGACAGGTCGTAGCGCCCGTCGTCGAGTCGTACCCCGATCCGCGCATTGCCGACGCCGTAGCTGGGGACGAGCGAGTAACGGCTGTCGCTCACCGCGGTGTAGAAGGACGATCGCCAGCTATAATCGGCATGGCCGTACAACTCGGTCGATCCGCCCAGCGGCTGGGTGAAATCACCCCCGGCGGTGAAGGCCCATTTCGGCACGCCCGCCAGCGGCTTCCCGGAAAGGTCGGTGGAAGCGAAGCCGCCTGGCTGAGCGGGGGTCGGGTTCAGCGCTTCGACGGGGGTCGGGCCCTGCTTGTAATCCACATAATAGGCGTCGGTGTACGCGCCCGACAGGTTCAGGCTGACCCGGCTGGTCACCGCCCACACCGCATCCGCCTCGATCCCGCGCGACCGCGCGAGCGGGATGTTGGTGATGTAGTTGCGGAAATTGGTGGTGCCGACGATCTGTTGGGTGATTGCCGTCTGGTAATTGGCGACGTCGGTCCAGAAGGCCGCGGCGTTGAGCGTCAGCGCGCGCTCGAAGAGCTGGCTCTTCACCCCGATCTCGTAATTGTCGACCTTCTCCGGCGCGACGACCGCGGTGACGCCGGCCGGCAAGTTGGACAGGTTCAGCCCGCCCGATTTGTTGCCGCGCCCATAGGTCGCATAGACCAGCACATCCTGTGCCGGCTTCCAGGCGAGCGTGGCCAGGCCCGAGAGGCTGTCGTCCTTCGTCTCCGCCGAATAGGCGACATTGGGGTTGAGCTGGTTGCGGATGGCCTGCGCGGTCGCCGCCTGCGCCGGCGTCAGCCCGGCGAAGGACAGGCCCGCGACCTGCTGCTGGACGAAGCTGCCGGCCTTTTTCTCATGAGTGAAGCGCAGTCCCGTCGTCAGGCTCAGCGCGTCGCCGATATGCCACACGGTCTGGCCGAACAGCGCATAGCTGTGCGTCGTCGGATTGGACTTTGAATCCGCCTCGAAGCCGTTGGTCGCGGCATTGGCGACGACCGGATCCTGGGTCGGGAACAGCCAGTTGGCCGCGGCCGGGCCATATGCCGACGCGCCGTAACCGCGCACGACCTGGTAGAAATAATAGGCGCCGGCGACATAGTCGATCGCGTGGCTGCCATTGGAGGCAATGCGCAGTTCCTGGCTGAACTGGCGCTGGTTGTTCTGCTGCTGGCTCTTCAGCATCTCCGGCAGCGCGATCGAATCCGCGTCGTTGGCCGGGAACCAGTTCCACTGCCGCCCCGCCGTCACCGAGGTGACGGTCAGCGGCCCGACATCCCAGTCGACCTGGCCGGAGATTCCCCATGTATCCATGTTCGCCTGGAAATGCCCGTCGGCGTCGGTGACGCGGGCAAAGGGCGTGAAGGGCAGGGGCGTATAGCCCGCGCGGCCGATCCGATCGATGAAGTTGTTCGCGATCGCCGCGCCATTGTCATATTTGGTGATCGCGCCGGCGATCACGCCGATGCAGCAATTCTGCTTCTGCTTGCCGTAATCGGCGATGATCCGCGCCGTCAGGTTGGCGGCAGGCGTGATCAGCAGCTGTCCGCGCGCGCTGAAATTGTCGAAGTCGTGGACCTTCTGGTGAGTCGTGACGTCGTCGATGAAGCCGTCGCGGTGGGTATCGCTCACGCTCAGCCGCGCCGCGACCAGCCCGTCGATCAGCCCGCCGCTGATCGATCCGCGCAGCTGGTGGAAACCGTAATCGCCGATCGTCGCTTCGCCGAAACCCTGAAGATCGAAGCTGGGCGCCTTGCTGGTGATATTGATCGCGCCGGCGGTGGTGTTCTTGCCGAACAAGGTGCCCTGCGGCCCGCGCAGCACCTCGATCCGGTCGAGATCGACCAGCTCGAACAGGCTCTGCCCGAGCCGCCCGTAATAGACCTGGTCGATATAGATGCCGACGCCGTTCTCCAGCCCGTCATTGGTCAGCGCGACGTTGGAGCCGAGCCCGCGGATGTTCACATTGGTGTTGCGCGGGTTGAAGCTGAACACCTGCAGGCTGGGAACGCTCTGCTGTATCGTGCCGAGCGTATAGTCGCCCCGGGCGCGCAGGCTCTCCTCGTTGACCACGCTCAGCGCGATCGGCACGTCCTGCGCCCGCTCCGATCGCCGCCGCGCGGTCACCACGACATCGGCGCCGACATCGCCGTCTCCTTCCGCCGCGCCAGGCGCCACATCCGGAGCGCGCACGTCGTTGCTCGCGAGCTGCTGGCCGGCGGCTGCCGTCTGCGCCGTCGCGGCCTGGGCGAGCAGCGCCAGCGGCGCGGCGCCGGCGAGCGCGGCAAAACGGAAAGTGCGGCCTGGATTCATGATGTTGTTACCCTTTTATTTCCGGACACCCGTCTCCCGCCCCGAGATCACAAGATCATCAGGGTAAAGACGCAGAAATTCGCCGCGCAAAAGCACGAAAATCGTTTATTGAAAAAGATGAGGGCCTTCAGACCCTGTTATCTAACAAGCAATTCCGGGCGGCGGGTGAAAGCAACAGCTACGCATCTTCACATATTCCTCGCCAGAGATGGGCCATGTTCGGCCCGCCAACATAGGCATGCGAACCGAACGACTCTATTCCTACCGATTCGATAGGATATGGGAAGGAAAGTTCGACTTGTCGGTGCGAAAGCGCGACTAATGGTGACAGGGCTTGCCGGTCATATCGCGCCCTACCGGTGCGGCGGCGCGGATGACGCCTTTGTCATGTTCCATCCATCGCAGCGTCAGATGCGTGCGCCTAGCAGCGGGCGATGGAAATGCTCCTTTCCCGTGGCTCGATCCGCCGCTCACGCGCGCGCAGGGCGCTACGCTGGCTCGGCGGAATCATGCTCGCGATCGCCCTCGCGGTCGCGGCGCTGGCCTTTGCCGCGGGCTTCTTCGATCGCGATCCGATCCATTTCTTCGGCGATTTCGGGCCCGGCCGAACGCGAGTCGCGGCGCTCTATTTTTCCGGCGACATGGGGCTGCGCTTCGGCATGGGCCCGCACGTCACCCAGGCGCTGGCGGCGCGGCACATTCCGGTCATGGGGGTCAGCTCGCCGGCGATCTTCGCCCGGCGCCGCACGCGTGCCGAGGTAGATGCGGTCGTCGCCGGTGCGGTGCGCGACGCGCTGGCGCACGCACATGCCGACCGGCTCGTCCTGATCGGCCAGTCCTTCGGGTCGGACATCATCGGCACCGGCGTCGCCGATCTGCCCGCCGATCTGCGCGGGCGGATCGCCGCGATCGTCCTGGTCGTGCCGGGCCAGACCGTCTTCTTCCGTGCCGATCCGACCAGCCTCACCTATCGCGGCACGCCCGACGGCCAGGCGATCGATTCGATGCGCACGGTGTCCTGGGCGCCCGTCGTCTGTATCTACGGCCAGCGAGAGACCGACAGCCTGTGTCCGTTGCTCGCCGGCCCCCGCGTGCAGCGCGTCCCGCTCCCGGGCGGCCATTTCCTGGCGAACGATTCAGCCCGGCTGATCGCGACGATCCTGGCCTCGCTCCGCCACGTCCTTCCCGGAGAGATTTCCGCATGATCGCGTTCCTGTCCGCCGCCGCCATGATGCTGGCGCCCGCCCCCCTCATGGGCACGACCGCGACGCACGATATGCCGATCGGCCTCTGGCAGAATCCCAAGGGCACGATCCGCGTGCGGACCATGCCGTGCGGCGATGCGCTGTGCGGCGCGATCGCCGGCGCTACCGCCACGGCGGAGGCCGATGCGCGCGATGCCGGGATCACCAACCTGATCGGCATCGAGCTGCTCAAGGATTACCGTAAGGTCGGGCCAGATCGCTGGGCGGGAACCGTCTATGTGCCCGATATGGGGCACAGCTTCTCGTCCCGGATCGTCCAGGTCGCGCCCGATACGCTGAAGATCTCGGGCTGCCTGATCGGAGGGTGGCTGTGCAAGTCGCAGATCTGGAAACGCGTCTGACACACGCCGCCGCGCGGTCCGGCGCGACGCACTGGATCGTGCGCCGCCGCCGGGTGCTGGTGGCGCTCGCGGTGCTCGCCATCGCGCTGCTCGGCTTCGACGCGCTTCATGCGCTGCTCGCCCAGGTCCGGCTGAAAGAAGTGCGCGCCGCGCTCCACGCGATTCCGCCGGGCCGGATCGCGCTCGCCCTTGCCCTGACGACGGGCAGCTATCTCTGCCTCACTTTATACGACGGGCTGGCGCTCCGCGCGATCGGGCGGCCGCTGCCATGGCGTACCGCCGCGCTGGCGTCGTTCACCAGCTATGCCGTCAGCCATAATCTCGGTCTTTCGCTGCTGACCGGCGGGTCGGCGCGCTACCGCGTCTATGCGGCGGCGGGTCTGGAGCTCCCCGACGTGGCGCGCGTGACCTTGCTCGCCTCGGCGACCTTCTGGGGCGGCGTGATCGTCGTGGCGGCGGCGGCCCTGTGCCTTGCGGGCGCACCGATCGATCTCGGCGTGGTCGGGATCGCGCCCCTTGCCGGGCATCTTGCGGGTGCGACGATGCTCGCCGGAATCCTGCTCCTGTTCGCGGTTCGCGCCGCCGGCCGCGACCGCATCGGGCTTGGCCGCTTCACCCTGCCGATCCCCCCGACCGGGATCATGGCGGCACAGATCGGCGTCTCGACGCTCGACCTGCTGTTCGCCGCCGCCACCCTGTACGCGCTCGTGCCCGCGGCCTCGGCGCCACCGCTCGATCTGTTCCTGATCGCCTATGCGATCGGCCTGATCGCGGTGCTGGTCACGCATGTGCCGGGCGGCATCGGCGTGTTCGAGGCAGTGATGCTGGCGACAGTCCCCGGCGACCGCCCCGGGCTGTTCGCGGCGCTTTTGCTCTACCGCATCGTCTATTACCTCCTCCCGCTGGTCGCCGCGGCGGGGTTGCTCGGCGCGATCGAGGGCCACCGCCTGCGCCGCCCGATCGCCGTCGGCGTGTCGCTGGTCGAACAGGCCAGCCGCGCTTTGGCGCCGCCCCTGCTCGCCGCTCTGGTCTTCACCGGCGGGCTGGTGCTGCTGGTGTCGGGCGCGCTGCCGGCGGTGCGGGATCGCATCCACTGGCTGGCCGACGTCCTGCCCTTGCCCTTCATCGAGGCATCGCATTTCTCGGCGAGCCTGGCCGGCACCGCGCTGATCCTGGTCTCGCCCGCGATCAACGCGCGGCTGCGCAGCGGCTTCATCGCCGCGCGGCTGCTGCTGGTCGGCGGCGCGGTCTTCTCGATCCTGAAGGGCGTGGATTATGAGGAAGCGGCGATCCTCGCGGTGATCGCCGGCATCCTGCAATATTGCCGCCCGGCCTTTTATCGCCGTGCCGGCGTCTTCGACGCGCCGTTCCAGCGGCTCTGGCTCGCCGCCGCCATGGTCGCGGTCGCGCTCAGCCTCTGGGCCGGCTTCTTCGCCTACAAGCATGTGCCTTATTCGACCGATCTTTGGTGGGAATTCGCGTGGAAGGGCAACGCCCCGCGCTTCCTGCGCGCGAGTGTCGGCGCGGTCGTCATCCTGCTTGCCGCCGCGTGCTGGCGGCTGCTGGTGGCGCCGGTGCGCGGCCAGGGTGACAGCGAGTTGCCGCGCGCGGTCGTCGATCGCGCGCTGGCGGTCACTGGCCGCGCCGACGCCGCGCTCGCCTTCACCGGCGACAAGAGCTTCCTCGTCTCGGCCGCCGCCGACGCCTTCCTGATGTACCGCGTGCAGGGACGGAGCTGGATCGTGATGGGCGATCCGGTCGGGCCGGCGGCCGCCTGGTCCGAACTGGTCTGGCGAATCCGTGCGGAGTGCGACGCGGCCCACGGCCGGCTCTGCTTCTACCAGGCCAGCGCCGACATGCTCCCGTTGCTGGTCGAGCTGGGTTTGCAGACCATGAAATATGGCGAGGAGGCGCATGTCGATCTCGCTGCTTTCACGCTCGACGGCCCGAACGGCCGCTCGCTGCGCCATTCGGTGCGCCGCGCCGAGGCCGGGGGCCTGCGTTTCGAGATCATCCCCGCCGCCGATATCGCCGCCTATGGCCCGGCGCTCAAATCGGTGTCCGATGCCTGGCTGAAGGGCAAGGCGGGGGCCGAGAAAAGCTTCAGCATCGGCCGCTTCGATCCCGATTATCTCACGCGCTTCGATGGCGCGGTGCTGTGGCAGCAGGACCGGATCGTCGCCTTCGCCAATATCTGGGCAACGCGGAACGGGTGCGAGCTCTCGGTCGATCTGATGCGGCATCTGCCCGATACGCCCTATGGCACGATGGATTTCCTGCTCGTCTCGTTGATGCAATGGGGCAGGGCGCAGGGGTATAAGCGCTTCAACCTCGGCATGGCGCCGCTGTCGGGCCTGGGTGGCGGCCGCCTCGCGCCGGGCTGGTCGCGGATCGGCCATGCGATCTATGGCCATGCCGAGGCGCTCTACGGTTTCGCGGGGCTCCGGTCGTTCAAGGCGAAGTTCCATCCCGATTGGTTGCCGCGCTATGTCGCGACGCCGCCCGGCCTGCCGGCGGCGCGGGCGATGATCGATCTGATCGCCCTGATCGGCGGCTGAGAAGGGCGCATTTCGGGGCAGGCGCCCTTGCTACGGGCGGCAACAAGGCCCACATGAGGGTGGCTGGCACTCTCGTGACGGGAGCGCCAAATCGCAAATCGGCAGCGCTGGCTTCCCGCTTGTGAAAGCGACGATTTCGTCGCGACCCAGCGACCGATCGGCGATCCCATGACCTTCAGACCGCTCCACGACCGCGTGCTCGTCCGCCGTATCGAGGCCGCCGAGAAGACTGCGGGCGGCATCATCATCCCCGAAACCGCCAAGGAAAAGCCGCAGGAGGGCGAGATCGTCTCCGTCGGCTCCGGCGTCCGCGCCGAGGACGGCACGATCACGCCGCTCGACGTCAAGGCCGGCGACAAGATTCTGTTCGGCAAATGGTCGGGCACCGAGGTCAAGATCGACGGCGAGGACCTGCTGATCATGAAGGAAAGCGACGTCCTGGGCGTCGTCGGCTGATCCACCTGTCGCCCCGGCGCAGGCCGGGGCCGCCAGGTTGTCTGATGCAACCCAGGTTCCGACCAAAACATAGCGGCCCCGGCCTTCGCCGGGGTGACGAAAAGGATTTTTGAAATGGCAGCCAAAGACGTCAAATTCTCGCGCGACGCCCGCGAAAGCATCATGCGCGGCGTCGATCTCCTCGCCAATGCGGTGAAGATCACCCTCGGGCCCAAGGGCCGCAACGTCGTGCTCGACAAGGGGTACGGCGCGCCGCGCATCACCAAGGACGGCGTCAGCGTCGCCAAGGAGATCGAGCTCAAGGACAAGTTCGAGAATATGGGCGCCCAGATGCTGCGCGCGGTCGCGTCGAAGACGCACGACCAGGCCGGCGACGGCACCACCACCGCGACCGTGCTCGCCCAGGCGATCGTCCGCGAGGGCATGAAGTCGGTGGCCGCCGGCATGAACCCGATGGACCTCAAGCGCGGCATCGACCTCGCCGTCGGCAAGGTCGTCGAGGACCTCAAGGCGCGCTCGCGTCCCGTGTCGGGCACCAAGGAAGTCGCCCAGGTCGGCATCATCTCGGCCAATGGCGACGAGGTCGTCGGCCGCAAGATCGCCGAAGCGATGGAAAAGGTCGGCAAGGAAGGCGTCATCACGGTCGAGGAGGCAAAGGGTCTCGAATTCGAGCTCGACGTGGTCGAAGGCATGCAGTTCGACCGCGGCTATCTCAGCCCCTATTTCATCACCAATGCGGAAAAGATGCAGGTCGAGCTGATCGACCCCTATATCCTCCTCCACGAAAAGAAGCTTTCGACGCTGCAGTCGATGCTCCCGATCCTCGAAGCGGTGATCCAGTCGGGCCGCCCGTTGCTGATCGTCGCCGAGGACGTCGAGGGCGAGGGGCTCGCGGCGCTGGTGGTCAACAAGCTGCGCGGCGGCCTCAAGGTCGCGGCCGTCAAGGCGCCGGGCTTCGGCGATCGCCGCAAGGCGA
>NZ_JAQGLC010000333.1 GCF_028293085.1 Sphingomonas bacterium
CCAATTCCCCTCCACCACCCGCTGAAAAAGCGGGCGGTCCCCCTCCCCATCTGCGATGGGGAGGAATGAAGTGGGGCCAATCTCACCCCTTCATCTCCAGCGCGCGCGCGTAGAGTTCCTTGCGATCGACGCCGAGCTTCTTCGCCACCTCGCTCACCGCCCTGGCCATCGGCAGGCGCGTCAGCGCCTCGACCAGAGCGGCTTCGGCCGCGTCCACGCTCACCGCCTCGGGCTCGCCCGGTGGCGCCACCACCACGACGATCTCGCCCCTGGGCGGGGCATCGGCATAGCGCGCCGCCAGCATCGAGAGCGTCCCCGTTACCGCTTCCTCGAAGCGCTTGGTGATCTCGCGCGTCACGGCCGCCTCGCGGTCGCCCAAACCTTCCGCCAGCGCGGCCAGCGTCGCGCCGAGCCGCGGCCCCGATTCGTAGAGCACCAGAGTCGCGCGCACCGTCGCGATCTCCGCGATGGCGGTCGCGCGCGCCTGCGCCTTGGGTGGGAGGAAGCCGCAATAGAGGAACCGGTCGGTCGGCAGTCCGGCCAGCGTCAGCGCGGCGATGGCGGCGCAGGGCCCCGGAATCGTCACCACCATATGCCCGGCGGCGCGCGCATCGCGGACCAGCTTGTAGCCCGGATCGGAGATCAGCGGCGTCCCCGCGTCGGAGACGAGCGCGACCGCCTCGCTGCCCATCCGCGCGATCAGGCCGGGGCGGACATGTTCGGCATTGTGATCATGATAGGGTGTCATTGGCCGTTTGACGCCGATATGACGCAGCAGGCCCGCCGTCACGCGCGAGTCTTCGACCGCAACTATGGCGGCGTTCGAGAGTATATGCGCAGCACGCGGGCTCAGATCGCCGAGATTGCCGATCGGGGTGGCGACGATATAGAGACCGGGCGCGAGTTCGGCGTTCATTGGAGCAGTCATGGCAGAGGCCCTATCGATACCGCAACGGGGAGCGAAGCTTCTTCGTGCCGCCATCATCGCCGGCGCGTTGATTCTGAGCGGCTGCCAGTCGGTGGTGCCGCGTGCTCGCGTGAGGCCGCTCCCACCGCCGATCGCCCGCCCGGTACAGCCCCAGACCCAGCAGGTGCAGCCGGGTATCCCGGTCGACGTCGCCCGCCACCGCGTGGCTTTGCTCGTGCCGTTGACCGGCGCCAATGCCGGCGTCGGGCAGAGCCTGGCCAACGCGACTCAGCTCGCGTTGCTCGACACCAGGAACGAGCAGGTGCGGATCACCACTTATGACACCAATGGCGGTGCCGCCGCCGCCGCGCAACGCGCGCTGGCCGACGGCAACCGTCTGATCCTCGGCCCATTGCTCGCCGAGGACGTGCGCGCGGTGACGCCGATCGCGCGGCGCGCGGGCGTGCCCGTGATCAGCTTCTCCAACGATGCGACCGCCGCCGGCAACGGCGCCTATCTGATGGGCTATGCGCCCGCCCAGTCGGTCGAGCGCGTCGTCACTTATGCCAAGGGGCAGGGCGTTTCGGATTTCGCCGGCCTCGTCCCCAACGGGACCTATGGCGAGCGCGCCTCCACCGCCTTTCTCCGTGCGGTCGAGGGTGCGGGCGGGCAGGTGCGCACGCTGCAGACCTATGATCGTGCCCCAGGGTCGATCACCGCGGCGATCACGCGGATGGCGCCGAATGCGCCGTTCCAGGCGGTGCTGATCGCCGATGGCGGCACGACGGCGTCGGCGGCGGTGCCGCTGATCCGCAAGAATGGCGGCGCGACCGCGCATATCCTCGGCACCGAGCTGTGGAATTCGGAGGCGTCGATCACCGCCAAGCCGGCACTCAACGGTGCCTGGTTCGCCAGCGTCTCGGACAATTTCTACCGCCAATATGCCACCAAATACCGCGCGCGGTTCAACGCCGCGCCTTACCGGCTTTCGAGTCTCGGCTATGACGCGGTGCTGTTGACAGTGCGGATCGCGCGCGACTGGCCGATCGGCAGCGTCTTCCCCGAGGCGCGGCTGCGCGATCCGGGCGGCTTTGCCGGGATCGACGGCGCGTTCCGCTTCGGCCGCGACAGCGTCGCCGAGCGGGCGCTCGAAGTGCAGGAGATCCGGGGCGGGACGACGGTCGTGGTATCGCCCGCACCCACGGGCTTCGCTGACCGCTAGGCCGCGTCCCGGACGATCTCGGGCAGAATCGCGTCGAGCAGCAGCATCCCGGCCTCGGTGACATGGAGCCGGTCGCCCGCGCGCAGGAGCAGGCCCTGTTCCTCGAGCCGGGTCGCGGCCGGCCAATCGATCAGATCGGCGATGGTCGTTTCACCAAGTCGGGCGATGCGCGCCAGATCGACGCCTTCGCGCAAGCGCAGCCCCATCAGCAGCGCCTCGGTCGCCCGCGTGTGCGGGGCGAGCGGCTCCTCGCTTTCTGTGCCGTGCCGGTTGCGCTCGATCGCGGTCATCCAGTTTTCGGGCTTCTTGCGGCGCACCGTCGCGAGCCCGCCGCGCCGGCCATGCGCGCCGGGGCCGATGCCGGCATAGTCGCGGTAGCGCCAATAGGTCAGATTGTGCCGGCTCTCCGCGCCGGCGCGGGCATGGTTGGAGATCTCGTAGGCCGGGATGCCGGCGGCGGCGGTGATCGTGCGCGTGGCCTCGAACAGATCGGCGGCGCTGTCGCCGTCGGGGATGGTGATCCGTCCCGCCGCCGCCTCGGTCGCGAAACGCGTGCCGGGCTCGATGGTCAGCTGATACAGCGAGAGATGCTCGGTGCCGAAGCCGATCGCGCGGGCCAACTCGGCCTCCCAGTCGGCAAGCGCCTGGCCGGGGCGGGCATAGATCAGGTCGAAGCTTACCCGCTCGAACGCTGCCTGGGCGGTATCGAGCGCGGCCATGCCTTCGCTCACGTCATGCGCGCGGCCGAGGAATTTCAGCGCGTCGTCATCAAGCGCCTGCAGGCCAAGCGACACCCGGTTCACCCCCGCCGCGGCGATATCGGCGAAGCGCGCCGCCTCGACCGAGGACGGGTTCGCCTCAAGCGTGATCTCGATATCCGGCGCGAAGCCCCAGGCCTTTTCCGCCGCGCCGATCACTGCCGCGACCGTCTCGGGTGGCATCAGTGAGGGCGTGCCGCCGCCGAAGAAGATCGAGCCGAGCTGCCGCCCGGGGAGCTGCGCCGCCTCATAATCCAGATCGGCGAGCAGCGCCGTGCGCCACGCCGCCTGATCGACCTGCTCGCGGACATGGCTGTTGAAGTCGCAATAGGGACATTTCGACACGCAGAACGGCCAATGGACATAGAGCGCGAGCGGTGGCGTTTCGGGATCGTTCATGCGCACCCCATATGATGGCGGTGACGAGGCGAGGGAAGATGCGGCATTTGTTGATGGCACTGGCATTGCTCGCGGGCTGTTCGGCCGCCGAGCCGCAGCGCGTGGTCGAGCAGCGCGCCTTTACCGGCGACGCCCCGCGCGGCGACGCGCTGCTGCGCCGGGCGATGATCGACGGCCACAACGCCGCCCGCGCCCGCGCCGGGGTGCCGCTGCTGGTTTGGAACCCGACGCTCGCGGCCGATGCGAAGGCTTATGCGCGCGAGCTGGCGCGGACCGGGCGGTTCGAACATGCCAGGCAGCCCGACGGGCCCGGGCGCCAAGGCGAGAATCTGTGGACCGGCACGCGCGGCGCCTACGCTTATGAGGAAATGATCGGGCATTGGGTCGATGAAAGCCGTTTCTACCGTCCGGCGCCGACTCCCGATTTCAGCACCAGCGGCCGCTGGGAAGATGTCGCGCACTACACCCAGATCATCTGGCGCGACACGACGGAGGTCGGCTGCGCGAGTGCCAGCAACGCGACCGACGATTATCTGGTGTGCCGTTATGCGCCGCCGGGGAATGTGGTGGGGCGGATGGCGATGTGAAAAATCCTCTCCCTCCGGGGAGAGGAAGGCCGGCGCAGCCGGCAAGGTGAGGGTTTGGTCGGAACGGGGCGTGGGACTCAAGCCAGCCGTTCCGACTGAGCCCTCCCCTAACCCCTCCCCGAAGGGAGGGGGATTTTAGAGCACCGCCGCCATCATCGCGTCGAACGCCCGCGCGCGGTGGCTGATGGCTTTTTTCGCGTCGGGCATCTCCGCAAAGGTTTGCTCGCTGCCCTCGGGCACGAAGATCGGGTTGTAGCCGAACCCGCCGGTGCCGCGCGGCGGCCACACCAGGGTGCCGTCGACCCGGCCTTCGAACCATTCGACATGGCCGTCGGGCCAGGCGAGCGCGAGCACGCAGGTGAAATGCGCGCAGCGGCTGGCATCGGGGCCGGTCGCCTCGATCGCGTCGTTGACGCGCTGCATCGCGACGCGAAAGTCCTTCGACTCGCCGGCCCAGCGCGCCGAGAAGATGCCGGGATCGCCGTTCAGCGCCTCGACGCACAGGCCGCTATCGTCGGCGAGCGCGGGCAGGCCGGTCAGGTCGGCGGCCTGGAGTGCCTTCAGCTCGGCATTGGCGAGGAAAGTCGTGCCGGTCTCCTCGGGCTCGGGAAGATCGAGATCGGCGGCCGACACCGGCTCGATCCCGTACGGCCCGAGCATCTCGAGGATTTCGCGGACCTTGCCGGGATTATGACTGGCGATGACCAGCTTGCCCGGCGCGAGCTTGCGGATCGCCTGGGGGGGAACCTCAATGGTCATTTCGCGACCGCCCTGGCTTGCGCCGCGAAGATGTCGGTGCAGCCGATCCGGGCGAGGCGGAGCAGGCGGAGCAGCGCCTCCTCGTCATAGGTCGCGCCTTCGGCGGTGGCCTGCGCCTCGGCGATGTTGCCATTTTCGAGCAGGACGAAATTGGCGTCGGCGTCGGCGTTCGAATCCTCGTCATAATCGAGATCGAGCACCGGCGTGCCCTGATAGATGCCGCAGGAGATCGCCGCGACCTTCTGCGAAAGCGGATCGACCGTCAGCTTGCCGCTTGCCAGCAGCCCGTCGATCGCGAGCCGCAGCGCGACCCAGGCGCCCGAGATCGAGGCGGTGCGGGTGCCGCCATCGGCCTGGATCACGTCGCAATCGAGCACGATCTGGCGTTCGCCGAGCAGCTTCATGTCGGTCACGGCACGCAAGCTGCGCCCGATCAGGCGCTGGATTTCCTGGGTGCGGCCGGATTGCTTGCCCTTGGCCGCCTCGCGCTGACCGCGTGTGTGGGTCGCGCGGGGGAGCATGCCATATTCGGCGGTCACCCAACCTTCGCCCTTGCCGCGCAGGAAGGGCGGGACCTTTTCCTCGACCGAGGCCGTCACCAGCACCTTGGTGTCCCCGAAGCCGATCAGCACGGAGCCTTCGGCGTGACGGGTGAAGCGCGGCTCGATCGTGATCGTGCGCATCTGATCGGGGGCGCGGCCGGATGGGCGCATGAACTGAGTCTCCTGATACTGGTCGGGCACGGCACCTAGACGCGCTGGGCGGAACGCGCCAGTGTTAGCGGATGATCCGGACCGACATTGAGGCAGGAGGTTATCGCCCCTAGATGGCAGTCATGTCCGCGCCCCCGATCACCGAGCTGAACGAGCGCGCGCGCGATGTGTTTCGCGTCGTGGTGGAAAGCTATCTCAATACCGGCTCCCCGATCGGATCGCGCACCATCGCGCATCTTTCCGGCCTCAACCTCTCGCCCGCCTCGATCCGCAACGTGATGCAGGACCTGGAAGAGCTCGGTCTGCTCGCCGCACCCCATACCAGCGCCGGTCGCATGCCGACCGAGACGGGGCTTCGCCTGTTCGTCGACGGCATGATGCAGGCGCTCGAACCCTCGGCCGAGGAACGCGCGGCGATCGAATCGCGCGTCTCGCAGGTCGGGCCGGTCGAGGAAGCGCTCGCCGCCACCACCGCCGCGCTTTCCGGCCTGTCGGCCTGCGCCGGGCTGGTGATGGTGCCCAAGCGCGAGCTGGTGCTGCGCCAGATGAGCTTCGTGCCGCTGTCGGCCGACGCCAACGGGGGCAAGGCGCTCGCCGTGCTGGTCAGCGAGGAAGGGTCGGTCGAGAACCGCGTGATCGACCTGCCCATGGGGGTGAATCCGTCGTCGCTGGTCGAGGCGGGCAACTACATGACCGCGATGCTCTCCGGCCTGACGATCGCGCAGGCGCGGGCCCGGATCGAGCGCGAGATCGGCGAGGAGCGTGCGCTGCTCGACACCGTCGCCCGCGCGCTGATCGAGCGCGGCCTGGCGATCTGGAGCGAAGACGGCGATCGCCGCCCCGTGTTGATCGTGCGCGGGCAGGGCCGCCTGATCGACGCTGCCGCCGCCGCCGATCTCGAACGGATCAGCGACCTGCTTGACGATCTGGAGGGAAAGCAGGAGATCGCGCAGCTGCTCGACAGCGCCGGCGCGGGCGATGCGACCCGGATTTTCATCGGGGCCGAGAATAAATTATTCTCGCTTTCGGGATCATCCGTCATTGCGAAACCGTTCCGGGGATTGGATGGACGTGTGGTTGGCGTGGTCGGCGTGATAGGGCCGACGCGGTTGAACTATGCCCGTGTCGTGCCCATGGTGGATTTCACCGCCGCGACGCTCGCGCGATTGATGCCCTGACCGGGCGCACTGAACAGGATCGAAGCTACCTCATGATCGAAGACGAGAAGATCGAAACCCCCACCGCCGAGGATTTGCGCGAGGAGACCGCGGAAGGATCGCCCGAGCTTGTCGAGCATGATCGCATCGCGAAGCTCGAGGCCGAGCTGGCCGAGGCGAAGTCGTCGCTGCTCTACGCTCATGCCGAGGCGCAGAATGTCCGCCGCCGCGCCGAAAAGGAAGCGGTCGACGCCCGCGCCTATGCCGCGACGGCGTTCGCGCGCGACCTTTTGTCGGTCGCCGACAATCTGTCCCGCGGGCTGGAAGCGATTCCCGCCGAGTTGCGCGACGACGAGAAGCTGAAGAGCGTCATCGCCGGGCTCGAGGCCACGGGTCGCGAGCTCGAGAATGTGTTCCAGCGCCACGGCATCAAGAAGATGACCGTGCTGGGCGAGACGCTCGATCCCAATTTCCACCAGGCGATGTTCGAAATCCCGAGCGACAAGCAAGTCGGCACGATCGTGCAGGAAATGCAGTCCGGCTACATGATCAAGGACCGGCTGCTGCGCCCGGCGCTGGTCGG
>NZ_JAQGLC010000351.1 GCF_028293085.1 Sphingomonas bacterium
TCCGAAGAATCGAGCGGCAGCGCGACAGTCCATGAGCGCGCGATCAAGATCGCGGAGCTCGCGCAACAGAGCAGCCCGTTGCTCAAGTCGGTCCGCGCGCTCGGCAGATAGCCGTTCGTGGCGGTCGAGGACCTCTTTGGCAACGGCGTCAAGTTGGGCATTTTTCATGCGTGGCTTGGTATCAAGAGCGTTCAGAAAAGTCTACTTCTACAAAACGGAAGCACATCGGCTCGTAGCTTTTTGTTAACGACTGTGGCGAAGCTGCCACAATGCCCTACGTGTTTGGCGCCGGGGATCGCTCAAACCCTAAGCATCCGCTTTCGGTCGGTCGCCAGCTATCCTCGGATCGTGCCGAACGGCTTCCTCTCGCGCGGGCCGGAAAGGCGGCTCTTCTTGTCGAGCTTGGCGCCACTGCACCGCCATCCGCGCCGCCCGGGCCTCATCCCCTCAGAGTCGGAGCGACGCGGTCGCGACGTTCAAGTACGAGCGCCGGCGCCCCCCCCTTTTGCCGCAGCGTGGGGAGGCTAGCCTTACCAACATTGTGCTTTTTTGGTCAGGTTCTCGAGGAAAACACCCCGTAAGCTGCCAGACGGCTATCGGCCCAGTTCGGGACGGCCAGCGCCGTCTGAATGGATGTCCGCTTTCAGGAGCGCAAACATCGGCGTGAACGTCGCTTTTTGGGTCCTCCCGCCGCGTTGGGATTGGCTCGGGTCAGCCTGCCATCGCTTTCCGCTCCATCATCTAGTCACGAACGGGTTGCCATAAAGCGACATTGCGAGAGATCGGGGAAGGTTCGAACTCGTAGCGTCTGAAACCGTCTTGTTCGCTGCCGCGTAAGCGTCGATCACGGGCGCTCCGGCCTCCCATGTTTCCAGGAACCCCTTCAACCACGGCCGGACCATCGTGAAAGGTATCGGCCAGGACGGGGCCACGACGGCGTCAACGCCCTTGTCGAGCAGATGATGGGCGATGCCGACCAGACCACCGCTTTCCGGATTCTGGTCCAGTCGACCGCCCGAGCAGACGAACAGAAGTGCGACCCGGCTGGTGGTCAGCACGTCAACGAGCTGACGGAGGTCAGCTGGTTGATGCCGATCGTCGCTCAGGCCACGGAAGAACCGGTTGCCTTGAGCGAGACCGCCATGCGCCCCGATGATGGCAAGGTCGGCGGTTGCGAGTGGAATCGGCGGGGAAGCCTGCGTGTGGAGTGGGATCGATGCGCCCTCGAGAACGCCGCGCACTTCTTCCACCATCAGGCTGAGCGTGTCTGTATCGGAGCCGCCGGACGCGATCGGGATCCAGGCGGCTGCACTTCCATCTCCCCTGCGGCTCGATGCAAGGGAGGCCTTCAGCCAGGAAAGCGATGGTGCCGTCGCGATCGTATGAGTGAGCCCGGCGAGATTCCAGCCGATGGTCATCACGTTCGGCGGAACTGCGGCCAGTTCTCCGGACAGAACGATGGAGCGACAGGGAAGCTCGGGAAGTCCGATGCCGACGGTGGCGGCTCGGAATTCATCCTCGTTCAGCTTTTCATCCGCATACCTGTAAGGAAACGATCGGCCCCAGTCTCGCAATCTGCCGGGATTGAAGGTGCCGCTATCTACGGCGAGCGGCTCGTTCGCTCCGTTCTCGTCGACCGTCATGGTCATCAGCCCACGGTCATCGAGGGCGAACCCGACGATGGGAACGCCCAGCTTCGCGATCTCGAGCGCGGCTTCAAGCGGATCTCCCGGCTTCGCCAGCAGGCGCGCGGCGGGCTTCACCTCCGGCCCTTCGCCATGCACTCCGACGCCCTGGGCGCCTTGCAGCTCGACGGCATACGCGAAGCCTTCCGGATCGACCTTTTCCACGGACGAGCGCGCAAGCCTGGTCGCCATCGTGCGCACCAGTCTGAGATCGTAGCTGACGTCGTCGTTGTAGCGGGCGGCCCCGATCGAGCCTGCGATCGCCGCGACGGCGGCGGCATCGGCCTGCCTGCCCGCGGCATCGACCAGCGCCTTGAGGGGCGGAGCGAGCCGCTCGTAGAGCCGGCCCAGGAGCTCTTGCGCGTCCGGCGGCACCTCCTTGCCCTCCAGTTCCGCGCGGTCGATCAGCTGTCGGAGCATGATCGCGCTCGGCAACTCCTCGTCCCCAACATCCAGCACGGATTTGGCGTTGGCGATGGTCGAGGCTAGCAGTCGCTCCGTCGGCCACGCCTTTTCCGCGTCGGTCTGGCGCAAGCGCAGCTGGGCGTGGAGCTCTAGGGTATCGAGACGTGACGAATATGCTGGGGCACCAGCGACCTTGGCGCAGACGGCCCTGAGCCGGTTGATGATCTTGAGGGAGATTTCCGGCATGTGGGCGTCGCGCAGGATGCGAAGCAGGACGCTCTGCTCCTCCCACATCTCGCCAGATGCGCGACGAGGGCAAATCGAACGCGGCCGCGAGCACCAGCAGCGCCTCCCGCAGTCTGCCCACCCGCGCGTAGATGTCTGCGAAGGCGGTCAGGGCGCGTCGGCGTCGCTCTGGGCGATCTCCGGACACGAGCAGGATCTGCTCGGCGATGTCGCGAGCGAATTGCGGGCGGCCGCTGATCATCGCCTTGATCGCCGTTCCGCGCAGCACCGCGATGTCGCCGTCGCAATTCTGCGCCGAGGGTGCGATGGCGATGGCCATGATGCCAAAGTTGCGGAGGACGGCCTCCTCGACGGGATCATCAGGCACCGGGACATGGTAATCGACGGACATCAGGATGCCGTGCAGAACGGCGTCGGGATCCTCGCGGAGCATTCCTGCCGGAACGGTCTCCCGCCCGGGCGTGATTATGCCGGATCCTTGAGACTGCAGCCACTTCAGAACGCGGCGCATGATCGGGACGAGCATGCGGATATCCTTCATCCGCTTGGAGTCCGTTTCGCCGCTGGTTTCTGCATCAGGCTGGTGGCCGGCGCGCGAGGCGACATTGACCGCCAGGATGAAGGTCCCGCCCATGCCGACGTGCTCGGCCCCGAGCAGGTCGGAGACGCTGGTCCGCGCGAAGCCCGCCTCCGGCTGCGCGGCGAGGTAGCACGCTGCGACGTCGATCATACGGGACAGGGCCGCGGGGTTCACCGCGCCGCTGCCGGAGGCCAGCGACCGATCCAGCACACCCCGCGCGAAGACGAACCAGGTCTCGTCCCAATCGATGTCGTCCTGTAACAGCATTGCCACGGCGTCGTCGCGACGACCGGCCCTCTCCAGGGAGCGGATGATCTCGCGTTGCACGTCCGACTTCCAGCCGGGCAGCTCCGCCGCAAGCTCCTTGGCGAGCTCGACGGGTCTGGTGAACCCTTCTCCCGCGATCGCCTGCGCGAGTAGACCGAAGACCCTGCCTACTTCCTGCTCGCGCTCGTCCGGCGATCCGGTCAGCAGTTCGGCAGCCTTGTCATAGTCGCCGTCCAGGGCGGCTTCGCGTCCGTCAACGGATCGGAGAAGCTGCGACCCCGGGTGCAGTGCGCGCAGGCGGTTCCGCACCTTCTCTATGACCGGCCGGCGACGAGTGTCCCGCGCAGTGTCGAGGGCGACTTCCAGGTCGTGGGCGGTCGATAGCGTTGGGAGGGCGCGTTCGATCAGATCCTGTGCGTAGTCGTCGCGATCGATGCCCGTCGCGATCCGGGCAAGTCCCAGCAGATCCTCGTTCTTCAGCTTGGCTATGATCGTGCCGGACTCGTCCAGGGTGCGGTTGACCTCGTCCCGCGCTCCTCCACGTTGGAGAACGACGAGCCGCATCATCCATTTTTGCAATTTGGAGAGCCGAACGTCGTCCTCGACGAGCGACACGGCTCGACCGAGATCTCCCGCAGCGGCGGCATCGTAGGCGGCACCGACCAGAGCGGTCATCTCCTCTGGCGAGATGCTCTGGTCTTCACTTCCCCCGCACAATCCGACGCTTCCGGCTGAGCGAAGAAGCTCCATGTTGGCTTCGCGCGCTGGGAAGAACTGGGCGATGTCGAGCAGTATGTAGCCCCCGGACCCTTTCGCCATCTCTTCTGCGAGAAGCATCGTGGCGTGCAGGTGCACCGACCACACGTCCTCGGGCAGGCGCGGACCGGTGTCGCGCAGCGTGATGTTGTCCGATCGGTAGTGGGCGGCCTCGCCGACGATGACGGCTTCGCGTTGGGTCGTGGCCGCAAGCAGGGGCTGAAGCGACTTCATCGTGTAGTCGACCGCATGATCCATCTTGATCCGGGCATACATCGCCTCGACGAACTTGGCGGTCTTCGCGTCGTCCGGTTCGAAACGGCGGAAGGCTCGTCGAACACCTTCCTTGACCTCTGTCAGCATGGTCTCGGTTTCCCGACCGGCTGCCGGCGGAAGGACGATCCGCACGGACTCCGCAGCTGGGCGACCATCCTTGCCGTTCAGATTGCCGATATAGGCGGCAAGCTCGCCGAGTCTCGACACGCTGCCTCGGCGCCCCATCGCGAATACGTCCGCGTTCGACCACTGCAGGCAGCGCATCACGAAGCTGAGCAGTTCCTGCTCGTCCAGCTTCAGCATCTGCATGCAACCTCCGAAAACATTTCTGGCGCTTGGCGCTTTGATATTAGCCAGTTACTCGGTCCTGTCGACGGCGCAGGTCGCGGCAGCAAAAGCGCTCATCGACGTAGCTGGAGAGAATGGGACTTGGAGGACGTTGGTCGGGTAATCACATGAACAAGCGACCGAAGCTGGGGAGCGGAAATTGCACTCTGAATGACCGGATATGGGTCCTGACCGCCGCTAAGCTGCCGGGCAGGAGCCTCCCAGTTGCTGACATTCCCTTATCCGGTATGATGTTGTCATGGCGCAGGTAGCAGGGGAACAGTTCCCGGATAATCTTGCATGTTTGACATGCGCGCACGTGCTCGCGGGTTCGCCGATCTACCTCGTTGCACGTGACGATGATGGCGACTGGCAGTTCCTGTGCAATCGTTCCCACGACGGAACGGATGCACGTTTAATTGGGCTCGATGAGGCAGTATCCCTAGAGCCACGTTTGTCCTCGCTGGCATCGCTCAGGCCCAACGAGAGCATCATTTTGACCGTCTGAATCTATGACCGCTTTCCACCACTGTTGACGTTCCTGCCAGCTTTGTCGGCTTCCCGGACACGAACGATCGGCGGCTTTTGGAACAGGCCCGACGGTCGTGAAGGGCGGCCTTGAGCTAGAAGCTGCTGCGGGCACTGACGTCGATTCGCCAGGAGCAGCACGCCAATTCGGAAGTGCCAACTGAGGCTCTAATGGGCAACTGACCGTCGATGTGGGAGCGGACGAGGGAACTAGCTCGGCGGTAACGCCGTAAGCTACTGAAAAATTATCAGATTTTTCGCTTGATTGGATGCCCCGTGAGGATTCGAACCTCAATAGACGGAGTCAGAGTCCGTAGTCTTACCGTTAGACGACGGGGCAACGTGGGGGGCGATCTAGGGGGCGGGGCCGGGGCTGTCAACCGAGCGAACGGCCCCTGCTTGCCGCGCGCCGCGCCCTGCGCTACCCCTTGCGCCAAGCACCGAACGTCAGGCCATAAAGGCTTGCCGTGACGGCAGAACATAAAAGTGAGTACACACGGCATGGGGGATCAATCGCCCAAAATGCCGTACCGGCAGGACAAGCCTGCCCGTTCGGCGCCGACCCCGGGACATTCCGGGGCAACGCGCGCGCGGTGGCCCGAGGCGCGCCACTTCGCCGCGCTCGATCTCGGCACCAATAATTGCCGCCTGCTGATCGCCCGGCCGCAAGGCACCGGCTTTGCCGTGGTCGACGCCTTTTCGCGGATCGTCCGGCTGGGCGAGGGGCTCTCCGCCACGGGGCGGCTGAGCGACGCGGCGATCGACCGCACCCTTGCCGCGCTGAAGGTCTGCGCCGACAAGCTCAAGCGCCGCAACGTCGCTTTGTCGCGCTCGGTCGCCACCGAGGCGTGCCGGCGGGCGAGCAACGGCCCCGAATTCATCGCGCGCGCTTATGAGGAAACCGGCATCCATCTCGACATCATCTCGGCCGAGGAAGAGGCACGCCTCGCGGTACTGGGCTGCCAGGCGCTGATCGAGCCGGGCGAGGACCCCGCGCTGGTGTTCGATATCGGCGGCGGATCGACCGAGCTGGTGCTGGTCGACACCCGGCCCAAGGTGCCGGTCGTGCTCGACTGGCACAGCGCGCCCTGGGGCGTCGTCTCGCTCACCGAGAGCGCGGGCGGCGGCGAGGGGCCGGACGGGCTGGCGACTGCCTATGCGCGGATGCGCAGCCTCGTCGCGGAGAGCTTTGCCGGGTTCGCCAGCCGCTTGCCGCGGGGCATGGAGCGACCGCGGCTGCTCGGCACCAGCGGCACCGTGACGACGCTGGCCAGCGTGCATCTCGGCCTGTCGCATTATGACCGCTCGGCGGTCGACGGGCTGATCGTCCCGGCTACCTCGATGCGCAAGATCAGCAGCGACCTGTCGCGGATGAGCCTGGCCGAGCGCTCCACCCTGCCCTGTATCGGCACCGAGCGCGCCGATCTGGTGGTGGCTGGCTGCGCGATCCTGGAGACGATCATGGATCTGTGGCCGGCCGAGCGGCTCGGCGTGGCCGATCGCGGCATCCGCGAGGGTATCCTGCGCCGGTTGATCGGCGGGAAGGCCCTGTGAGGACCAAGTCATGAGCAAGGACGGCGGCGGCCTCAGGGTCCGGGTCAAGACCGCGCGGCGGCGCACCCCGCAATCGACCCGCTGGCTCGATCGCCAGCTCAACGATCCTTATGTGAAGCGCGCCAAGGCCGAGGGCTATCGCAGCCGCGCCGCCTACAAGCTGATCGAGCTCGACCAGCGCTTCGGCTTCCTCAAGGGTTCGAAGCGGATCATCGATCTCGGCATCGCGCCCGGCGGCTGGAGCCAGGTCGCGCGGCGGCAGCTGCCCAAGGCGGCGATCGCGGGGATCGATCTGTTGCCGGTCGATCCGATCGACGGCGTCGCGATCCTCCAGATGGATTTCATGGATGACAAGGCGCCGGCCGCTCTGGCCGAGGCGCTGGGCGGGGTGCCCGATCTCGTGCTGTCGGACATGGCGGCGAACACCGTCGGCCATCCGCAGACCGATGCGCTCAGGACGATGGCGCTGGTCGAGGCGGCTTTGGCCTTTGCGGTCGACGTACTGGAGCCGGGCGGGGCGTTCATCGGCAAGGTGTTCGCCGGCGGGGCCGACACGTCGCTGGTGACGGAGCTCAAGCGCAACTTCAAGACAGTGAAGCACGCCAAGCCACCGGCGAGCCGCAAGGGGTCGTCCGAATGGTATGTCGTGGCGCAAGGGTTCAAGGGCCGTGCCGTCGCGCCGGCGGAGACCGGGGACGCTAGGTGAGAGCGCACGCCGTAACG
>NZ_JAQGLC010000362.1 GCF_028293085.1 Sphingomonas bacterium
CCCCCATGTGCTGATCGACAACCGCGCCTCGAACCGCTTCACCGTGATCGAGGTCAACGCCCGCGATCGCCCGGCCCTGCTCCACCAGCTCGCCCACGGTCTGTTCCAGTCCAAGGTCACGATCCACTCTGCCCATGTCGCGACGTACGGCGAGCGCGCGGTCGACACCTTCTATCTGACCGACCTGCTCGGCGATAAAATCTCGGGCGCCGCGCGGCTGAAGGCGATAGAAAGAAGATTGCTCGAAGCCGCAGCCGGCACGCCGATGAAGGAAGCCGCCTAGTTGATTCAAAACCCCTGTCGCTTGAGAGAAGGGGACTGAGAGGAGACCAATAATGCCGGTACTGGGAATTGGAGGCCTGTTCTTTCGCGCAAAGGACCCCGACGCTTTATCGGCCTGGTATCGCGAGCATTTGAACGTCGGCGCCGGCTGCATGGCCACGGCCGAGGGCACCCCGGACGAATGGGTCTGGAAAACAGAGGCCGGCCCGGTCGTCTTCGCCCCGTTCAAGGCGAGCACCGACTATTTCGCCGAAGACAAGCAATGGATGCTCAACCTGCGCGTCAGCGATCTGGATTCGCTGCTCGAACAGCTCAACGCGTCCGGCATCGAGATCATCACCAAGCCCGAATGGAACGACCCATCCGTCGGCCAGTTCGCCCGAATCCACGATCCCGAGGGCAATGCGATCGAACTGTGGGAGCCGCCCGCCACCGCCTGAAACGACAACGGCCCGCCCCCTTTCGGGAACGGGCCGCCATCGTCGTGTGTCGGGCGATCAGAAACGCTTGCGCAGCGTCACGCCGTACGTCCGCGGCTCCGCGAGGAAGGCCGAGAAGATCTGGTTGCCGACCGCAAAGCTCGGCGCACCGAACTTCTGGACCTGCGACTGCGATCCGGCACCCTGGAACGGCGCATTGAACGCCACCTGCTCATATTGCGTGTTGAGCAGGTTCTGCGCCCAGAATTCCAGGCTCCAATTCTGGTCCGCCCCGCGCAGGCCGATACGGGCATTCATCAGGAAGAACGCATCTTGCTCCTTCTCGACGAACAGGTCGGAACCGGTGTTATAGTCGGAGCTCAACCGGCCATCGACATAAAACAGCGCCGAAAGCCCGCTCGTGCCGATCTCCGGCGTCCAGCTGGTCGACATCGTCACCACATTGCGCGGCGCGTTCGACAGCTGCTGGCCGGGGAGCAGCGCCAGGAACGGATCGAGCGCCTCGCCCGACTTGCTGCCGACCAGGTCGTTCCGGTAATGCGTATCGGCGAAGGTGTAGCCGACATTCACCGAGAAGTTGCGCGCCGGATACAGCCCCGCCTCGATCTCGACGCCCTGCGAGAGCACCCCATATTTCACGCCCGAGGTGCACGTGCCCGTAGCCGCGCTGTTGTCGCCATCGGCACCGCCCAGGCTGGTCGAGCAGGACCCGATATTCTGGACGATGTAGTTGGTGCCGTTGAAGGTGTTCAGCTGGAAGTTGCTGAACTCCTGGCGGAAGCCGGCGACGTTCAGGGTGAACTTGCGCGAGCTGTATTTGAAGCCGGCCTCATAGGAATTGACCGTCTCGGGATCGAAGCGCAGCAGCGCGGCATTGGGGCTCGCCGTGGTCGAGGCGAGATAGGCCGGCCCGAGATCCGAACGGTCCAGATTGTAGCCGCCCGCCTTGTAGCCACGCGAATAGCTCGCATAGACCATCAGCCCGTCGACCGGCTTGTACGAGATCACGCCGGTGCCAGTGAACTCGCCCTCGCTTAGATTGTCGCTGATCGTCTTGCCGTTGAGCGCGGACGTCGAGTTGCCGGTACAGCCGAGCGTGATGATGCCCGCCGCGGTCGCCGCGAGCGAAGGATTGCTCAGCAACCCGCCCAGGCCACCCTGCGCGCTGCCTGCTTGCAAGGCCGGGCAGATCGTGTTGTTGTTCTGGAAACTCGCGTCGAAATTCTTCTTCTCGTGGGTGTAGCGCAGGCCCGCCGTGATGCTCAGCCGGTCGGTGATCTTGAAGATATTGTGCGTGAAGAAGGCGAAGTTCTCGCTCCGCTGATTATAGACGTCGCGAATGCTGCCCAGATCGTTGAGCGTGCTCAGGCGATTGAGGTTGCCGATGACGAGCGGTGCCGCGGCGCCCAACGCGCCGTTCAGCGTGGCGATGCCGGTGGGGCTCAGGCAGCCCGGCGCGGTCGGATCGCGCAGCACCGCGGACGGGCTGACCCCCGAAACCACGCGGCACGCAGCGAACATGCCATATTGGGTGCCGAACTTCAGATTGTCGACGACCTGAAGATCCTCGCGGCTGTAATAGCCGCCGACGAGCCAATCGAGCTTGTCGTCGAACGCCGAGCCCTGCAGCCGCAGCTCCTGGCTGAAGGTGTGGAACTGGCGGTAATTATTGCCGTCGGCAGGGCGATAGCCGATATCGAGGCTGCCATAATCGATGTCCGACGCACCGCCGGCCTTGTATTCGCGGTACGCGGTGATCGACGTCAGCGAGGCACCGCCAAACTTCCAGTCGACCTGCGCCGAGCCACCATAATCCTTGGTGACGTTGCTGTAGGCGCGGCCCGGGCTGTTTGCGATCTGGCGATTATAGGGGTCGTTCGCGCTCGGAAAAACGGCGCCCATGCTCTTCATGATGTCGACGATGCGGTTGGTCGGCGAGACGGCATAGTCGCCGGGTACGCCGGGGGTCGGATCGGTCTTCTCGCGCAGATCGACATAGACCGCACCGCAGCACTTTTCGTTGCGATAGGTGTAGTCGCCGATGAGGCGGACAGACAGGTCGGCGCTCGGCTGGAACAGCAGCTGGCCGCGTACGAAATAACGATTGCGGTCGTTATAGTCGGTCTTGTTGACCGTGTCGTAATAGAAGCCGTCGCGCTTGCCGAACACGCCGTCCAGGCGGAAGGCCAGGGTATCGGAGATCGGCCCGGTGACCGCGCCCGCGACGCGGATATTGTTGTAATTGCCGTAGCTGACTTCGCCATAGCCGCCGAAATCGAACGATGGCGCTTTGGTGATGACGTTGATCAGGCCGGCGCTCGCGTTGCGGCCGAACAACGTGCCCTGCGGCCCGCGCAGCACCTCGATGCGGTCGACCTCGCCAATGTCGTTGAGGCCAGAGCCCGTGCGGCTGCGATAGACGCCGTCGATGAACACCGCGACCGAGCTTTCGAGGCCGGGATTGTCGCCGACCGTGCCGATGCCGCGAATGCGCGCCGAGGCGTTGGCCTCGCTGCCGGTGGAGGAGACGAGCAGCGACGGCGCGAGCTGCGCCAGCGCACGGATATCGGTCGCGCCCGAATTCTGCAGCGCCTGCTGGCTGACCGCCGACACGGCGATCGGCACGTCGGAAAGCCGTTCCGCACGGCGCGTTGCGGTGACGATGATATCCCCGCCACTCTCGTCGGTCGCCGCAGCGGCGGTATCCGACGCGGTCTGCGCGCCCTGCTGAGTGACGGGCGCATCCTGCGCAAAGGCGGGCGCGGCGATGGCGATGGCGGCGACGGACAACAGATACGCTGACTTACGCATTACAGGCTCTCTCCATGTTTTCGAGTTTTGGGTATCTTCGAGCCGGTTAGATACACAGGAGTGTACGTCTAGATAAAAATGGCGGCGGAAACCGCTTTTGGAATTATGGTGATGCAGCGCGGCCACAATGGGACCGCCCCGGACGCGATCGCGCACGGGCTTGACGCTACGGCACCGTAGCGTCGTTTCGGGAGGCATGAATCAAAACGGCCGCGGCGTGCGCCGCGGCCGGAAAAAATTGCGTTGCGCAGCTTGTTACTTCGGCGCGAGCACCATCAGCATCTGACGGCCTTCCATGCGCGGATAGGCTTCGACCTTGGCGGTCTCGACGACATCGGCCTGGACGCGCTGGAGCAGCGCCATGCCGAGCTGGCCATGGCTGAGCTCGCGGCCGCGGAAGCGCAGGGTGATCTTGACCTTGTCGCCTTCGCCGATGAACTCGATCACCTTCTTCATCTTGGTGTCATAGTCGTGATCGTCGATGTTCGGACGCATCTTGATCTCCTTGATCTCCTGCGTCTTCTGCGACTTGCGGGCGAGGTTCGCCTTTTTCTGCGCCTCGTACTTGAACTTGCCGACGTCGAGGAACTTCGCGACGGGCGGATCGGCGTTGGGCGACACTTCGACGAGGTCGAGCCCGACGCTCTGTGCCTGCTCCATCGCTTCGCGGGTGTACATGACACCGAGGTTCTCGCCGTCCTGATCGATCACGCGGACCTTGGGCGAGACAATGAATTCGTTGAAGCGGGGGCCGTTGAGCGGCACGGGCGCCCCTTGCGGGCGCCGGATCATGGGAGGACGGATAGGTATTGCTCCTTGGAGGTTAGGCTGGGGCATATAGTGATTTTTGGGTCGTTGGGGAAGATGTTCCCCGGCCTTTGCCAGGGAACCCCTTAGAGGTCGGGCGGCGTGGCGCCTTTCCTGAGCATCTCGACCAGCTCATCGAGGCCCAGCACCTGCTGGCGCTCGCTGCCGAGCTGGCGCAGCGCGACGGTTCCTTCCTCCGCCTCGCGCTTGCCGACAACCAGCAGGTTCGGGACCTTGGCGAGGCTGTGCTCGCGCACCTTGTAGTTGATCTTCTCGTTGCGCAGATCGGTCTCGACGCGCAGCCCGGCCGCCGCGAGCTTTGCCGCCACGACATTGGCATAGTCGTCCGCGTCCGAGACGATCGTCGCGACCACCGCCTGCACCGGGGCGAGCCAGAGCGGGAAACGGCCGGCATGATGCTCGATCAGGATGCCGATGAAGCGCTCGAACGTGCCGAGAATCGCGCGGTGCAGCATCACCGGGCGGTGGCGATTGCCGTCCTCGCCGACATAGCTGGCGTCGAGTCGTTCGGGCAGCACCGTATCCGCCTGGATCGTGCCGACCTGCCACGTCCGGCCGATCGCGTCGGTCAAATGGAATTCGAGTTTCGGCGCGTAGAAGGCGCCCTCGCCGGGCAGTTCCTCCCAGCCATAGTCAGCGGTCGCGCGGCCCGTCGCCGCGACTGCGTCGCGCAGGATCTGCTCGGCCCGGTCCCACATCGCATCGTCGCCGAAGCGATTGTCGGGGCGCAGCGCCAGCTTGATCGCATAGCTCTCGAAACCAAGATCGCGATAGACGCTGTCGAGCAGGTCGCAGAACGCCTTGATCTCGTCGATCAGCTGATCCTCGCGCGCGAAGATGTGCGCGTCGTCCTGCGTGAACTGACGCACGCGCATGATGCCGTGCAGCGCGCCGTGCGGCTCGTTGCGGTGGCAGCAGCCGAACTCGGCCATGCGGATCGGCAGGTCGCGGTAGCTCTTGATGCCCTGGCGGAAGTTCAGGACATGCGCCGGGCAATTCATCGGCTTCAGCGCCATCAGGTCGGACTTGCCCGACAGGATCGGCGCCGCGTCGTCGGTTGAGGGAATCTCGTCCGGCACCACGAACATGTTCTCGCGATACTTGCCCCAATGGCCCGACTGCTCCCATTGGCGCGCGTCCATCAGCTGCGGGGTCTTGACCTCGACATAGCCGGCCGCATCCAGCCGGCGGCGCATATAGGCCTCGAGCTGGCGCCACAGGATATAGCCCTTGGGATGCCAGAAGACGGACCCTTGCGCTTCCGGCTGGAGGTGGAACAGGTCCATCTCCTGGCCGATCTTGCGATGGTCGCGCTTGGCCGCTTCCTCCAGGCGGAACAGATGCTGGTCGAGCTGCTTCTTGTTGAGCCAGCCGGTGCCGTAGATGCGGCTCAGCATCGCGTTGTTCTGGTCGCCGCGCCAATAGGCGCCCGAGACGCGCGTCAGCTTGAACGCCTGGGGATCGAGTTTGCCCGTGGAGGCGAGATGCGGCCCGCGGCACATGTCGAGCCAGGTGCCGGCGCGATAGACCGTCAGTTCCTCGTCGCCCGGGAGCTCGGCGGCCCATTCGGCCTTGAATGTCTCGCCCTGCTTTTTCCACAGCGCGATCAGGTCGTCGCGCTGCCAGACCTCGCGGACGAGCGGTTCGTCGCGGGCGATGACCTCGCGCATCGCCTGCTCGATCGCCGGCAGATCCTCTTCGGTGAAGGGCCGCTCGCGGCCATCGACTTTGGGGGGCGCGAAATCATAATAGAAGCCGTCGTCCGTCGAGGGGCCGAAGGTGATCTGCGTGCCCGGGAACAGGTTCTGCACGGCTTCCGCCAGCACATGCGCATAATCGTGCCGGGCGAGCTCGAGCGCGTCGGCCTCGTCGCGCGAGGTGACGAGCGCGAGGTGCGCATCGCCCTCGAACGGGCGCATGATATCGCGCAGATCGCCGTCGACGCGCGCCGCGATGGCGGCCTTGGCGAGGCCCGGACCGATCGCCGCGGCGATGTCCGCCGGGGTAGTCCCCGGGGCTACCTCACGGACGGAACCGTCGGGCAGCGTTATGCGGAACATCTCGGACATGACGAAATCGGTACTTTCTGACGCGTTGAAGGTGCGCGGGCTTATGCACGCGAGGCTTATATAGGCAAGTCGCGCGCAAAACGCAGCGATCGCGGCGGTACCTCAAATCGCCAAAAATCCGCCCTTCGTACATCTGGCGTTCAGAGTGTGTTGCCCTACTGCAACGCCTCCACCGAAAACCGGAAAAGCGCAGCCCAGATTTCTTAGAAACCATGTTGAAGCCATTGTTACCGGGCGATAAGAGCCACCCGCTTGCAAGCGCACACCCCCGAAGAAATTAGGAATCATCATGAAGAAATATCTGCTGACCGTGGCGGCGGTCCTCGTTGCGACGCCGGCGTTTGCGCAGGACGATACCGGCAGCACCTTCACCGGCGTGCGCGGCGAAGTCCATGCAGGCTACGACAATGTCCACGCCAAGGTGATAGCGAACGACAGCACGGGGACCGCTGTCGAGAGCGGCAGCAAGAGCGGCGTCTCCTATGGCGGCGAAGTCGGCTATGATCTCGCGATCGGCCAGAAGCTCACCATCGGTGCCTATGCGGGTCTCGAAGGCGCCAGCACCAAGGACTGCACGGAGGTTTTCGGCGGTGACGAGGCATGCCTCAAGGCAGGCCGGAGCATCACTGCGGGCGCGCGGCTGGGTTTCAAGCTGACCGAGCCGGTGCTCTTCTACATCAAGGGCGGCTACTCGAACGGACGCCTCGACGAGACTTACACCGATGGCGGCACGAACGACTTTCGCCTCGGGCGGAACTTGGACGGCTTCCATCTCGGCGCCGGCGCCGAAGTGGCGGTGACCAAGCATGTCTATGGCAAGCTGGACTATACCTTCACCCAGTATGACAACTTCGACTATGCTGACGGCACGGCCACGCTCAGCACCAACGTACAGCGTAACCAGGTTACCGCAGGCGTCGGTTTCCGCTTCTAATCCCCCATAGAAGCAAGAATACGGGCATCCCGGCGATCGCCGGGATGCCCTTTTTTCGCTCCGGAGCCTGCGCCGCGCGGGCAAATCAGAGGGCAATTCTCAGCATCAGCCCGGCGGCCTCGATCAGGGTCTCGCACTCCTCATCCGAAAGCCGGTCGGCGATCGTATCGGCCAACCAGCGGCGTCGCTCCTGCATCGCGCCGCGCAACGCCTTGCGGCCCCTGACGGTGATCGAGATCATCAGGTTGCGCCGATCTGCCCGATCAGGCGCGCGCTCGACATGAGAATGCGCAAGCGTATTAATTCCCCGACTCAAGCGAAAGATCTTCCCGCGATGACGAGGCTGACGGCGATCCTCCCCTGCAACGATCTCGATGCGTCGGAGGCCTTCTATAACCGGCTGGGCTTCTTCCAGGACGCGGCGGGCAAGGACGCGTATGACGGATACCGGATGCTGTCCGACGGGCGCGGCGGCGATATCCACCTGACCAATGCGGTCGAAGGCTGGCTGATCAAGGGGCGGAACCCGTTCGGCCTGTATCTCTACACCGAGGATGTCGATGCCTTCGCGGCGCGCTTTCCAGGCGAGATCATCGAGAAAGAGGGCGCGAGCCACAAGCCCTGGGGCATGTATGAGTTCGCGCTGAGCGATCCGGACGATACGCTCGTCAGGATCGGGTGGCCGAGCCGGTTGATGGCGTGACGGGAGCCGGCATGCGCGACTTCATCCTGCTGATGCATGACGACGCGGTTGCGGAAGCGTCGCCCGACATGTGGTCCACCTATTTCGCGTTCCTGCGCGGCCGGGGCATCTTCGACGGGGGCAGCTCGATCGGCGCGGGAGAAGCGTTTCGGAAGCAGGGTACGCCCGGCAACCCCAGCGATCGCCTCGCCGGCTATATCCGCATCCGCGCGGAAAGCCTGGCGGCCGCCCGGGAATATCTCACCGGCAATCCGGTCTATGAAGGCGGCGGCACGGTGGAGATCCGCGAACTGCCGCACGATTGATCCCGGCCTGCCGGTCAGAAGCTGCCGAAGGGCACGACCTTGTTCTCCGCGTCATGGCCGATATCCGCCGGGCCGAGGAACGGCACGCCCATCTCCCGGCACCAGCGCTCGATCATCGTCGGCACGTCCTCGGCAAAGGGGGGATCGTTGGGGATCACGTCGCTCACCCGCCCGAGCCGCACGCCCGCGATATGCTTGAGCCCGGTCGCATGCGCCATCTGGAACAGCATCCGGTCGATCCGGTAGAGCGGCTCGGAGATATCCTCGATCATCAGGACATGGCCGGCGAGATCGGGCAGCCATGGCGTGCCGATCAGCGCGTTGAGGATCGACAGGTTGAAGGCCACTGCCGGCTGCTTGCCGAGGCTGGGCTCGAGCACGCCGCGATTCTTCTCGGTCAGCCAGGACAGGGTCCGCGCGAAGGACGCGCCGCCGTCGCTGCGCGAGATGTCGCTGACCAGGGGCGCATGGACCGGATGGCCGATCTTCGTCGCGTAGAGCGCCCCGAGCACGAAGCCGGTGTCGGAATAGCCGCAATAGCTTTTCGCCGCCGCGGCCGGCCCCAGCTTCGGCATCACCGCATGGAGGATGCGATTCGCGCCGTAGCCGCCGCGCGCGAACCACAGGGCGTCGAAGGCGGGATCATTGGCGAAATCGAGAAAGGCCGCCGCGCGCGCCGCGTCCACGCCCGCGAAATGGCCGCCATCGCTCAGGAAGCATTGCGGGTGGAAGACCAGCTCCACCCCGGGAAACCAGATCGCCGCGGCCGCCGCCGCGCGATCGGCGATCACCCGGTCGATCGGCCTTCCGGGGGCGACGATTCCGATCCGCATTGCCCTGCTCCCGCTCTTGCTTGCCCCGCGTCCGAAATCCCGCGATAGCGCCGAGCCATGCACGACGGCAAATCCTACTTCTTCGTCGGGATCGGCGGCAGCGGCATGATGCCGCTCGCGATGATCCTCGCCGGCCAGGGCGCGCGCGTCGCCGGATCGGACCGGACGCTCGACCAGGCCCGCCTGCCCGCCAAGTTCGATGATCTCCGCGCCAAGGGCGTCGCCTTGTTCCCGCAGGACGGCAGCGGCATCACGTCAGCGGATCAGATCGTCGTCGCCTCCGCCGCGGTCGAGGCAACGGTCGCCGATATCGTCGCGGCGGACGCGGTCGGCGCGAAACGGATGAGCCGCGCGGAGCTGCTCGCCAAGCTGTTCAACGCGGCCCCGCTGCCGATCGGCGTGGCCGGCACGTCGGGCAAGTCGACCGTCACCGGCATGATCGGCTGGATCCTCCACGCTGTCGGCCGCGATCCGACGGTGATGAACGGCGCGGTGATGAAGAATTTCGTCGGCGAGGACGCGCCCTTCGCCAGCGCTTTGGTCGGCGGCGGCCCGGAATCGGAAGGGGGGGCGTTCGTCAGCGAAGTCGACGAAAGCGACGGATCGATCGCGCTCTACTGGCCGAAGATCGCGATACTCAACAATGTCAGCCTCGATCACAAGTCGCTCGACGAGCTGCGCACGCTGTTCGGCGATTTCATCGCCCGGGCGGGGACGGCGGTGATCAACATGGACAATGGCGACGGCGCGGCGCTGGCGATGACCCTGCCGCCCGAGCGGCGCCTGACCTTCTCGATCGGGCAAGAGGCCGACCTGACCGCGTTCGGCCTGATCGAACGGCCCTTCGGCGTCGATTTCAGCCTGTCGGAACGCAATGCCGCGCCGATTGCCGTCTCGCTCAAGGTGCCCGGCCGCCACAATGTGTCGAACGCGCTCGCCGCGATCGGCGCCGCGCGCGCGGCGGGCGTGTCGCTCGCCGAAGCCGCGCGGGCGATAGGCGGCTTCACCGGGCTCAGGCGCCGGATGGAGCTGGTCGGCGAGGCGCGCGACATCGCGGTGATCGACGATTTCGGGCACAACCCCGACAAGATCGCCGCCACGCTCGATACGCTCCATGCCTTTCCCGGGCGGCTGCTGATCCTGTTCCAGCCGCATGGCTATGGCCCCTTGAAGGTGATGCGCGGGGAGCTGGTCGCGACGCTGGCGACGAAGCTCCATGCCGACGACCTGCTCGTCCTGCCCGACCCGGTCTATCAGGGCGGCACCGTCCATCGCGAGGTGACCAGCGCGGACATCGTCGCCGACGTCGCCGCGACCGGGCGCAACGCGCTGCACATCCCGGCGCGCGACGCCGCCGCCGCGCATCTCGCCGCCGAGGCGCGGCCCGGCGACCGGATCGTCGTGATGGGCGCGCGCGACGACACACTCAGTCAGCTCGCCGCGGATATGCTGGCGAACATCGCGAACAAGGCTGGCAACGCCGCCCAGCCATGATATCGCATTCTCCCGCGCAAATGATGAGGCCCGCCATGTTCCGCCGCCTGTTCCTCGATCACCCCAAATCGGTCGGCGAGAGCTATGGCGAGCATTTCGGCGTCGCCTCGCGCTTCGGGTTGAAGATGATGTGGGGCGGCGCGCGCTGCACGCTCCACGCGGTGCTGCCCTTCCTGTTCAGGACGGCGGGCAGCGATACCGTCACCGCGCTCCACGCCGAACTGGTCACCAAGCGCAACGCGGCGCGCGCCGCGCAGACGCAGATGGCGACCGTCGAGTATGTGATCTGAGGGACTCGCCAGCTGAGTCCGGTCTGACCGGCGCGGTGCGGTTTCGCCCTGTTCCGCGCGAATAACAGGGCGAGATATTTTTTTCGCCCTGTTATTGGCCGTTTTGTTGGAAAAACTGGCGAAATTTTCCTTTTGAAATCAAATGTCTGGATGGCTCTCGCCCTGTTAAGTCGATAACAGGGCGACTGTTGGAAATAACAGGGCGGCCTGTTGGAATTACCAGGGCGGAGGTCTGCCGGAACAGGGTGGCGGGGCACGCGGCCAGTCTTCAGATCCTGAGAAAGAGCGGGATGGGCACGGGAGCGCTTCATCCGCCATCACCCTGGGCCGATTCTGCACAAGATTGAATCAAGCCCCGGTGCGAGCGGCGCGCGGCTGCATCGCTCGCGCGAACCGCCCATCCGGCGAGGATTGTAACCTATTGCGGTCTCGCGGCTCTATGGTTCGAACAAGGACCGAGGGACATCATGAACGCTCAGCCTGACATCGCGATCGTCGCGTCGCGCCGACACACCATCATCCTGTGCGCGATCGTGCTGGCGATCGCCGCGGCGGGATATGCAGCGACGCTGCAGCCACCGGGCGGGGGCAGCCACGGCACGGCGGCGCCCGGCGGGATGGCGCTCTACCTTCCCCTGCTGATCGTCGAATGGGGCTTCTTCCTCTACGCGCGCGCCGGGCTGCGGCGGCAGGGGACCTCGATCGCCCGCGTGATCAGTGCGCGGCCGCTGACCGGGCGGGCATGGCTGATCGACATCGCCCTGGGCGCGGGGCTTTTCGCGGTGCTGCTCGGGGTCGAGTGGCTGCTCGATCTCGGCCTGGGCAGCGCCGACAACGCGGGCGCCGAGCCGCTGCTGGTCCGCCGCGCGATCGATATCCCCTTGTGGATCATGCTGTCGATGAGCGCGGGCTTCGTCGAGGAATTCGTGTTCCGCGGCTATCTGCAGCGCCAGTTCGGCGCGCTGCTGCGCTGCCCATGGTGCGGGGTGGTGGCGCAGGCGCTGCTGTTCGGGCTGGCGCATGGCTATCAGGGGCCGTTGCTGGTCGTGCGGATCGCCGTGCTGGGCCTGGTGTTCGGTATGGCCGCGAAGACCCGGCAAAGCCTGGTACCGGGCAGCATCGCGCACGCGGCGATGGACGTCGCGGGCGGGCTTGCGGCGTTTCGATGACCTTCGAGGAGCTCTATCGCCGGCATGTCGGGGAGGTGCGGCGGTTCGCGCTCTACCTTTCGGGCGACCCTGCGGAGGCGGAAGACATCGCCTCGGAAACCTTCATCCGGGCCTGGGTGGCCGACGCGCCCGGCCGGGCGCAGACGCTGCGCGCCTATCTGTTCACGATCGCCCGCAACCTACATCGCAAGGGGCACCGCCGTGCGCGGATCGGCGCGGCGATCCTCGCCGACATGCCGGGCGCCGCACCGGACCTGGAGACGGAACTGGCCGGCGCGAGCGAGCTGCGCGCGGTGCTGGCGCGGCTGCAGACCCTGCCCGAGATCGACCGCGCCGTGCTGCTGATGCGCGCGTTCCACGACATGCCCTATGCCGAGATTGCCGCGAGCCTGGGCATCTCGGTCGCGTCGGCGAAGGTGAAGGTTCACCGCGCCCGCGCGATCCTCGAAATCCACCGGAGCTGACATCATGACCGAGCCCCATATCGACCGCGAGATCATCCTGGACCTGCTGCCGCTCTATCGCGCCGGCATGGCCTCCGCGCCAAGCCGCCGGCTGGTCGAGCAATGGCTGCAGGCGGAGGACGGAAGCGAACAGCCGCCCGGGGAAGAGACGGCCCCTGACGTGGAGCTGGCAGCGCTGCGGCGCGCCAGATCCCTGCTGCGCTGGCAGCGCCGGCTATACGGCTCCGCGATCGGGCTGACGGTGCTGAGCGTCACGACCGAGCTGCGGATCGAGCAGGGGAAATTGTTGTCCGCGCATCTGTTGGGCCTGGATTATCCGTGGGTGTTCGGGCCTGTCGTGCTTGGTACGGTGGCGTGCTGGGTGGCGTATTTTCGGTTGAAGGCGCGGTTGCGGTGAGGGGCGCGGTTTCTGCCGTTCGTGGGCGTCGGCGAAACAATAGTCGGTAGGATGACCATGGTGTCCCGCCTGCGCCCGGCGCAATTCCAAACAGATTGCCTTTATATCCCCTCCTCGACACGCAATATCTTCGAGCCGCTATCGAGACGTTGCAGTCGTCCTTCGAAATGGGCACCCTGCGCATCGTAATGATGAGGGGGCGGAATGATGAGGATGGTTTTCGGCGTAGCGAGCGCGTTTTTTCTGTCGACTAGCGCTATGGCGCAGCAGGTTTCACTGCCGTCCGATACTGAATATCGCGGCATATTATTGGCTACGGGCGCGGCACGGCTGTATCCGAATGGCCGCGTGTCCGAGGCGGTTCTTAAAGAGGACTATCAGGCCGGTTTTTTCACCCTGCAAGGTGGCACCGCCATAACCTTCGACTCGGTCGGGAACATCGCAGTCGGAACGTTGAAGACTCCCGTCACGATCGGAAAACTTACCTATGGGCCGGGAAGAATCGCGTTCAATGCCTCGGGCATAGTGACATCGGCGGCACTGAAAACCGGCTCGGAAGACTTCAACCTGAGAATCCCCGTCGATGGCACCGCCCTTTTCGATGGCAATGGGCGAGTCAGCACCTTTACGCCGATCACGGGTGCGCCGTATCGCTTGTTGGGCAAGACGGTGATGCAACAGATAACGGTGGCGTTCAACGACGTTACCCGTTCCTACTGGCTGTACCAGGGTCAGGCCGGCCTTCCCCAACTGGTCGCCCGTGTGACCCCGAAATACTCGACCAGCGGCCTGCCGATGGAGGCTGCTCCAGTGATTTTGCCTGCCGCGGCGCAGTTTTCCTGCAGTGTCGCGGAGCAGTCAATCGCGCCCGACTTCTCATGCTTGTGGACGCTGACATCGTTCAAGCTGAACGGGGTGGACTTCGGGCCCACGCCGCAGGTCACGGTACGGGATATGCGGGTGGTGTCGGTTTTAATATACCGCGATCTTACCATAGGCGGCGTTGCCTATAAATCCGGCCAGAAGATCATCCTTGATGACAGCGGGCGACCAATACCTCCCTCGCTTTGAAATAATAACGCCCCGATCGCCAGGATCGCGGACTCTACTGCGGGGACACTATACTCAATGGAATTGGCATAGTGTCCCCGCATATCCTCTCGCAGGGTTCGACCCTCGCCGGCACCAGTAGAACGGGATCGCGTCAGCTGAACGCCGCGATCACCGTCTCGATCGGGAGGAACAATGTTCGACTGTCCGCCGGATATTCAATGAATTCGGCACAAGCGAGATAGAAGCGCTTCGCGTTCTCGTCCTTCGCCTGCACCAGCACTGCCCCGATCCCGATGCTCTGCGATGCGATTGCGATCCGCCGCAAGGCATCCGACAAGATGTCCGCGCCGAGGCCGCGGCCGGCATAGGCCTTGCTCACCGCCAACCGGCCAATCACTGAAATCGGAATCATGTCCGGAGCATTGCGCCGGACCCTGCCGGGAGCGGCCTCCCGTTCGACCGCCCCGGCCGAGACGCAAAAATATGCGACCACCCGGTTATCGTCGCAAACCACATAAGTCCGCGAAAATCGGCTCTCATTCTTCAGCGCGCGTTGTTTCAACCAATCGTCGAGTGCCGGCTCGCCGCAGTCGAAATCGGCAAGATCGTGGCTCGCGGCGAGCGGGACCGGGGCCGATAACGTCATCTCCCGGCCGTGGCGACGATCGTCAGCGGCTCCATGCCGGCGTTCGCCGCAGCAGCGCGCGCAGCTTGGGGCCAGGTGCCGGCGGATGATCAAGCGCGTGGACAAAGGCGTCGTATCGTACGGAATCGAGCACGAACAGGCGCTGGTCGAGCAGCACGTCGATGGCGAGCGCTCGGGCACTATCGATCATGAAGTCGGTGCGGGTTTTCCCAAGAACAGCCGCCGCGTCATCAATCAGCTGACGCGTCTGCGTCTCGATTCGCAGGTTGATGCTACCCTTCGGGTCGGACGCAATGCGCCGCGCCGCGAGAGCAACCGAACCCGCTGTCGCTTCAGGAATGGAGCGAGCCTTTGCCATGGGAAATACATGGCATTTCGTATCCACAATGTCAATACGAACACCCTGTCCTGCTCGATGAGCCTGCCTACCACGGGGCATGGGTATTCAGCAGCTTTTCCTGACAACCACACCATCCTAATTGACAATCTCCCTTGACAGACAAGCACGCCTGACTGTAAAGCTCCCTTCACTGATTCGAAAGGAGCCTTTACCCGTGAGCAAGAGCAAAGCCCTCAAACGCTATAACCACAGGGTCATCATCCTGAGCCTGATCTACGCGGTGATCCTCATCGCCGCCGTCTACGGCTTCAAGCATCATCTGCTGAGCGGCCCCATCGCCTATGTCGCGGCGATCCTGCCGGCGCTGCCGATCATCGCCATCCTCGGCGCGATCGGGCGCTACCTCACCGAGGAGACCGACGAATATCTCCGCGTGATGATGGTACGCCAGGCGCTGATCGCCACCGCCTTCTCGCTGAGCATCGCCACTGCCTGGGGATTCCTCGAAAATTTCGACCTCGTCCCTCATGTCTACGCCTATTACGCGGTGATCCTGTGGTTCGCCGGGCTTGGCGTCGGCGCGTGCATCAACAAGCTGCAGGCGGCGGGAGGCGAGGCATGAAGAACCGCCTCAAGGTGCTCCGTGCCGAGCGCGACTGGAGCCAGGGCGATCTCGCCGACCGGCTCGAAGTGTCGCGCCAGAGCGTGAACGCGATCGAGACCGGCCGCTACGACCCCTCGCTCCCCCTCGCCTTCAAGATCGCCGAGCTGTTCGGGCTCTCGATCGAACAGATCTTCACCAGCCCTTCCAAGGAGACCGTACAATGACCCCCGCCAACAAGGCCCGCCTGATCGCCGCCATCGCCTTTCCGCTGCTGTTGCTGAACGTGGCCCCGGCGCATGCGGCGCCCGCCCAGCAGGCGCTCGACATGACGGGTGGCACCCTGTTGCGGATGGACCATATCTCCGTCGCATTTTCGGGCCGGGGCAGCCCGGTGATCCTGATCCCGGGACTTTCCTCTCCGCGCGCCGTCTATGACGCCGCCGCGCTGGAACTGGGCAAAAAGCACACGGTCTATCTGGTCGAGGTCAACGGCTTCGGTGGCGGCGATCCGGGCGCCAACCTGAAGCCCGGCATCCTCGACGGCGTGGTGGCCGATCTTTCCGCCTTGATCCCCGCGGAGAAGCTCGGCCAGCCGGCAATCGTCGGCCACTCGCTGGGCGGCCTGGTCGGGCTGATGTTCGCCAAGGCCCATCCGGACCAGATCGGCAAACTGATGGTCGTCGATTCCCTGCCCTTTTACGGCATGCTGTTCGGCCCGACCGCGACCGTTGCGATGGTCGAGCCGCGGGGCAAGGCGATGCGCGACCAGATCGCCGCGACCTATGGCCAGCCGGCCAACCCGGTATCGGCCGAAGCGGTGGCCAACCAGCTCGCGCTCAAGCCCGACTCGCGCGCCAAGGTGAAGGCCTGGGTGATGGCGGCTGATCCGCGCGTCTCGGGCGAGGCGATGTATGAGGATCTGACCACCGATCTGCGGCCGGACATGGCCGCGATCAGGACGCCGGTCACCCTGGTCTATCCGTGGAATGCGGGCGTGCCGAAGCCGGCGGCGGACGGGATGTACAAGGGCGCCTATGCCGCCGTGCCGAACATGACCTTTGTCGATGTGGGCGACAGCGCGCATTTCGTGATGCTGGACCAGCCGGCGGCGTTTGCCGCGGCGCTGACGGCGTTCGCCGACGGGAAGTAACCTCCCTTCCCTAACCCTCTCCCGGCGGGAGAGGGTCGAGACGCGCAGCGGCGAGGGGTGAGGGTGACTGATGGATCGTGCCGCATCACCCTCACCCTTCCGCCGCTGCGTGGCTCCCTCCCTCTCCCGCCGGGAGAGGGATTTTGGTGACGCCCGGTCGCTCGGCCCCTAGATAGCCCCGATGACCGACCCCGCCCCTCGCCCGGCCCTTGCCTATCATCTGACCGAGGGCACCGGCCCGACCGTCGTCTTCCTGCCCGGCTATGCCTCGGACATGTCCGGCACCAAGGCGATCGCGCTCGAAGCCTGGGCGAAAACCAACGGCCGTGCCTTTCTCCGGTTCGATTATGGCGGCTGCGGGCTGAGCCAGGGCGCGTTCGAGGAGCAGACGCTGGCCAATTGGCGCGACGATGTGCTGGCGATGCTCGACCAGCTCGTCGCGGGCCCCGCGATCCTGGTCGGATCGTCGATGGGCGGCTGGCTGATGCTGCTGGCGGCGCGCGACCGGCCGGACAAGGTGGCCGGCCTCGTCGGCATCGCGCCGGCGCCCGATTTCACCGATTGGGGCTTCACCATGGACGAGAAGATGGCGCTGCTCCAGAACGGACGGATCGAGCGCCCTTCCGCCTATTCGGACCAGCCCACGATCTATACCGCGCGCTTCTGGCAATCGGGCGAGGCCAACCGGATCATGTCGGGCACGATCCCGATCGACGGGCCGGTGCGCTTTCTGCAGGGCCAGGCCGATCTCGACGTGCCGTGGCACCGCACCGTGCGGCTCGGCGAGCTGATCCGTTCAGCCGATGTGCAGACATGGCTGGTCAAGGACGGCGACCACCGCCTTTCGCGCGACCCCGATATCGCGCTCCTGATCCGGGCGGTCGAGGATGTGATCCAACGCCTATGATCCTGCCCCTGTTGTTGCTCGCCGCCCAGACCCCCGCTCAGACCATGGTCGCGGGCCCGCCCGATCCGGCCGAACTACGCTTCGATCGCTGCGTCGATCTGGCCGACCGCGATCCGCACGCGGCGGAGGACGAGGCGGGGCAATGGCAGCGCGACGGCGGCGGCTTCCTGTCGCACCAGTGCCTCGGCATCGCCTATGCGAGCGAGACGCGCTGGACCGCGGCGGCGGCCGAATTCGAGGCGGCGGCGCGCGGCGCCGAGGTCGCGCGCGACCGGCGCGCGGCGAATTACTGGGCGCAGGCGGGCAATGCCTGGCTCGCCGGGGGCGAGGGGCTGAAGGCGCGATCGGCGCTGAACGCCGCGCTCGCAACCGGCACGCTGACCGGGCTGCAGCGCGGCGAGGCCAATCTCGATCGCGCCCGCGCCTTTGTCGCGAGCGGCGACCTGGGCGATGCGCGTACCGATCTCGACCGGGCGATCGTCGATGCCGCGGCCGACCCTTTGTCCTGGCTGCTCTCGGCGACGCTCGCACGGCAGACCAACGACCTGCCGCGCGCGAAGAAGGACATTGCCGAGGCGCTCAAGCTGGCGGGCGACGATGCCTCGGTCCAGCTCGAGGCGGGGAATATCGCGGCGGCGTCCGGGGACGAGGCGGGCGCCAAGGCCGCCTGGAAAGCCGCGACCACGCTCAAGCCCGACAGCGAGGCCGCCCGCAATGCGCGCAATGCGCTGCGGCAGTTCGATCCGCCGGTGGCCAAATAAACCGGCCTGTTCGGCCTCCCATATCTCCCTGATCGGCCACTTGATCCAATCGACGCGCCATCGGTTTTAACCCGGCAACGATGCGCACGGCACTGGCAAGCCGCGCCCGCCGCGCCTATCTCAGCCGGGCTCAAGGGAGGCCCGTCATATGCAGTATCTCCACACCATGATCCGCGTCACCGATCCCGACGCGACGATCCGCTTCTTCAACCTGCTCGGGCTGGAGGAGGTTCGCCGGATGGACAGCGAGAAGGGCCGCTTCACCCTGATCTTCATGGCCGCGCCGGGCGAGGAGGGGAAAGCCGAGGTCGAGCTGACCCATAATTGGGACCCGGAGGACTATGGCGGCGGGCGCAATTTCGGCCATCTCGCCTACCGCGTCGACAATATCTACGAGACCTGCCAGCGGCTGATGGACGGCGGCGTGACGATCAACCGCCCGCCGCGCGACGGCCATATGGCGTTCGTCCGCACGCCCGACAATATCTCGGTCGAGCTGCTCCAGGACGGGCATCTCGAGCCCGCCGAGCCCTGGACGTCGATGCCGAACACGGGCGTCTGGTGACATGAGCGCGGCGACGCGCGCCTTCCTGGCGATGACCGGCGCGCGACTGCCCGTGGTGCAGGCGCCGATGGCCAATTTCGCCGGGACCGAGCTGGCGATCGCCGCGATAAGCGCCGGCGCGATCGGATCGTTGCCCTGCGCGGTGCTCGATACCGACGCGGTGGTCGCGCAGGCCGCGGCGGTGCGGGCGGCGGGGCCCGGGCCGATCAATCTCAATTTCTTCTGCCACACGCTCGGCCCCATACCCGACGAGAGTAGCTGGCGGGACGCGCTCGCCCGCTTCTACGCCGACGAGGGCGTCGCGCCGCCGACCACCGCGCCGCCGCTGCGCCGACCGTTCGATGCGGCGATGGCCGAGGCGATCGAGACGGTGCGGCCGGAGATCGTCAGCTTCCATTTCGGCCTGCCCGACGAAGCCTTGCTCGCCCGCGTCCGGGCGAGCGGCGCGCGCGTCTTCGGCAACGCGACCAATGTCGCCGAAGCGCGCCACCTCGCCGGGCGCGGCTGCGACGCGATCATCGCCCAGGGGTTCGAGGCTGGCGGCCATGCCGGGCATTTCCTGGCCGGGCACCGCCCGATCGGGCTGGTCGCCCTGGTCCCGCAGATCGTCGCGGCGGTCCATGTGCCCGTCATCGCCGCCGGCGGCATCGCCGATGCGCATGGCGCGGCGGCCGCGATCGCGCTGGGCGCCGCGGCGGTGCAGGTCGGCACCGCCTATCTCCGCACGCCCGAGGCCCGGACGAGCGCGGTGCATCGCCGCCGGCTCGCGACCGCGACGGCCGACGACAGCGTCTTCACCAATGTGTTCACCGGCGGTCTGGCGCGGGGCCTGCGCAACCGGCTGATCGACACGCTCGGCCCCGTCAGCGACGCCGCGCCGCCCTTCCCTTACGCCAGCGCCGCCTTGGCCCCGCTCCGCGCGCATGCGGAAAGCGCGGGCCGCGACGATTTCACGCCGCTCTGGGCCGGCCAGGGCGTGGCGCTCGCCCGCGACGAACCCGCCGCCGCCCTGACCGAGCGGCTCGGCGCCGCCGTCCTTTCCTCCGGGAGCTTCGCATGACCGACCTCGAGATCGTCCGCATCCCCGCGCTGAGCGACAATTATATCTGGCTGGTCCACGATCCGGTCTCGGACGAGACGATGGTGGTCGATCCGGCCGAGGCGGCGCCCGTGCTGGCCGAGGCGGACAAGCGCGGCTGGACGATCGGGCAGATCTGGAACACCCATTGGCACCCCGATCACACCGGCGGCAACGCGGCGATCAGGGAAGCCACCGGCGCCATCGTCTCGGGGCCGGCGGCGGAGGCCGCGCGCATCCCGACGCTCGACGTGGAACTCGGCGAGGGCGATACGGTCACGCTCGGCGCCCATGTCGCGACCGTGCTGGAGACGCCGGGGCATACCGCCGGGCACATCATTTTCCACCTGCCGGGCGACGCCTTGGTCTTCACCGGCGACACCTTGTTCGCAATGGGCTGCGGCCGGTTGTTCGAGGGCGATGCGGGGCAGATGTTCGCCAACATGCAGCGCCTCGCCGCGCTGCCGCCAACGACGATCGTCTATTGCGCGCATGAATACACTCAGGCGAACGGCCGCTTCGCGCTCGCCGCCGAGCCGGGCAATGCGGCGACGCGGGCGCGGATGGAGACGGTCGATTCACTGCGCGCGCGCGGCGAGGCGACGGTGCCGACGACGATCGCCGAGGAGCTGGCCACCAACCCGTTCCTGCGTGCGCAATCGGCCGCACAACTCGCCGAAAGACGCGCGGCGAAGGATGCTTTTCGGGGCTGAATGCGTTATGATGTCACGCGACGGGGGCGTCGGATCGAGGAGCTGATGATGCGTATCCTGTTTCCCCTGCTGGCGATCGCCCTGTCGGGCTGCGCCGCCTCCGCCGAAACGCACAGGGGCGCCAGCGACCAGGACAAGCTCACGGCCGAGCTGGCCGGCCTGACCCCGCAAAAGCCGGTGTCCTGCATCGACGATTATCGGAGCGGCTCGATCAGCGCCTATGGCCCGACGATCCTCTACAAGATCGGCCGCGGCCTGATCTATCGCAGCGACACGACCGGCGGGTGCGAGAATATCGCGCGCGGCGACATCCTGGTGACTCACTCGATTTCGGGGGGGCGGCTCTGCCAGGGCGACATCGCCCAGACGGTCGATTCGAGCTCGCACATGATGACCGGCAGCTGCTCGTTCGCGGCCTTCACGCCCTATCGGAAAACGCCATGACCGCCCGCGCCCTCGCTTTTGGGGCGATCGCCCTGACCATCGCCGCCTGCGCCACCGCCGCGGACACGCAGAAGGGCGTCAGCGAGATCGACAAGGCGCTGGCGGGGCGCGAGCCGGGCGAACCGGTCGATTGCCTCGACCGGTCCTTCGTCGACGGGCCGCGGATCGTCGACGGGCAGAACCTGATCTACGATTCGGGCCGCCATTTCTGGCGCAACCAGCTGGAGGCGAGCTGCCCGTCGCTTCAGCCCGGATCGATCCTGATCGTCGAGATGCATGGCAGCCAGATCTGCCGCAACGATCTCTTCCGGGTCACCGAGCCCGGCGCGATCATCCCCGGCCCCTATTGCCGGCTGGGCAAGTTCACGCCCTATTACAAACCCAAGCGTTGACGGGTCGGCCCGCCTAACTCGCCTTCTCGTTCAGCAGCGGCCCAATCAGGCTGGCGAAGCTCTCCGCGGTGAACGCGCCTTCCTCGATATAGCGGATGACGCCCTTGCGATCGATCACGTAACTTGTCGGGAGGCCCTTCCCCGCGGGATATTTGCCCGTGATGCGCATCGAGATCGAATAGCCCAGCACCTTGGATACATTGCGTACGCGCACCTGATCGACGCTGTCATTGGTGACGACGCCAATCACGCGAAGCCCGCGATCCGCCAGGTTGCGCTGCATATAGTCCAGGATCGGCATCTCCTGCTTGCACGGCCCGCACCAGCTCGCCCAGAGGTTGATGACAATCACCTGGCCCTTGAGATCGGCGAGCGAGACCTTGGTGTGATCGAGCAGCAACAACTCGAAGTTCGGCGCCTGGTCGCCGACCTTCGGCCCAAGCGGCATGGCCTCCACCGAAAGCGGCGTCGCGATCGTCGACAATGCCGCGATCGTCCAGATTTTGAGCCCGCCGCCCATGACATTCCCCCCGCGCCTCGATACCGGCCGATCCTGCCGGAATCGCTCGCAGAGTCAAATGCCTGCGATCAGAGCACGAAGCGCGACAGATCGGTGTTGCGCGCGATGACCGCGAGTTGCTTCTCGACATAGGCGGCATCGACGACGAGCGTCTGGCCATGGCGATCCTCGGCGTCGAAGCTGACTTCCTCGAGCAGCTTCTCCATCACCGTCTGCAGGCGGCGCGCGCCGATATTCTCGATCTCGCCATTCACGTCGGCCGCGATCTTCGCGACCGCGCGGATGCCGTCCTCGGTGAACTGTACCGTCACGCCTTCGGTACCGATCAGCGCGACATATTGCTGAGTCAGCGATGCCTTGGTGTCGGACAGGATGGCGACGAAATCATCCTCGGTCAGCGCCTTCAGCTCGACCCGGATCGGCAGGCGGCCCTGGAGCTCGGGCAGCAGGTCGCTCGGCTTGGCGACGTGGAAGGCGCCCGACGCGATGAACAGGATATGGTCGGTCTTCATCGGCCCGTATTTGGTGGCGACGGTGGTGCCCTCGATCAGCGGCAACAGATCGCGCTGCACGCCCTCGCGGCTGACAGAGCCGCCGCGCACGTCGCTGACCGCGATCTTGTCGATCTCGTCGAGGAAGACGATGCCGTTCGCCTCGGCATCGGCCAGCGCGATGCGGCTGACCTCGTCCTGGTCGAGACGCTTGTCGGCCTCCTCCTCGACCAGCTTCTCCCAGGCGCCGGGCACGGTGAGCTTGCGGCGCTTGAGCTGGCCGCCGCCGAACGCCTTGCCCATCATCTCGCCGAGATTGATCATGCCCATCTGGCCGGGCACCTCGAACGGCATCTGGGGCTGGGCCTCCAGCTCGATCTCGATCTCGGTCTGGTCGAGATGACCGTCGCGGAAGCGCTGGCGGAACGCCTCGCGCGTCGCCTCGCTCGCGCCCTTGCCGGTCAAGGCGTCGAGCAGGCGCGCCATCGCGGCGTCCTCGGCCTTGTCCTTCACGGCGACGCGGCGGCGCTCCTTTTCCAGCCGCACCGCTTCCTCGACCAGGTCGCGGGCGATCTGCTCGACGTCGCGGCCGACATAGCCGACCTCGGTGAACTTGGTCGCCTCGACCTTCACGAAGGGCGCGTCGGCGAGCTTGGCCAGGCGGCGGCTGATCTCGGTCTTGCCGCAGCCGGTCGGGCCGATCATCAGGATGTTCTTGGGGGTGACCTCGTCGCGCAGATCCGCGCCGAGCTGCTGGCGACGCCAGCGATTGCGCATCGCGACCGCCACGGCCTTCTTGGCGTCGGTCTGGCCGATGATGTGCTCGTCGAGTGCGGCAACGATGGCTTTGGGAGTGAGTGCGTCGTTCATTCTGTTTCTCTTCTCCCCTCCCGCTTGCGAGAGGGGTCGGGGGAGGGCTTGTCAGCCATGAAAGGTGATCGGGGAGGACAGGCCCTCCCCCAGCCCCTCCCGCAAGCGGGAGGGGAGCAAAGATCAGGTGGTGCTGTCCAGGCTTTCGATGGTCAGGCGATCATTGGTGTAGACGCAGACCTCGGCCGCGATCGCCATTGCCTTGCGGCAGATCTTCTCGGCATCTTCCTCGTAATCGACCAGGGCGCGCGCCGCGGCGAGGGCATAATTGCCGCCCGACCCGATCGCCGCGATCCCGGCCTCCGGCTCGAGCACATCGCCATTGCCGGTGAGGATCAATGTCACTTCCTTGTCGGCGACGATCATCATCGCTTCGAGGTTGCGGAGATATTTGTCGGTCCGCCAGTCCTTGGCGAGTTCCACCGCGGCGCGCAGCAACTGGCCGTGATGCTGCTCGAGCTTGCGCTCCAGCCGCTCGAACAGGGTGAAGGCATCGGCCGTCGCGCCGGCAAAGCCGCCGATCACCGACCCGTCGCCGAGGCGGCGGACCTTCTTCGCATTGGGCTTCATGACGGTCTGGCCCTGCGTCACCTGGCCGTCTCCGGCGACGACGACGCGTCCATTCTTGCGCACGGAGAGAATTGTCGTGCCGTGCCACGTGGTATCGTTTCCGCTCATGGGCGGCATATGGGATGGGGAATGCGGGTGCGCAATCCGGGGGCGTTTTTGGCGATTGCGCCGGGGCGCCGGCTTGCCCGATAAGAGGCGGGCAATACGGGGGAAGACAATGGTGGCGAGGCAATCGGGCGGGCCGGAGCATGCGCTGGAGCGGCTCGTCTTCTTCTCCGACGCGGTGTTCGCGATCGCGATCACCTTGCTGATCATCGAGATCCACATCCCGCGCCTGCCGATCGGCAGCAGCGATGCGGAATACATCAACGCCCTTGCGAATTTGTGGCCGAACTTTTTCGGCTTCTTCGTCAGCTTCTGGGTGATTGCGGCCTTCTGGGCGGGGCATCACCGCGCCTTCTGCCTGGCGGCGCATTATTCGGACCGGCTGGTCATGCCCAATCTGGCGTTGCTGTGCGTGATCGTGTTCATGCCCTTCGCCACCGGCTTCATGGGCGGCAATATCGGGACGATCGTGCCGACGGCGCTCTACGATGCGACTTTGGTGTTCTGCGGCCTGCTCAACGTCCGGCTGGTGCGGATCGTGACCAGCCCGCCCATCGTGAACGAAGCCGCGTCGGAGGAGACGATTGCGATGACCCGAGTGCGCGGCTGGGCGGTGGTGCTCGGCGGCGGATCGGCGCTTGCCTTCGCCTTTGTCGATCCGCGCTTCAGTCAGTTCGCGCTGATCTCCATCCCGTTCTGGCGTCGGCTGCTGCAAGCCCGGCTGAAGCACCGCTTCGTCACCGCCTAAGTGCCGCAGGCCGCAGCATTCGCCACATAATGATAGCGAATATCCTGCTTGCGGCGGAGGCTGCGGAAGCGGGTGCGGTCGGTATCGGCGGGCTCGCAGCGATCCGAGTCCTCGGCATACCAGAGGCCGTCGGCGGTGCCGCGGATATGACATTGGGTGGTGTATGAGTCCTCGCCGCGATCGGCCTTGACGCAGAGCTTGTAGCCGGCGGGGATCGCCACGCCGATCGACCAGCCCTTGCGCGGTGCGGCGATCGATCCGGGTGAGGGCGTGACCTTCAGCGCCCTGGCCGCGGCCTCGCGCCGGGCATCGACGCGCTGGTTGATGCCCGTCAGCACCGCATCGTATTTCTTCCCGATCCAGCCGGTCAGCGTGACACGGTCGTTCTGCGCGGCGGCGACGACCAACTCGTCTTCGGGGGTCAGCGCCTCGCCGGCCTCGATCTTGGCGCTGATCGCGCGGAGCTGCGCCGCGCGCTGCTCGTTCTTGCGCTTCTCGATCAGGGTTTCGAGCCGGGCGAGCTCCTCGTCCTGCGGGCGCTCGGCGCGGAGCCAGGCGGGCACGCCGATCGCGGCAAGCATGCGCTGCGGGATCAGCATATTGGCCGCGGCGAGCAACAGCGCGCCGAGCGGGATCACGACGAACACCGCGCGCTCCACCCTCGGCGCGACCCGGCCGAACAACCAGACGACCAGCACCGCGACCGGCGCGAGCACGAGGAAGGTGAGCGAGGTGCCGAGCGATCGGTCGCCGGGGGCAAGCGCGAAGAACAGCAAGGGCACGAGGAAGGCCAGAAAGCAGCGGCCGAGCAATCGGGCATAGCCGAGCAACGCATCGCGCGCGCCATCGACGCCCTTCACCGCGCCGACGCCGCCGCTGACCAGCAGTACGCCGACGACATGGATCGGATTGAGAAAGGCGTAGAGCGCGCCGATGCCGAACAGCGCGATCAGCAGATAGTTGAGCTGCGGCAGGCCGAGGCTGCGGAACACCGCGCCCGCGACAAGGATCGCGATCAGCGCGGCGACGACCAGGACGAGGCGGCGATGCACGCTCTCGATCGAGGCGCCGGCATGGTTCAGCCCCTCGGCCAGCCCGGTTCGCGTCCTGCCCCACAGCTCGACCGAGCGCTGCTTCATCGTGGCGACGGCGCCGCCTTTGGGGTGCGGGACGATCGCGCCGGATGCCGCGCCGCCGTCGGCGTTCGCTGGAAGCTGGTCCATCATTCCCCCGGTTGCCGCTAGGGCCGCATCGGGCCTTGATACTACAGGTGGGTGGGGGGTCAAATCGCGGACCCGCACGGACCGGCTCGCAATGGCTGGCCGGTGACGCCCCGGTTGCGCGAGCCTGCCGTCCATGTGATCCTTACCGATATGGGCGCGGCCGAGATCCTGGGCGTGGCGGCGAGCGTGAGCCTGCTTGCGGGCTGGCGGCTGTATCTGTGCGTGTTCGCGACGGGCATCGCGATGCGGACGGGTTGGGTGGCGCTGCCCGACCATCTCCACCAGCTCGATATCCTCGCCAATCCCTGGGTGATCGGGGTCGCCGGCGTGGCCGCGCTGGCCGAGTTCCTCGCCGACAAGGTGATGTGGATCGACAGCGCGTGGGACGCGGTACACACGCTGGTCCGACCCGTCGGCGGGGCCTTGCTCGCGCTCGCGATCGTCGATCCGCAGGACCCGAAATGGCAGGTGATCGCGGTGCTGCTTGGCGGGAGCGCTTCGCTGCTGTCGCACGGCGCCAAGGCGGGCACACGCGCAGTGGTGAACGTCAGCCCCGAGCCGGTGAGCAACATCCTGGTTTCCACCGCCGAGGATGTAGCGACGGGCGGACTGCTCTTCCTAGCGCTGGCCAATCCGGTCGCCGCGATCGGGGTCGCTATGGTGCTGGCAGCCGGCGCGGTGGTGGTGTTGCTCGCGCTGCGGCGGGTGTTGCGGCGGCTGATGGACCGGAAACCCCGGGCCGAACCAGGCCGATAATCAAGAGAACACCGCGCGTGCAGCGCTATCGGGCGCGCGCTGAGCGCGCCCCTCCCGGGCCCGATCAGTCCTTGAGGTCGGCCGGGACCTTGCCGCCGTTCTTCTCGAGCTCGCGCATCACCGCCTTGCGGAGCCAGATGTTCATTTCCGCGCTGCCGTCCTTCGCGCCGGTATAGCCAAGCTCGGTCGCGAGCTCCTCGCGATTGTGCAGGCTGGAATCGAGATCGAGCAGCTTCATCAGATCGACGATCGAGGTGCGCCAGTTGAGCGCCGGATTGCCCTTGTCCTGCGCGATCTTGGTGAGAACCGCCTCCACATCGACCGGTGCGGGCGCTGCAGGTGCCGGCGCGGGTTGACCCATTTGCGGCATGGCCTGCGCTTGTGCCTGGGCGGGCGCCTGAGCAGCAGCCGGCGCGCCGACCTGCGGGGCAGCCTTGTGACCGAAGATGGCGTCCTTGATGGCGCTGAAGATACCCATGATCATGCTCCCGTCCATGCCCGCCGAGCTGGCCGGGCTTCGGGCGCTCAACGCACGAATGCGCCGAAAGCGCCGACCGCCTGGCTCGTCCCGGCAACGCTCCGACGGGGAACAGCCGCGCGGCCCATCCGTTCTGCAAGCCTCCCAGTATTTTCCGGAGTCGCGTCATGAAAACTGCCAGCTTTGCCTTCGCCATCGCCCTGATGGGCGTTGCCACCACCGCACCCGCACAGACCGCGCCGCCGGCCCCGGCAAGCGCCGATCCCGACAACGACCAGAACAACCCGCATGTGGCCGCAGCCAACCAGGACGTCGCGGCACAGGCGGCGGCCCGGCAGGACGCGATCGCGGGCGCCAATGCCGACGCGCAGGCCGGGGCGGACGCCCAATATACGGCCGACATGGCCTCCTATCGCCAGGCATTGCGCGCTCATCACCGCGCGATCGTGCGCGATGCCCGGGTCTATGATCATCAGCAACGCGCCTATGCCGATGCGATGAGAGCGTGGCGGCATCAGGTCTATGCCTGCAAGCATGGCAGCCACAAAGCCTGTCGGGCGCCGACGCCCGACCCCGCCAGTTATTGGTGAGAGCCCTCCAACGCTTTTGAATCGCACCGCGATCCACCATAGTCCCGCGACCGGACGATCGGTGGGAGGGATGCGATGACCAAGGCTGAGTCGGAGCCACTCGTTCCAATGACCGTCGCGATTGCGGCCGTGCTGACGCTCTGGCCGGCAACGGCCATGGCACGCGACTCGGTGACCGACACTTATGGCGGGCGCGACATGATCGTGCATGTGCCGGACAGGCTGCCGGTCGCCGGATCGCGGGCGCTGGTGATCGTGCTGCACGGTGGCCTCGGCAATGCCGACCGGATCGCCAACGGGCAGTCGGAGAGCGGGCTGAACATGGACGCCGTCGCGGAGAAAGACGGGTTCATCGTCGCCTATCTCAACGGCACGCCGGTGACGCGGTTCCTGGGCAAGAGGATGCTGGGATGGAATGCCGGCGGCGGCTGTTGCGGCCAGCCGGCGCAGACCGGCGTCGACGATGTCGCCTATATCAGCGGCGCGGTGGCCTATCTCGCCAGCAAATACGGCGTGGACCGGGCTCGCATCTTCGGCACGGGCCATTCGAACGGCGCGGTGATGACACAGCGGCTGATGTGCGAGACCCATCTCTACGCCGCTGCCGTCACGTTTTCCGGGCCGCTCGGCGCGGACACCGATCGCTGCCCGGCAGCGAAGGGGCGCAGGATTCTCGCGGTCCACGGTGCGGACGACCGGAACGTGCCGGTCGAGGGCGGACGCGGCAGCAAGGGGCTGTCCGGCGTGGCGTTCGGATCCGAGGAGCATGCGCGGAAGGTGTTCACCGACTCGGGCGCGACCTACACGCTCCAGATCGTACCCGATGCGGACCATGCGCTCGATCATATCGGCGCGGCGATCCTGAAGAGCGAAGGCGTTACGATTGCGGAAAAATCCGCCCGATTCTTTGGAATCTCCGCAAATCATGACCCAAGCGCCAAGTAAATGAGCCGCGCCCTATTAAAATAATCAAATGCGCACCTTACCGGAACTGTCGCCACAATTGGGACAGTTACTGCGAAAATGCGCGTCGAATGGCGTATGTTTGCCCCGGTTAAAGGGGAAGAGCTATGTCTGGACATATGCGCGCTTTGGCTGGGCTGGGAGTGGCCCTGTGTCTCTTCGGGTGCAAGCCAGCGCCTCCACCAGCGCCGCCGGGCAATGCGGTAGTGACGACCGCCGGCATCCAGGTCGGCGTGATCTACACGCCGCCGGGACCGGGGCTGGCGAAATGGGCCTATGAGATCGAGGACAAGACGCCGACCGGGCGGTTCGACCGGGTGGCGATCACCACGTCCGTGCCCTGCAGGACGATCGCTGAAACCACCGGCGCTGCACCGACCATGACACCCGCGGCAGGCCCGACGAAAAACTGGGTCGCGGTGTACGCACCGTCGGTGGTGAAAACCAAGCTGACCATCAGCTGCGATGCCGCGGCCGGCGGCACGGCCACAGTCGATGTCCTGTCGACCGCGGGCGCATCGGTGGTCACGCGCGCCTCCTTCAGCGTGCTGGGGCCGAAATAGCGCCAGCGCTCGGTGGACCGTCCGATCGGAATGGTTCACCGGCCCGTCCGCGTGGCCGACAGCCGGGCGCGGGGTGTCGCGCCGGGCCAGCGATGCGTCCTGTCGGTTGAATCGAGTCGACATCGCGCCCCGTTGCGGCTGCGCCTCGATCAGCCAGGCTGTCGCGATGAAAGCGGCGCGATCGTCGTCATTGCGACGGGATTTGCGGCCGTCGTCGCGCTCGGCTGGGGATTCCAGCGGGCGGCCGATCTCGCAATTCCCGGGCTGATCGTCGCCCTGACCCTTGGCGTCGCCTGGATCGTCGCTAGATACGCTTCCCGACATGGAGATCAGATCGGGGAGGCTCGCTTCGGGGTGCGCGACCCGGCAAGCTGATCGTCGCGACCGCGCGCATCGCAAGCCAGGAGCCAGCCCGTGACCGACACCCCCGAATATACGCCGCCCAAGGTCTGGACCTGGAACAAGGAGAATGGCGGGCGGTTCGCCAACATCAACCGGCCAATCGCCGGGGCGACGCACGACAAGGAGCTGCCGGTCGGCAAGCATCCCTTCCAGCTTTATTCGCTGGCCACGCCCAACGGCGTGAAGGTGACGGTGATGCTCGAGGAACTGCTCGAGCTCGGCCACAAAGGCGACGAATATGACGCATGGCTGATTCGGATCAACGAGGGCGACCAGTTCGGCAGCGGGTTCGTCGAGGTCAATCCGAACTCGAAGATCCCGGCGCTGATGGACCGCAGCGGCCCCACGCCGGTGCGGCTGTTCGAATCCGGCGCGATCCTGCTCCACCTGGCCGAGAAGTTCGGCGCCTTCCTGCCGCAAGACGGCGCGGCGCGGGCCGAATGCCT
>NZ_JAQGLC010000043.1 GCF_028293085.1 Sphingomonas bacterium
ACGGCGACGATTGGCCGACCTATGGCCATGACAAGGGGGCGATGCGCTTCTCGCCACTCGACCAGATCAAGCCGGCCAATGTGAACGATCTTCGCGTCGCCTGGGTCTATCGGATGAAGCCGGCGGACAGCGACGCCCCCGTCGATGCGGGCGACGCTCAGCGCCGTGTCGCCGAAGGCGCTGGCGCCGCTCGCGCCTCCCAATTCGCGGGCTCGGAAATGACGCCCCTCGTGATCGGCGGGCGCATGTATATCAGCACGCCCTATTCGCGCGTGGCCGCGCTGGATGCGACGACGGGCAAGGAGATCTGGGTCCGCGAGATTCCGGGACCAGGCCAGCCTTCGCTGCGCGGCGTTGAATATTGGCCGGGCGATGGCAAGATCGGGGCCCGCATCGTCTTCGGCACCCGCGACGGCCGGCTGATCGCGCTCGATGCCGCGACCGGCGCCTATTCGGCCGGCTTCGGCGACAATGGCGTGGTCAACATGAAGACCCCTGAGGTCATGAACGGCATGCCGAATGCGATGCTCGGCATGACCACGCCGCCGATCGTCTATCAGAACCTGATCATCACCGGCTCGTCGGTGCAGGAGAATCCGCCGCTGGGCGCCTCGGGCGATGTCCGCGCCTGGGACGCCCGCACCGGCAAGCTGGTCTGGACCTTCCATACCGTGCCCCGCAAGGGCGAGCGCGGTTACGATACATGGGCGCCAGGCAGCACGGAGAAGCGCTCCGGCGTCAATGTCTGGGGCTTCATCAGCGTCGATGCGAAGCGCGGCATCGTCTATCTGCCGATCGGCGCGCCGACCTTCGATCGCTATGGCGGCGACCGCAAAGGCGACAATCTCTTCAGCAGCTCGCTGGTTGCGGCGGATGCCCGCACCGGCAAATATCTCTGGCACTTCCAGGTCGTCCATCACGACATCTGGGACATCGATCTCGAATCCGCGCCCTTGCTGTTCGACGCGCATGTCGGCGGCAGGACAGTCCCGGCGGTGGCGGTAATCGCGAAGAATGCACTGCTGTTCATGCTCGACCGCGTCACCGGCAAGCCCATCCATCCGGTCGAGGAACGCCCGGTGCCGCCGAGCGAGATTCCAGGCGAGGTCGCCTCGCCCACCCAGCCCTTCCCGATCACGCCGCCCCTCGCTCGCTCCAGCTTTTCGATCGACAAGGACGTCGCCGATGTCACGCCGGAGCTGAAAACATGGTGCGAGAACTGGATCCGCACCAACAAGATGGTCGAGGGCGGGCTGTATAAACCGATGCGGCTCGATCAGACGGTGATCACCTTTCCCGGCAATGAAGGCGGCTCCAACTGGGGCGGCGCGGCGTTCGATCCGACCAGCGGCTATCTCTTCGTCAACACCAACGATTTCGGCCTCGTCACAACGATGGTCAAATCGAACGGGGCGCTTCCTTATGCCCCGGGCGGCCTCGGCGGTCGCTTCCAGCAGCAAGGAACGGGGCTGATGTGCCAGCGCCCGCCATGGGGCCAGTTGAGCGCCGTCGACACCGCGACCGGCAAGATCGTCTGGCAGAGCGTGCTGGGCATCACCGACAGCCTGCCCGAGGGGCTGCGCAATACCGGCCGGCACGGCACCGGCGGCGCCATCGTCACGGCAGGCGGGCTGCTGTTCATCGGCTCGACCGACGATTCCCGCTTCCGTGCGTTCGAAACGCGCACCGGCAAGGAAGTCTGGACGATGAAGCTCGAGGCCTCCGCTCATGCCACGCCGATCTCCTATCGCGGCGCCGATGGCCGACAATATGTCGCGGTCGTCTCGACCGGCGGCAGCTACCACAACAGCCCGCGCACCAGCGACGCGCTGACCGCGTTCGCCCTCCCCTCAGCTACTGCGCCTCACTGATCCCGGGCCGTTTCGGCCCGGCCGAACGCTTCGTCGCATCGGCGTCGAAACGCGCCGGGATGCAGCCGAAAAACGCGCCATTGTCTTGCTCATGCAACACGACGCGCCTACCAATCTGCGAACAAGTCGCAAAAAGCGATATCGGCAAAAGGGACCCAGCAAGGATGTACCATGAGCATCGCTTTCGCCCCGCCCGCCGCCGCCCTGCCCGTTGCCGCATCCGCCATCATTGACGCCGCGCGGAGCTGGCGCATTGCCCGCGATTCCGGTCTCTCCATCCAGCCCGCTTTATATGCCCGACTCGAAGCGCGCGGCTATGGTCCGCTCGCGCCGGTGCTCGACGGGTTGCTGACGTTGTTCGAGGCCGGATTCCGCCGGCATTTCCGGGCAGGCGATCCTTCAGACAGCGCGATCACGGGCGACGAGCGTCAGTTGCTCGCGCTGCTCGAAGACGAGGAATCCGCGCCGCAGGTCGACTATTTCCGCGCCGATCTTGCCGGCGCGATGCGAATCGCCGTCCGGTCGAGCCGGATCATGCTGCGCCTGGTGATTCGGCAGGACGTACGCCCGACCCAGTCCTGAGCCAAAGTCGCGTGCATTGTTAGCGCGACCATCATAGGATTTCCGCGACTGAGCGGCGCAACGCCGCCCCTGAGAGGAGAACCGCATGCGACCCGTCGCGACCCTTGGCCTGATCGGCGCCCTTGCCCTTTCCACCGTCGCCAACCTGTCCGCGCAGAACGCCCCGCCAGCCGCCGCCAAGCCGCCGGTCGGCCAGGGCGAGAATGGCGACTGGGCCAATATCAACCGCTACCGCGAGGCCAACGCGCCGCTGCTTACCAGCGCCGACCCGCGACGCGTGGTGTTTATGGGGGATTCAATCACTCAGGGCTGGGCGCCGCAGCCGTTCATCAAGGACAATCCCCATTTCGTCGGCCGCGGCATTTCGGGCCAGACCGCGCCGCAGATGCTCGTCCGTTTCCGTAGCGACGTGGTTGCGCTCAAACCGGCCGTCGTCCACATCATGGCCGGCACCAACGACGTCGCCGGCAACACCGGAGCGGAAACGCCCGAAGAGGTCGAAGGTTATGTCGCCGGCATGGTCGAGATCGCCCAGGCGCACGGCATCAAGGTGGTGATCGCCTCGATCCCGCCCGCGCTCGATTTCCCATGGCGCCCCGGCCTCGCGCCCGGGCCGAAGATCCAGGCACTCAACGCCTGGCTGAAGGGCTACGCCGCGCAGAAGCATGCCGTCTATGCCGATTACTGGCCGGCGATCGCCACGCCCGAAGGCGGGATGAAGCCGGGTTATTCGGGTGACGGGGTTCATCCCAACGCACAGGCCTATGCCGCGATGGCACCGCTGGCCCAGGCCGCGATCAATCGGGCGATGGGGAAGAAATAGCCCCTACTGCCCCGTTCGCCCCATCTGCCGGTCCACCCAGGCGACGAAATATTTCATGTTGGGCGTATCGGTATGGCCGCCGTCGTGCTGGCGCCAGGCGAGCTGGCCGTCGAGCAGGTCGGTATCGTGCGGCGGCATCGTCGCGGTGCGGTAGTCATTGCCGACGCCCAGGTCCTTCGCGCCGAGCAGTTTCCACACCTGCCCCGCCGCGACGGTCGCCATGTAACTGCCCTGCTGGTCCAGCCAGTTCGCGTCGCCTTTTTCCGGAATGCCGTAGCTGATGAAGGTCAGGCGCGGCGCGCACAGCGCGATCAGCTCGTGCGAATCGACAGGAAGGTCGCCCGGCGTCTTAGCGCCGAACCGGGATCCGGCCGCGCCGTATTTGATGAAATTGCCCGCCATCCAGTGATATTCGCCGGTCGCAGTCAGATTCTCGACTGCTTCGCCGAAGTTGCGGCGATGCGGCTTGGCGCCGCCCTCCCCCGACGATCCGACCAGCACCATCGCGAACCGCTGGTCGAACGCCATGGTGACCAAGGCCGCCTTGCCCCAGCGCGAAACGCCCTCGATCCCGACATGCTTTGCGTCGACCGCCGGATCGGTCTCGAGATAGTCGAGCGCGCGGCTGGCGCCCCAGCCCCAGGCGCGCAGCGCGCCCCAATCGTCGGGCTTGCGCGGCCGGCCCTTGTTTACGAGGCCAATGATGCCGCGCGTCAGCCCCGCGCCGTTATCGGCCTGGATGCTTGCGGTATCGACCAGTGCCACACCCCAGCCGGCCGCGACGAGCGTGCTGACGCGTTCGTCGCTTGGCGGTGCAGGGAAGAAGGAGGGGGGCTTCACGAACTCGAAGCCGGGATGCGCCTGGAACGCGGAAGCGAGCGACGGATCGCGTGCGATGACGGCCGCCTTCATCGCGGCGTCGATCCTGGCGGATTCATCGGCGGTCGGCTGGCTCGGCGCCGGATAGCGCGCGGGGCTGAACATCATCAGCACCGGTACCGGTTTCGTCGCGTCCGCCGGCAGCACCAGGGTCACGCGGATGCCGACATCGATCGCGGGATAGGCGCTGTTGTCGACATGTCCGACCAGTTGCCGCGCCACGATGCGCTTGCCGGCGATGAACTCGCTGTCCGTGCTGGCGACCGACCAGGTTACCTTCGGCGCATTGGCCGGCACCCGCCCGATCACCTCGCGCTCGAACTTCTCGACGATCTCGGGCCGGCGCTGCTTCCACCAGCCGTCCGCCGTTGTGACCTTATTCCCGTTGTCGAGGGTCAGGATCTCCGGCCAGTCGGGATAGGGATTGGCCTTGGCCGGATCGTAATTGGCATGGTTGGGCGCTTGATTGTTACCGCTGGGGCCGGGGCGCAATGTCCTGATGCCGAGCTGATCCATCATGTTCTGATGGTCCTGTTCCGCCGTGAACCCGGACGGGCCCGAAGATTGCGATACCGCGGGCGTAGCGACTGACGCCGCAACACCGGTCAGCAAGGCAGGGGTACAGCAGGAGCGCAGCAGCAACCCGATTTTCATGGCAATCCCCTCTCAGCGAGCGCCGACGCGCCTCGTATCGTATAGAATATACGCTACTTGGAGACATATTGCCAAAGCGAAGGTTGCGCTACCGCTCGGCGCTGTCCCGCTTCATCGGGGCGAGCTTGGCCAGGAACCGGTTCTGCGCGAAGAACGGCACGCCCTCGGTGCTCATCGCCGCCTGCAGATCCTCCACCAGCGCGCCGACATCGGCGGTCTGCAGCCCGAGGTCCTTGTGCGCGTCCTTCATGGTCCGGCCCGAATAATCGCAACCGCCATTGAGGATGTAGCAGAACTGCTCCTTGAGAAGACGGCGCAGGCGCATTTTGTCCTGTTTCTCGAAGATTTCGGCGATGCGCTTATCGGTGGTGATGCGGCCGACCAGATCCTCGACTATCCGGTCGATCCCGGCACGCCCGTGGAACGCGTCGAGCATGGCGGTGCCCTCGAACGGCTTTGCGCCGGCATTGGCATTGCTCTGGGCATAGGGATCGACCGGCTCTTCGCCCGGAGGAACGGTCTGGAGCGCGATGGCGAGTGCAATGATCAGCATAGTCTGTCCCTCAGAAACTGCCCTGGATCGACAGGAACGCGCCGTGCTGGCGCTTTACCATCGCGATGTCGCCCAGATCGACATAGGCCGCAGTCAGTGCGACATGGCGTGTGAGCGACCAGGCCGCGAACAGGTCATACGCGTCATTCTCCTCCGCAAAGCGGAGATTGTCGGGCTTGGTGCGATATTCGACACCGACCAGCAATTTGCGGGTCAGCAGCACGCCCGCCGATCCTTCGAATTCGGGCCGGTATTTGTTGCGCCTGTCGCCGCCGAAGCCGAGCAAGCCGAGCTGGTTCGCCTTGGTGAAGCGCAATGTCGTGTTCAGCACGAGGCTCTTCGACAGGATCACCTTGGTCGCGGCGATATAGAAATCGGTGCCGCGGCTTTCCTTGCCGCCGACGGCCGCGATGATCGCCCCCTTGTCGGCCCGCTTGTGCTGCATACCGACCGAAATCTGAGGGATGACGCGATCCTGGTCATAGACTGCGTCGCCAATCAGGCGCAGCTTTGCTCCGAACACGTCCTGCGCAAAGGTGAAGCCGCGGCCGATGCCGAGCGCCGCCCCAGCGTCACGCGTATCGAAGCTTTGATGTGCGTAGGACAGCTCGATCCGGTTGCGGAAACCGATCGCGCCGCCATAGCTGGTCAGATCGAAATCGGGCAGTGCGATATAGGTCGCGTGCACGCTGCCGCCCACGCCCGCATTGGTCTCTTCGCCCGCGATCAGCGCCCAGGTGGCAAGGCCACCACCCGCCGCACCCTCGACGCTCGAAACGCCGCCGGTGAGCACGAGCTTGCCGCCCTCGCGCAATTCCCCCGCGGCTGCGCCATGCAGCGGCAGGATGGCCGCCAATGCGACCAGCGCGCGCCGCGTCATCAGCCATGTCCCCACCCGGCCGCTCCCCGTTACATTCGGAATGGAGCTATTATGAAAGTATTATTTTTTTCGGGTAAATAAGGTGTTTAGAGCTTGGATACCTCTCTTCTGTAAGGCCGAACCATGCGCATCGGTCTCGCCCTGTTCCTTGCCGTTGCAGCGCCGGTTTCCGCGCGCGCGGCAACCGTCGACATCAATGTGCGCGGCGCGGACGGCAAGCCGCTCGCCGGCGCCGTCATCATGGTCGACACGCCGAAAACCGCCACCCCGATCCATTTTGCCTGGGGCACCGAGATGGCGCAACGGAACATCGCGTTCGATCCGCATGTGCTGATCGTGCCGACCGGATCCACGGTGACCTTCCCCAACAAGGACAAGGTGCGGCACCACGTCTATTCCTTCTCCAAGGTGAAGGCGTTCAACCTGAAGCTGTACGGCAAGGACGAGGTCCCGAGTGTGCTGTTCGACAAGCCCGGCATTGTCGCGCTGGGCTGCAACATCCATGATTCGATGAGCGGCTTCATCGTGGTGGTCGACACGCCCTTCGCGATGCAGACCGACGCGAACGGCCATGTCTCGATCCCCGGAGTTCCCGCCGGCGCCGCCACCGTGCGACTGTGGCACCCCTCGATCCGCGCGCCGGGCAACATGCTGTCGCAGGCCGTCACCGTCGCGCCGACGGGATTTTCGACCACCTATGCCGTGCACGGCAAGTGATGTTCGCGACGATGCGCAGGATGACGCTGCCGGTCCGGTTTCGTTTCGTCCATCTGCGGACGCGTCTCGCCGTGCTCTATGCCGCGCTTTTCACGATGTCGCTGATCGGCGTCGCGATCGTCGCACAGGCGATGATCTGGGGCCATGCCCGCGAATCCGTTCGGGCCGAACTGGCGACGAGCGGCGCCGTCTATGACCGGATCTGGGCGCTCCGGGCCAGGTCGCTAGCCGGGTCCGCCGACGTGCTGGCGCGCGATTTCGGCTTCCGTACCGCGGTGGCAAGCGGCGATCGGCCAACGATCGAATCCGCCGTCACCAATTTGCGTGAGCGCGCGGGTGTCCCCAATGCCTTCGTCGTCGACCTCGCGGGCGACGTGCTGGGCAACGGCCCGGCCGACCTTCGCGCCGTCGTCGCCAAATTGCCTTCCGAACTGCCCGAGGGCCGCCACGATGCGGTGATCGCGACCGGTCACGGCATCTACCGGCTCATCGTGTCGCCGATCATGGCGCCGACCGAGATCGGCTGGGTGGTCTTCGCGGTATCGCTCGACGCGCGCGAAATGCGCGCGCTCGAACATCTTTCGGCAATTCCGCTGACTGCGACGATCCTGCGCCGCGATTCCCTGGGCCATTGGGTGTCCGGAGACGGCGCGATCGTCGCCAATCCCGATATCGACAGCCTGGTTCAGCGCAGCGCGGATATCAGCGGCGCCGTGCCGGCAACGATCGACCTGCCTAAGGGTGCGGCCTTTGCGCTGGCCCGCCGACTGGAGGGCCGCGGCAGCCGGCTGGAGGCAGCGCTTCTGCTGAGCTACTCACAGAGCAAGGCGCTCGCGTCCTACGCCTCGCTTCAATTGGGCATCGCGCTGGCCGGGCTTCTGGGACTGGTGCTGGTCCTGATCGGCAGCAATCGGCTCGCCAGGGGCATCGCCCGCCCGATCGCCGCGCTCGACGCCGCTGCCAAGGCGCTCGAGGAAGGCGCCCGCGCCGAGGTCAAGGTGGAAGGGTCGGACGAGATCGCGCGCCTTGCCGAAAGCTTCAACCTGATGTCGGCCGGCATCGCCGAGCGCGAGCACCGCATCACCCATCTCGCCTTCCACGATTCGCTCACCGGCCTGCCCAACCGGACCTATTTCCGCCAGCAGCTGGAGGCCGGCCTCGCTCGCGCGCAGAAGCTGGGCGAGAAGGTCACGGTGCTCTGCCTCGACCTCGATGGCTTCAAGAGCATCAACGATACGCTCGGCCATCCGGTCGGCGATGCGCTGCTCCGCCAGGTCGGCGATATGCTGACCGAGCTCGCTTCGGACGGCATGGTCTCGCGGCTCGGCGGCGACGAGTTTGCGGTGATCCTCACCGACCGCGCCGACGATGATCGCCCGCGGGCGCTTGCCCAGACCATCCTCGATCGCATGCGACAGCCGATGCGCGCCGACGGACACCAGATCGCGACGGGCGCCAGCGTCGGCATCGCGATCGGTCCGGCCGACGGCGCCGATCCGGACATGCTTCTCAAGAATGCGGATCTTGCGCTCTACCGCGCCAAGCAGGACGGGCGTGGCGTGTTCCGCTTCTTCGAACCGGGGCTCGACGCCGCAGCGCGGAAACGCCGCCAGCTCGAGCTCGATCTGCGCGAGGCGCTCCGGACCGGCCAGTTCCGGCTCAATTTCCAGCCGATCTTCGATCTCAAAAAGGATCGAATCGGCGGCTTCGAGGCGCTGCTCCGCTGGGAGCACCCGACGCGCGGCAACGTGCCGCCGGTCGAGTTCATCTCGGTCGCCGAGGATACCGGCCTTATCGTCGGCATCGGCGAATGGGTGATGCACGAGGCCTGCCGCCAGGCCGTCGCCTGGCCCGATCACGTCCGCGTCGCGGTCAACGTTTCGCCGCTGCAATTCCGCAGCACCGGCTTTGCCAACGTGATCTTCCAGGCTTTGTCACGCAGCAACCTTTCACCCAACCGGCTCGAGGTGGAGATCACCGAATCGATCTTCCTCGAGGGCGAAAGCTCGGTGCTGGCTCTGCTCCACCAGCTCCGCGCCATGGGCGTCCGCGTCGCGCTCGACGATTTCGGGACGGGCTATTCGTCGCTCAGCTATCTGCGCAGCTTCCCGTTCGACAAGATCAAGATCGACAAGAGCTTTGTGAACGACGTCGCGCTGGACATAGGCTCGGCCGCGATCGTCCACGCGATCATCGATCTCGCCACCGCGCTTCACATGGAGACGACGGCGGAGGGCGTGGAGGACAAGGATCAGCTCGCTGAACTGCGCGACCAGGGCTGCAGCAGCATCCAGGGCTATATCTTCAGCCGCCCGGTCGAGGGCGACCAGGTGATGAGGCTGATCGGCGACCGGAAGAGCGCGGCGGCCTAAAGCCCCTCCCCCTTCTCGCAGCGCGGCGCTAAGCGAGGCGAAACGAGGAGGATCGCCATGCCGCTTTACGCCATCGATGGAAAACAACCGGTGCTCGGCACCGACGTGTGGGTCGCGCCCAGCGCCGACGTGATCGGCGACGCGCATCTCGCCGACGAGGCCAGCGTGTGGTTCGGCGCGGTGATCCGGGCGGACAACACGCCGATCCTGGTCGGTACGCGCAGCAACATCCAGGAAAGCGCGATGCTTCACTCCGATCCCGGCGCGCCGCTGACGATCGGCGCCGACTGCACCATCGGCCATCACGCAATCCTGCACGGCTGCACTATCGGCAACAATGTGCTGATTGGCATGGGCGCGATCGTGCTCAACCGCGCCGTAATCGGTGAAGGCTGCATCGTCGGCGCGGGCGCGCTGGTCACCGAGGGCAAGAGTTTCGAGCCGAACAGCCTCATCGTCGGCAGTCCGGCCCGGGCGGTGCGCACGCTCGACGAGAAGGCGGCCGCGATGCTCAAGGCCTCGGCACAGCATTATGTCGACAAGGGCAAGGCCTATGCGGCGGGGCTGACCAGGGTCGGGTGACTCAATCAGGCCCCTCCCCCGAAAGGGAGGGGTTGAGTGAGCTCAGCTCCCCGCGACCCATTTCTCCACGTCCGCCCGTACCCGGTCGGCGCTCTCCTTGCGCACCGCGATGATCGCCAGCGTGCGCTTGGCGCCGCCGCGCGAGGCCTCGGGCAGGTTCTTCTCGGCATAGGCGGTGATCTTGCCGGGCATGGCCGGATCGTTCGATCCCTGGCCGAGCGAGACGATGAAGCCGGCGCGGGTACTCGTCTCAAGCAAGCCGTTGACCAGATCCATGTTCGCCACCGCGAAGTCGAACGCCATGTCCGGATGGCGCCCGGCGACAGCGCGGATCAGGCTCGCCTTTTGCGGAGCGGTGAAGTCGTCGCTCTTGAGCAGTTCGAGCGCGCGCTGCGCCTGCGCATCGTCACGCGCATTGCCGAGCAGCCGGACATAGCTGTTCTTCCTCACCGGGTTCTTCTCGGCCCTGGTGATCGCAAGCAACGCCTCCCATTCGGCCGGCGTCGCGTTGGTTGAATAGACGCCGAGGATCGGCGCGCGGATCGGCGGTGGGATGGCGTTGTCATCGGACGCGAGCGCGGTGACGTAGACGCGCGCCTTGGCTGCCACGTCGGGGTCCCCGCTATACCCAAGCCGACCGACCAGCGTCTCGCGCAGATTGGTGACGAGCGGCGATTCGTTGGGCTGCGCCTCGAAACCGACGCGCTTCATCGCCGGCGAGAGGATCGCGATCGACCGGGCATTGAGCTTCGCCTCGAGCGGCGTTCCCAGGAACAACCCCTTGATATCGCCGAGATGACCCGAGACGACAGCCCAGTCGAGCGGGCTCGCATCCGCCGGCACCGCAGCCTGCACCGCCAGATAGCGATCGAGCGACTGGTCGCCGCTGATCGCCAGCGCGAAATCGTCGCCCAGCGTGCCGAGCTGGTCAGTCAGCGCCAGCTTGCTGAAATCGCGCACGATCGCGGCATGGCCGGCATCGTCGTATTTTACGCGGACATAGCTGCCCTTGTCGCGGTTGAGCACCAACGTGCCGCAACCCTGCACCGAAACAATGCTCGGCGCGGCACCCTGCACGATCGTGCTGGTGATCGGGCCGCCGACCATGCCGAGCGTCAGCGGCACGCGCCAGGTCTGCGGCTTCTTCGATGGCGTATCGGTGCCGAACCGCCCCTGCGTCAGCGTCGCCTGGGTGTTGCCACCAGCACAGGTCGCGCCGGTCAGCGTCACCAGCGGCACGCCGCCCTGCAACGTGAAATCATGCGCGACTTCCTTGACCGGCTTGCCCGCCGCCGCGGCCAACTCGGCCCAGAGCTGATCGGTTTCGGTGTTCGAATATTTGTACTTCGCCATGTAGCTGCGAATGCCCTGGCGGAAGACGTCGGCGCCCAACGTCGATTCCATCATGCCGATAACGGCCTGGCCCTTTTGATAGGTGATGGAGTCGAACGCCTCGCCCAGCTCGTCCACGGTCTGGACGTGGCGGATGACGGGATGAGTCGCCGCGGTCGCGTCGAGCGCGAGCGCGCCTTCGCGGTCCTCGGCCACCGCGGTCGCCTGAGCATCCCAGCTCGGGTTCAGGTCGCGACTGGTCTTGTTCTCCATCCACGAGGCGAAGCCCTCGTTGAGCCAGAGATCGTCCCACCACGACATGGTGACGAGATCGCCGAACCATTGAAGCGCCATTTCGTGCGCGACGACGGTGAAGATCCGCTCGCGCCCGCTCTGCGTCGCGCGCTTGGGATCGAACAGCACCTCGTTCTCGAAATAGTAGATCGCACCCCAATTCTCCATCGCGCCGAAGAACTGGCTCGAACCCGGGCCGGCGATCATGTCGAGCTTGGGCAGCGGATAAGGCTGGCCGAAATAAGCATTGTAATAGGTCAGCAGGCGTTTCGCCTCGGCCAGCGCATAATCGCCCTGGTCGACCACGCCGCGCCGCGTGATGATGCCGATCTCGGTCTTGCCAGACATCACCGTCTTGCGCTCGACGTCGCCCATGCCGAGGAACAGCAGATAGCTCGACATGACCGGCGACTGTTGGAACTTGTACAGCTTGGTGCCGCCGGTGAGCTTGGTCACCTTCGCGGCGGGCATGTTCGAAAAGGCGGTCTGGTTGCCCGGCGACACGGCGCTCAACGTGAACTTCGCCTTGAACACGGGCTCGTCCCACATCGGCGCGAAGCGGCGTGCGTCGGGCGCCTCGAACTGCGTCGCCAGCATCCGCGCGGCCGAACCGTCGGGGTTGTTGTAATCGATCGCGAAGAAGCCGGCGGACGTGGTGTTGATCTTGCCGTCCCAGGCGAAGGTCATCACATGGTTGCCGACTTTGGCTGGCGCCGGCAGCGTCACGGTCAGCGTCTGATTGGTCTCGTCCAGGGCGAAGGGTGCATCCTTGCCGTCGAAGGTCACCTTGCCCAGCTTCAGCTCGGCGGCGTTGAGGATGATGGTGGTCGTCGCCTCCTTCACCTTGATCGTGACGGTTTCGGTACCGCTGAAGGTCATCGCCTTCGCGTCGGGCTTGACCGTGATGTCATAGGCGATCGGCGCAACATTTGCCGGCAGGTTACCGACGGCGAGCGCAGGCGTCGACACGCCCAGCAGGAGGGTGGCGATGGCAAGCTTCATGGGAAGGAACGACTCCGATATAGTATATCTTGGTGTGTTACCCCCTTAAGGCATTCGGTCGCTAAGGCAAATCGCGCGTCGCTGGACAGTCATTTCAGTTGCGCTATGAAACCCAGATGAGCCTTCCGCCCCTGTTCGATCGCCTGCGCCTGCCCGTCATCGGGTCGCCGCTGTTCATCATCTCCGGCCCCGAGCTGGTCATCGCGCAGTGCAAGGCGGGAATCGTCGGCGCCTTCCCGGCGCTCAACGCGCGGCCGCAGGGGCTGCTCGATGAATGGCTCCACCGCATCACCGAAGAGCTGGCCCAGCATAATCGCGACAATCCGGACCGGCCCGCGGCGCCGTTCGCGGTCAACCAGATCGTCCACCGTTCCAACGAGCGGCTTGAGGCCGATCTGGCGACCTGCGCCAAATGGCAGGTGCCGATCGTGATCACCTCGCTCGGCGCACGCGAGGATCTCAACAAGGCGGTGCATGGCTGGGGCGGCATCACGCTCCACGACATCATCGACGACCGTTTCGCCCGCAAGGCGATCGAAAAGGGCGCCGACGGCCTCATCGCGGTTGCGGCGGGCGCCGGCGGCCATGCCGGCAGGCTCTCGCCCTTCGCGATCATCCAGGAGATCCGTCAATGGTTCAGCGGGCCGCTGGCCTTGTCGGGCTCGATCGCGACCGGCGATGCGGTGCTCGCGGCGCAGGCGATGGGCGCGGACCTCGCTTATATCGGCTCGCCCTTCATCGCGACCGAGGAGGCTAATGCCGAGCCGGGCTACAAGCAGGGCATCGTCGAGGGACGCGCCGCCGATATCGTCTATTCGAACCTCTTTACCGGGGTGCACGGCAATTATCTGCGCGGCTCGATCGTCGCGGCCGGCATGGACCCGGACAATCTGCCCGAGGGCGATCTTTCGACGATGAACTTCGGCGGCGGCAATGGCAGCAAGGCCAAGGCCTGGAAGGACATCTGGGGATCGGGCCAGGGCATCGGCGTGGTCGACCGGGTCGAATCGGTCGCGGTGCGGGTGGATCGGCTGGAGCAGGAATATCGCGCGGCGCGGGGGCGGCTGGCGATTTAAGCCCTCCCTTTCTTCTTTCCCTCTCCCCTTGCGGAAGTGGGAGGAGAGTTCAGAAAGCCATGGCCAGCCGGTCGAACATCGACCGGACCGGGCTGTCGGCGACATCGTTCGCCGCCTGCGCCTGATCGAGCCGAGCCACGCGGCGATACAGTTCGGTGCTCGCCTCGATCAGCCCCTGCGCGGTCATCGGCATCGCCTCGACCGCCGCCTTCTCGCTCACCGGTGCCGGGCCCAGCCGCCGCGACGGATCGAGCGCCTCGCGCGGGGCCATCTCCCCCGAATCGACCGCGCGCTGCGTCAGCAGCCAGGCGATGACGTGCATCAGCCGGGTGGTGACCTTGAGCGATTCGCAGGAGAAGGAGACGCGCGCCATCGGATCGAGCATGTCGCGATCGGCGCGCCCGCCCTGATCGAAATAGCCCCGCGCCTCGTCGGCGAGCACCATCGCGTCGACGTACAATGTGTCGATCAGGCGCCGATGGATTCGTGGCTCGCTCATGCTTCCCCCGTTCATGGCCGGACTAGGTGACATAAACAGGACATTAACGGTATAGCCTCCGTGCAGTCGAAACGGGGCCGTGCCGTCCCAATCCGGATCAGGCGATGATATCCGGGATCATCTGGTCCTCGAGCATCGAAATCTCGTCGCGCAGCCTCAGCTTGCGCTTCTTCAGCCGCGCGAGCTGGAGCTGGTCGGTCGATCCGGTCTCGAACAGGGCAGCGATCGCCGAATCAAGGTCGCGGTGCTCGACCCGGAGGATTTCCAGACGCTTGGCGATCTGCGTGTCGTCCATGGTTTCCCCGTTCACAGCATAGCCCTTAGAGCATCGCGCCGAAAAGTGGGAACCGGTTTTCGGCCGAACCATGCAAAGGCACCGGCTAGGAGCGCGCGGTACGATCTGGTGCCCGCGCGCCATGCGCCATCGCGTTGCGGCGGCGTCCGCCCGAGACGACATCAAACCATCGCGGAAATAGCCTCGGCATGTCGATTATGTCCGAAAATGGGGAAGACAATTAAGCAAGCGCGTGTTCTACTCCATGCCCCGCCCAGCAATGTAGGAGGAACGCTTCCATGCAGACCGCGCATTTTTCGGCTCTCGAAGCCAAACATGCCGTGCTCGATCGAAAGATCAGTGACGAAACGCATCGCCCCTTGCCCGATTTCGCGACGCTGGCGGCGCTCAAGAAGCAGAAACTGCGCGTAAAAGAGGAAATGTCGGCGCTCTGAAACAGAGCGCTGCGTGCCTCGCGCGGGCCGTGCCCGCGCGGGGCTGAGCGCTACCGGGAGCGGGTCCGAACCGGCTGAACAGCCCGCGACTCGGACGACTCGGAACAGCGCCGCAATCGGAAAATCGAAATGGACAGGCGCACGTCGGGCGGCTCTAGCGCCGCGGCAGCACCGGCTTGACGAAGACCGGCGTCTTGGTGCCGTGCCCGACAGGCTTGCGCGCCATCATCGGATCGATCTGCCGGTCGAACGCCACGCCGATCCGGCCCGCCGCTGACCAGGCAACCTTGCCGGGAACCCAGCCGATTCCCCGCACGTCGAATTCGACGACCAGGCCCTGGTCGAGGCCGCTCGGGAATTCCGCCATCAGCCCACCGACCGAAAGGTTGCGCACCCGTACCTGAATGATCTCGGGCGAACCCGGGATGCGCATGTCCGCCATCAGAAAGAGGCTGTCGCGCGACTCATTCCGGTTGTGCGCGCCGTCTTCGCCGGCAGCTGCGCTGAAAGGATCTTGTGAATACTGGTCCATCGTAACGCTCGAAACGACCTCCGTTCGGCAGACGATAGCCGCCGAACCGTATCCAATCGCTTAAGGAATGACCCGCTGAACCCCAATTCAGGGATTCCACGCGGCGATCAATCCTCGCGGGAAACCTTTTCGTGCCGTTCATGGCGCTCCTGCGCCTCGACCGTCATCGTCGCGATCGGCCGCGCCTCGAGGCGCGCGAGCGAGATCGGTTCGCCGGTCACCTCGCAATAGCCATATTCGCCTTCTTCGATTCGCCGCAGCGCCGCGTCGATCTTGGAGATCAGCTTGCGCTGCCGGTCGCGCGTGCGAAGCTCGATCGACCAGTCGGTTTCGCTCGATGCGCGATCGGTCAGGTCGGCTTCGCGCAGGGAATCGACCTGAAGCTGCGAGAGCGTGCCCGCCGCCTCGCGCAGGATCGCTTCCTTCCACGCCTGCAGCTTGTCGCGAAAATAAGCCTGCTGACGTGGATTCATGAAGGGCTCGTCGGCGCTCGGCCGATAGCCATCCCCCACGTCGCCCGCAGGCGGTGCAAATTTTTCGGATTCGTCCAATCGATTCAAGACCGTCGCCATCCCCACTCTCCCGCCGGCCGCCCGGTGCCTAATGCACCTTGGCCGCCGTCCTATCCCGAGCGGGCCTATAACCATGCCGCTCGGACACCACAAGCAACGCTGCATCCAAACTGCAGCCACGCTTCATAAAAACGCCCTTAGCGCGCTGCTCATTGCACTTTCATGAACTCGGCGCGGCGAATCGAGCGTCGCGGTCGTAAAGTATTAACGTTTTGGCGATCAGTCGGAACACCTTAACCACAAACCCGTACCATGACGGCACGTTAACCAAACCAATGCCCGGCCCAAGGCGCGAAATCGACTCAAGTGCCGTCAAAGCTTGGTTAATCGGCTTGAACTTAATTCTTTGTTCGGCACTTTGATGAATAGCGGTGAGTGAGATGCCGTTGTGACCCGGATCGGTGCTTCGTCTAGGTATCGATAACGAAAGAGTGACATCATGTCGGTGCGGATGGCCTTGGCTAAACTATGTGCTTGCACATGCGGCGGTGCCCTGGTGGGCGGCGGTGCGGTGCATGTCGCGGAAGTGGCTCAGACTCGCCACGTCTATGTGCAGAAGGCGACCAAGCGGGTCGTCCGGCGCACGACGGTAGCGCGCCCTGCAAGCCGTATCCGCCGAGTCGTGACGCAGACCCGCGCGGTATGCCCCCCTGCGGTGGTGACTGTCACCAGCCAGGGCGCGCCGATTCCCCTGCCCCCCAGTTATGGCGGCTCAAGCGGCGAGATGATGTCGGGTGGCGGCGGCGGTGGCGCGGCTGCGGCCGTGGTCGGCGGCAGCGGCGGCGGCTATGGCGGCGGTGGTTTCTTCGCTGGCGGTTTCTTTGGCGGCGGCAGCTCGGGCGGCGGCAGCAGCGGAATCATTATCTCCTCCACGTCGAGCGGCGGATCGACCAGCACCAGCGGCGGGTCGACCTCGACCGGCGGTTCGTCCACGTCGAGCGGCAGCGTCTCGAGCACCTCCTCCACCGGCGGCTCCTCGACCGGCGGTTCCTCCTCGAGCACCAGCACCGGCGGCGTTTCCAGCACCAGCACGTCGTCCACCGGTGGTTCGTCGTCGAGCACGTCGAGCGGCGTTTCGTCGAGCACCTCCAGCGGCGTGTCCTCGTCGACCTCCTCGAGCACCTCGAGCGGCGTTTCCTCCTCGTCGAGCACGTCGAGCGGCGTATCGTCCTCGACCTCGTCGAGCACCTCCAGCTCCTCCAACGGCAGCAGCACGTCGAGCTCCTCGAACGGATCGAGCTCAAGTACGTCGAGCTCTTCCAACGGATCGTCCAGCTATGGCTCCAGCAGCCATGGTTCGTCGTCGAGCTACGGTTCGAGCAGCCACGGCTGGAGCACGAGCAGCGGCTGGAGCACCAGCAGCGGCTGGAGCACCAGCAGCGGCCATGGCAGCAGCGGCAGCACCGGATCGACCGGCGGCCCGCCCGCACCCGTTCCCGCGCCGCCGATGGTATTGCTGTTCGGCGCGGCCGCGGCGGCGCTCGTCGCCCGCAAGCGCTTCGCCAAGCGGACTGCCCTCGCGGCCTGATTTCCGAAATTCGGTTCCTGAATCGAGCGCGTCGGGTTTCCACCCGGCGCGCTTTCGATTCGAGCGAGCCTCCTAAGCCGCCTTGATCGCCGATTCGATCTCCGGGATCGGGTGATTCGTCAGATCCTTGTCGAGTTCGCCGGTGATTCGCGCGCTCACTTCGCTGTGATAATGTTTGCGCAGCTCGCCCAGGGTGCGCGGCGGCGCGACGATGATCAGCGATTCGAAATCGTTGGCGAGCGCGCGGCGCTTGAGCAGGTCGGCGGCTTCGGCGGCGAAGCGGTCCTCCTCGATCTGGTGGAAATCGGTCGGCTCGAACGAGCTTTGCGCGGCGCCGTGCGGTGAGGAGGCGCGCCCCGACTGGTCGGTCGCCTGGTCGCGCACCGCGGGGTTATCCTGCTCCTGCGCGTGCTCGACCACCAGATTGGGGTGAACCGCATCGCCTTCGTTGCGCAGGAACAGCATCTTGCGGCCGTCGGCGAC
>NZ_JAQGLC010000025.1 GCF_028293085.1 Sphingomonas bacterium
GACGCCCTGTGCCGCGCATCAGGGCGGTTGCACCGTGGGGTTCGGCCCCCCGATCGTGCCGTTGGTGATGGGGGCGGTCGACCTGGCCAAGGGCCTGTTCAAGAAGCACCCCGACAAATCGAACCGCGTGCCGATCCCGCTGGACGATCCCGGTCCGATCTCCACCGAGGGCAAGATAACGAAATGATCGCCGCGGCGCTCCTGATCCTTGCGCAGAGCACGCCCGACGATGCGATGGCGCGCTATCGCGAGAAGACGGCCGCCGGCCCGCACTGCACTGTCGCCGCCGATCCCGGCGAGGTGACGGTGTGCGGACGCCGCAATGCCGATCGCTACCGCGTGCCCCTGGTCGAGCGCGATCCCGCCAATCCGAGGAACGAGGGCGTGCCGATGGAGCGCGAGCGGATGCTCGCGCGGACCTCGAATTGCGAGGAGAAGTCGATCTTCCTGATCGGGTGCGGCAAGGCCGGCGTCAGCGTCGGTACGGGCGGCTTCCACCTTGCCGGCGAACGGACGCTCGCGCCCTGAGGGCGCGCTGACGCAACCTATTGGTTTGCGAGAGGTTATATTCCCAGGCGGCGAACAGGGAATGAACGATGCTTGCGATTGCCATGTTGTTGCTGACTGCCGCGCCCGTCGCGGATCCTGTCCATGTCAGGCATCCGGCGCGCGTGGTCCGCACTGTCCGTGTCGTGCGTCCCGTACGAAAGACGCGCCGGCCGATCACCATGTCGCTGAAGAAATTCCGCCCCGACAATGGCTGCGGCACCAGCTCGATCTGCGTTACCGCGCAGGCGCGATCGCCCTACCGCCTGCCGCTGCCGTCGACGGCCGAGCCGACCGACAAGGACATGGCGCTGGCCGAGGACGGCACGCGCTGCGCGCTGATCGGCCAGACGATCTGCACCCATCCGGCGACGAAGATCGTGCAGATCGGCGAGCCGGCGCCTGCGGTGCCGGCTGAAGCGGTCCTCAAATAGACGCTAATCGCTCAGGCCAGGATGTGCATCCACATCGGCTGACCCGCCAGGCTCTGCGATCCGCGTAATTTTTCCAGCGCCTGGGCGACCGAGCGTTCGGGTCCTTCATGCGTGACGATCGCGACGAGGACGCTGCCGTCCGCCATTGCGCCGCGCTGCATCAGGCTTTCGATCGACACGCCGGCGTCGCGCATTGCGGCGGCGATCTCGGCCAGCACGCCCACCTTGTCGGCCACCATGAAGCGGACATAAGCGCGCCCGCGCCGCTCGCCGGTGTCGGCGGGTTTATGCACCGCCAGCGAATCGGCGGGCATCGCATAGGCCGGACCGAATTCGCCGCGGGCGATATCGATCAGGTCGGCGACGACGGCCGAGGCGGTCGGGCCGTCGCCCGCACCGGCGCCCTGGAACAGCAGGCGGCCGACGAAATTGCCCTCCGCCACGACTGCGTTGGTGGCCCCGGTGACGTGCGACAGCGGGTGGCTGGTGGGGACGAGATGCGGATGAACGCGCTGGAACAGCCCGCCCGGGCCGTCCTCGGCGATGCCGATCAGGCGGATACGGTAGCCCAATGCCGCCGCTTCGGCGATGTCCGCGCCGAGCAGGTGCCGGATGCCGCTCGTCGCGACATCGGCAAAGGCGGGGCGCGTGCCGAAGGCGAGGCTGGCGAGAATCGAGAGCTTGTGCGCGGCATCGACCCCGTCGATGTCGAAGCTCGGATCGGCCTCGGCGAAGCCCAATGCCTGGGCCTCGGCGAGCACCTCGGCGAAGTCGCGGCCTTCAGCCTCCATTTTGGACAGGATGAAATTGCAGGTGCCGTTGAGGATGCCATAGACGCGCGCGATCTCGTTCGCGGCGGCGCCTTCGCGCAGGCCCTTGATGACAGGGATGCCGCCCGCGACCGCCGCTTCGAATTTCAGCGCGACCTTGGCGGCCTCGGCGGCATGAGCGAGCTCGAGGCCGTGATGGGCGAGCATCGCCTTGTTGGCGGTGACGAGGCTCTTGCCGCCGGCGAGCGTCGCGCGGGCGAGGGCGAGCGCCGGGCCGTCCGAGCCACCGACCAGTTCGACCACGACGTCCGAATTTTCATGATGCGCGAGGGCGGTGGTATCGTCGACCCATTCGAACCGGCCGATATCGACGCCGCGATCCTTGGCGCGGTCGCGCGCGGACACGGCGACGATCTCGATCGGGCGGCCGGCGCGGCGCGCGATCAAGGCGCCGTTCGCGTCGATCAGCCGGATCACGCCGCCGCCCACGGTGCCGAGGCCGGCAAGCGCAACGCGCAGGGGTTTGGTCATACTGCTCCCTTCGTCACCCCGGTTCCGGGGTCCACCGACCGGCAAGCGCGAACCGTCGAGGTTTCGCGCCGCCGTCACATTTTGCGCTAGCGGAGGAGAGGATGCCGGAACAAGTCCGGCATGACGAAATCTACTTCTTCACCAGCCCGATCTCGACGAGCCGCTCATGGAGATAGTCGTGCGCGGTGATCGGGGTCGGGTAGCGGTTCGGATTCCCGGCGGTGATGCAGCCCGGCAGCGTCTCGATCAGGAAATCGGGTGCGGGATGCAGGAAGAAGGGCATCGAATAGCGCGAATGGCCGCGGCGTTCGGGCGGCGGGTTGACCACGCGGTGGGTGGTCGAGGGCAGGACGTTGTTGGTCAGGCGCTGCAACATGTCGCCGACATTCACGACCATCGCGCCCTCGGGCGGCTTGATCGCCAGCCAGCGGCCGTCCTTGTCGAGCAGCTCGAGGCCGGCTTCCTCCGCGCCGAGCAGCAGGGTGATCAGGTTGATGTCCTCATGCGCGCCGGCGCGGACGCCCTCGGCATCCACGGGAATCGGCGGGTAATGGAGCAGCCGCAGGATGGAGTTGCCGTCCTTGACTGCATGGTCGAACCAGTTCGGGGCGAGCTTCAGATGCCGCGCGATCGCCGAGAGCAGCCGGTCGCCGGCGCGGTCGAACGCCTCGAACAGCTCGAGGAACACCGGTTTGAAGCCCTCGGGCCGCGTCGGCCAGATGTTCGCGGGCATGTCGGCGGCGAAGCGGTGATCGGCCGGCAGGTCGCGGCCGACATGCCAGAATTCCTTCAGGTCGACATGCTTGGCGTCCTTGGCGATCTCCGTCTTGAACGGGGTGTAACCGCGCTGGCCGCCGCCGGCCGGGGTGAAATAGCTGCGCTTCTCTTCCTCGGGCAGCGCGAAGAGCGTCTTGGTTTCTTCCCAGGCGCGATCGATCAGCTGCTGCGGCACGCCGTGATCGGCGATAACCGCGAAGCCGAAGCGTTCGAATGAGCCGCCGAGCGCGGCGGCAAAGGCGTCGGGATCGGCCGCCTCGTCATTCAGCGACAATGCGGGGACCTGGGCGGAAGGGGTGTCGAGCATGAGAGGGTGTCCGTGATGGCTAATCGGGCATGATAGCGCCATCCCCCCGGCACGAACAGTGCGTGGATCAATGCGTTCCGCAGCAGACGGTTAGCGTCAGTTGACCGTCAGCGTGCCCTTGGACTTGTCCGCGCCGTCCGCGGTCAGGTCGAGCTTGAAGGGTTTCTTCTCGTCGGTAGTACCGACAAGGCCGTTGCCGTTCGGCGAAAGGGTGAAGCCCGCGGCGCTCAGTTTCTCTTGGAACCAGTCACGAACCTTGGCCGGCGCGGCGGGGCTGGCGAAGCTTACCCGGACGCTGCCATTATCGTCGTCTTTGCCGGCCTTGCCGTCGCTATGCGCCTCGACATTCATGCCCGAGATCGTCGAGCCCGGATAAAGATGCACGCCGTTCATCTCGAAATCCTGCGAATCGAGGTGCAGCTTGGGCAGGTTGAGCTTGCCCGAAAAGCCTGGCGTGTTGATCGAGACCGCGCCCGTATTGCCGTCCATGCTGGCGACGACATTGCCGTCGCTGTCGGTGGAATTGATCGAGATCGAGGTCCCGTCCTTCGAATCGCCACAGGCGGAAAGGCCGGCGGTGAGGATCAATGCGGCGGCGAGCGGGCGAAGCATGAGGCGACTCCTGAGTGAATTAGTTGACTAATACACTAAGCCCGGCTCGGCGGAGCGTCAAGCTTTTCCAGCAAAGGGGGTGACCTTGCAGGGTGCATCTGCAAGAGGCTCGGCATGACTGCCCTTTCCTCCACCGAATCCACCAACACGGCTCCGTTCGGCTTTCGCGAATTCGTCGTGATGGTCGCCTCGCTGATGGCGCTTGGGGCGATCGGCGTCGATGCGATGCTGCCCGCGCTGCCGGCGATCGGCGCGCGGCTGGGCGTGGTGACCGAGAATGAGCGTCAGTTCATCATCGGCATCTACCTGGCCGGGCTGGGTGCAGGGCAGCTGATCCACGGGCCCTTGTCCGACCGGTTCGGGCGGCGGCCGGTGATGATCGCGGCATTGCTGGCCTATGCGGTCGCGAATGTCGTGGCCACGCTGTCGGGGAGCTTCGAGCTGCTGCTCGCGGCGCGGCTGTTCGGCGGCATCGCGGTGGCGGCGACTCGCGTTGTGACGGTCGCGATCGTGCGCGATTGCTATTCGGGCCGGCCGATGGCGCGAGTGATGAGCCTGGTCGTCATCGTCTTCATGATCGTGCCGGTGCTGGCGCCCACCTTCGGGCAGTTCGTGCTGTTCTTCGGCTCGTGGCGGCTGATCTTCGGCGTGATCGGCGTGCTGACCGCGATCGTGCTGATCTGGTTCATCCTGCGCATGCCCGAGACGCTGGCAGGCGAGCGCGTGCCCTTTTCGGTCGGGCGCCTGATCCAGGGCTATCGCATGACGCTCACCGACCGCTGGTCGCTCGGCTATACCCTCGCCGCGACCGCGCTCCAGGGCGCGCTGTTCGGCTATATCACCTCGGTACAGCAGATCGTGACGACGGTGTTCCATGCCGGCGAGCATCTGAACCTGGTGTTCGCGGGGACCGCGGGCATGATGGCCGTGGCGAACCTGCTCAACTCGCGGGTGGTGATGCGGCTCGGCTCGCGCTTTCTGTCGCATTCGGCGCTGGTGGCGATGATCGCGATCTCGCTGATCAACGTGGCCATCCTGTCGTTCGGTACCGAAAACCTGATCCTGTTCGTCGTGCTGCAGGCGCTGACCATGGGCTGCTTCAGCCTCGCCAGCGCCAATTTCGGGGCGATGGCGATGCAGGACATGGGGGCGATCGCCGGGACCGCCTCCAGCATCCAGGGCTTCATCAACGTGACGTGCGGCGCGCTGATCGGCACGCTGATCGGCCAGTCCTTCGCGGGGACGACCCTGCCGCTGCACCTCGGCTTCCTGTGTTGCGGCCTGGTTTCGCTCGGCATCGTCACGATTGCCGAGCGCGGACGGCTGTTCCGGCCGCATTGAGCGGCGCTTCGTCGCAGACGGGGGAACCGCAAGGGTGTAGTCTCGTTCGCGTCGATGAGTCCGCAATCGGGCGGCTGGGAGACGGACGATGAGCATGGGTGGCTATCAGGTGCCGGGCGAAGGCCCCGGCGACGACGGTTTCGACGAGGAAGGCTATGACGAGAGCCAGCGCGCCGAGATCCTCGAGGTGACGCGCGACGGCCCGACCGACGGCACGGTCCTGACCGATCTCATTCCCGATACCGGCAATGACGACGATGACGACGATCTCGAAATGGAGAGCGACGAAATCGGCGACGAGGACGAGGATGCCGACGAGGACGAGGACGATCTCGTCGAGGACGATCTCCAGGACGATTTCGACAAGGACGATGTCGATGAGGATGACCTGGGGGACGCCGACAGCGAGGCGCTGAATCCCTGAACCCGCGAAGCCGCGCGGATTGACCCGTCACGCCCGCCTTGCATAGGATCGGCGGGAGGGAGTTCCGCCATGCCGACCGATCCCCGTATCGACGCCTATATCGACGCGCGCGCCGCGTTCGCCAGGCCGATCCTGAACCATCTGCGCGCGCGCATCCACGCCGTCTGCCCGGACGTCGAGGAAAGCGTCAAATGGAGCATGCCCGCCTTCAGCTATCGCGGACGGCCGCTGGCGAACATGGCGGCGTTCAAGGCGCACGCCGCCTTCGGTTTCTGGGACCGGGCCGCACTGGCGACCGGCAGCGAAGGCGATGCCATGGGCCAGTTCGGCAGGATCACCGCGCTGTCCGACCTGCCGGGTGATGCCGTGCTCGACAAGAGCATCCGCGAAGCGATGGCGTTGATCGAGTCGGGCGTAAAGCCTGCCCGCACGCAGCGCGCCGGGCGCGCGCCCAAGCCCGAGGCCGAGGTCCCACCCGAACTGGCCGAGGCGCTGGCGGGCGACGACGCGGCGGCCGCGACCTTCAACGCTTTTCCGCCAAGCTGCAGGCGCGAATATTGCGAATGGATCGGCGAAGCCAAGCGGCCAGAGACCAGGGCAAAGCGCCTGGTCGAGGCGATCGCGATGCTCCGCGAGGGCAAAAGGCGAAACTGGAAATACGAGAATTGCTGACTCAGCGTCGCGATATTAAATCACGTACAATCAATGATATAACTGAAATTTTCGCTCGGCTTTCGCCGGTGGCCCGGCCCGTTAATTGCAATCTCCGAAAATTATCCAACAGGCGCTGCCCAAGCCGATCGGGCGGTTGATTCAATGAGCCACCGCCCGGGCATGTGACCGTCCCATGGCGCCTTCCACCTCACGACGAGCAAAGCGGGGCACCTCTTAAATCATCGCTTGCCGGCCATTTCGATAATGATATGGTGTAACGTCACCAATTCAGGAGGACGTCATGACTGCACGCGCACTGACATTCCGGCCGTCACGGATCACCGAGCCCGAACCCTTTGCCGCGATGAACATCACGCCGCTGATCGACGTGCTGCTCGTCCTGATCGTGACGCTGATCATGACCATCCCGATGATGACGCATAAGGTGCCGATCGATCTGCCCCAGGGGCCTGGAACGCCCGAAAAGGCCGGGATCCACCGCATCCATCTCGACGCTGCCGGGCAGCTGGCCTTTGACGGCATGCCGATCGACGCGGCGTCGTTGCGTGGCCGCCTCGACGCGATTCGCGCCGATCCGGACGCGCAGCTGCAGTTCAGCACCGACGGTGCCGCGCGCTACGAGCGGTTCGACCAGACACTGGCCACTATCAAGCGCGCCGGAATCACCAGGCTCGGCTTTGTCGGCAACGAGCAGTTCCGGAATTTCGACGCGGCGAAATGACCGATATGGGGGGAACGTTGCCGCGCGGCCCCGCGTTGACAATGTTCCCCGCCAACCGACAAGGGTGATCAATGCGTTACCTCGCCCTGCTCCCCTTGTTGCTCGCCGCGAGTTGCTCGTCGGGCAAGGATTTCGCCGGCAATGCCACCCCGGTGGACATCAACGCGGCGGCCACCCAGGCGCAGGGCAGCGTCGATGCCTATGCCAACAGCCAGGCGGCGGAGGCGGAAAACGGCTCGGCCGGTGAGGTCGCCCCGGGCGCGATCGGGGCCCCCGCGCCGCTGACGCCGCCCGAGCCGGGCACGCCGGGCGGCCTGCCCGACGATCGCACGCCGATTTCCGAGGCGCCGTTCACGCCGGACAGCGCGCAGGGCGCGGCCAATGTCGTCCAGACCTATTATGCGCTGCTCGGCGAGGGAAAATACCGCCAGGCGTGGACGCTGTGGGACGATGGCGGCAAGGCATCGGGCATGAGCCCGCAGGCCTTCGCGGCGAGCTTCGCCAGATATTTCCAATATCACGCCAATGTCGGCGCGCCGGGCGATGTGGATGCCGGCGCCGGGCAGCGCTACGTCACGGTTCCGGTGCAGGTCTATGGCCGGCTGAAGCAGGGGGCGACGCCGGTCAACATGCTGGGCAGCGTCACGCTCCACCGCGTCGGGGATATCGACGGCGCCACGGCGGCGCAGAAGAGCTGGCATATCCGCAGCATCGACATCAAGCCGCGGCCGGGCGCAAACCCACCCCCGGTTGCCGAGGGTCGCATGGCCGGCGCTATCGTGATGGCGACCTATCGCTGCATCGACGGCAGCCGGATCAATGTCCGTTTCGACCGGCGATCCGACAGCGCGACGGTGCAATCGGGCGGCAAGGTGATCGCGGTGCTGAAGGGGCAGCGGCCGGCCTCCGGCATCTGGTATGCGGGCGGCGGCTATGAGCTGCGTGGCAAGGGCAAGGCGGCGACCTTCACCAAGCCGAAGCTGCCCCCACTGGCATGCACGTCGAACTAGGCTAGATCGGCGGGTCTACCGATACGGATTCCGCTTATGCCGACACTGTTGCTGCTGATCGCCTCCAACTGCTTCATGACGATTGCCTGGTACTGGCATCTCAAGGGCGGGATGACCAAGCCGCTGTGGAT
>NZ_JAQGLC010000048.1 GCF_028293085.1 Sphingomonas bacterium
ATCTGGACGAGCTGGACGCGATCGAGGCCTTTGCCGCGGAGCTGATCGACCGGTTCGGCCCGTTGCCCGATCCGACTGAGAACCTGATCCGAGTCATTGAGATCAAGCTCAACGCCAAGAAAGCCTGTGTCTCGAAGATCGATGTCGGCCCGCGCGGTGCCCTGGTCAGCTTCCACGACGACAAGCCGCCGAACATCGACGGCCTGCTCGCCTGGGTCACGCGCCTCGAGGGCGTGGCGAAGCTGCGTCCGGACGGCAAGCTGGTGGTGACGCGCGCCTGGGGCGATCCCAAGGCCCGGCTCAACGGCGCGCTGCAATTGTCGAAGGGGCTGGCGAAAGCGGCGGGGTAAATTCGCCCTTCGATCGTCCGCGACTAACCCTTCCCGTCATGCCGGACTTGCTCCAGCATCCACTCTTCCGCGAATCTCCCGGCTTTTGAGTTCGCGGCGCGGTGGCCCGGGGGACAGGCCGCGCGGTGACGAAGTTTCGCCGTGACGGGTAATCCACTCGCCAGCGCCGGGTTGACCGATCGCGGGCGGCCATGGGATGCGGCGTCCCCAGGGGGACGTCGATGCAGCGCGCCGGTTCTACAGAAGACGCCGTGACGCCCTGGCCCGCCTTTCGCGTCGCGGGGTGGCGCGGCTTTTATCTGCTGTTCCTCGTCGCCTTGCTGCTGGTCCAGAATGTTGGCCGGATGGTGATCTTCTTCGCCTTCTTCCGCGAAACGCGATTCAGCGCCTTTCTTCACGGCATGATTCTCGCGGCCATCCTGTTGGGCATCGCCGCGATCGTCGCCTGCCTTCCGGTCCGCCGGCACGGTCGGGCGATCGCCGCGCCGGCCGCCGCGCTGCTGCTCGGCACCGCGCATGCGGTGTCCACCGTCTTCGACGCGTCGCAATATGCGATGCATCATTATGCGGCCATGCACGCACCCGTCTGGCTCGCGATCACCGATCCCGGCCTCGTGCTCGCCTTGCTGGGGAGCATCGATGTCGGTCGCTGGACCGGTTTCGCGACGCTCGCAGCCCTGCTTGCCCTGCACATCGCCCTGTACGTGCCGGTGGCGCCGCATCTCGCGGCCATGGCCCGCGCCTTGTTTGCAGCATCCATTCCGATCGCGCCTCGCCGCCGCATCTCGGCGATGTGGCCGGTCACGCTGTATCTGATCCTGCTTCTGCTGCTCATGCGCTTCGCGCCGGGCAGTCAGTGGCGATTGGAACCCTTCCATGCCGGGCTGACTCCCGCCTTCCAGATGGCGCCGTCCGAGCTGCGATACAGCCGTCCAAAAAGGGACGCCGCCCCCGCCCGCATCATGCCGCTTGCCCATCCGAGGCCGCTGATCCTGATCGTCGTGGACGCGCTCCGACGCGAACGCATGGGGGTCTATGATCCGACGCTCGACACCACGCCCTTCCTCCGCGAGCTGAAACGGCGCGGCACGCTTCACATACTGCCCGCACCCTATGCCACCTGCACCTTTTCCGCCTGTGGCATCATGAGCGTGCTGACGTCGCGAAGCTGGGACAATTTCGGCAAGAGCCCGGAAACCGTGCCGGACGTCCTGTCGGGCTACGGCTATCGCAACTATCTCATCCTGGGCGGCAACCACAGCAGCTTCGCCATGCTGATGAGCTATTATGCGCAACACACCAGCCTGTCGCGCGACCAGCCGACGACGAGCCAGCCGGACGATCGCTTCGTGCTCGGCGTGCTCCGCGACACGACGTTCCCGGATCCGCGGCACAGCTTCCTCTATCTCCACCTGATGTCGGCCCATATGGGCGCGTTCGTGGAGCCACCCTTTCGTCCCGGCGCGCCGCTTCAGAGCGGGCCAGCGGCCGCGACACGGGACCCCGCCTTCGTCCGGCAATATGACGGCCGCGTCAGGCAGTCCGACGATATGCTGCGCCGTGTCTTCGCCCTGCTGGACTCAAAGGGCCTGCTCAAGAATGCGCTGGTCGTCATCACCGCGGATCATGGCGAGCGGCTCGGCGAGCAGGGTCGCTATTATCATGGCGGGCCACCCGATCAGTCGGCGATCTCGATCCCGATCCTGGTCTACGACGCCTCGGGCGCCGCTTATCCCGATCATAAGCTGGTCAGCCAGATCGACATCGCGCCCACCTTCCTCCGCGCCGTCGGCGGTGCGCCCGGGATCGGCTGGAGGGGCCATGCCCTGCAGGATCAGGCCCGGGTCGACGCGATACCGCTCGGCACGGTCGAGACGACCGGGATCATCGCCGCATTGCCCGGCGGGCCCTATAAATATCTCTGCGGCCGCGAGACGGGGCGGGAGGATATCAGGCGCATCGACGGCACTGCGGAGGGCAGCAGCATCGCGATCGGGCTGGCGACGACGGGCTTGCTGCCGCGATTGCGCGCGCTTCATCGCGCGGTCGCCGGTCCGATCAACGGCAAGTGCCACCATTGAACGCGCGGTGACGCCGCGCCGGACCCGATGTGGCGGCCGTCAGCCGGTCAGCCCGACAAGATAGAGCGCGATACCCGCGGCGGACGTTGCAGCGAGCACGGGGATGGTCCCCACCCTGAAGCGCAGCACCGCGACGATCGCAGCCGCCGACAGCGACAAGGCCCAGAGATCGACGCTTGACGCGATCGGCAGGTCGAACCGCAGCGGCCCTGCCGCGAACGGCCGCACCGTGCGGAAGATGGTGTGGACCGCGAACCAGATGGCGAGGTTCAGGATCACGCCGACCACCGCCGCCGTGATCGCCGAGAGCGCCCCCGCGACCGCGGCATTGCCGCGCAACCGCTCGATGAACGGCGCCCCGAGGAAAATCCACAGGAAACAGGGAATGAAGGTCACCCAGGTCGCGAGCAGCCCGCCCAGCGTGCCCGCCAGTAGCGGCGGCAGCATCCCGGGCGTGCGATAGGCGCCCATGAACCCCACGAACTGCAGCACCATGATCAGCGGCCCCGGCGTCGTCTCCGCCATGCCGAGCCCGTCGAGCATCTCGCCCGGCTGCAGCCAGTGATAGGATTGCACCCCTTCCTGCGCGACATAAGCGAGCACGGCATAGGCGCCGCCGAATGTCACCATCGCCATGGTCGAGAAGAAGGTCGCGATCTGGCTGAACACATTTACCGGCCCCAGCCACAGCAGCAGGATGACGACCGGCACCAGCCACAATGCCAGCCAGATGCCGGCGATCCGGAACGCCTGCGCCTTGCTCATCCGAGCATGCGCCGGCAGCTCCTCGCCGAGCAAAGTCTCGCTGTCCTCGACGATCGCGCCCTTGCCCGCGCCATGCCCGCCGCCGACGCGGAACACCGCCAGCCCGGCGCGACCGCCGAGCCAGCCGATCAGCCCGGCCGCCAGCACGATTGCCGGGAACGGCACGCGCGCGAAGAAGATCAGGACGAAGGCGATCGCCGCGATTGCGAGCATCACCCGGTTCTTCAATGCCCGCGAACTGATCCGCACCACCGCCTGCAACACGATCGCCAGCACCGCCGCCTTCAGCCCGAAGAACAGTGCGGTGACGATCCCGACCTTGCCGAACAGCACATAGATCCAGCTCAACGCCATGATCGAGAGGACACCGGGCAGGATGAACAGGCCGCCCGCGATGATCCCGCCCTTCGTGCGGTGCATCAGCCAGCCGATATAGGTCGCCAGCTGCTGCGCCTCCGGCCCGGGCAGCAGCATGCAGTAATTGAGCGCGTGCAGGAACCGGTGCTCGCCGATCCAGCGCTTCTCCTCCACCAGCACCTTGTGCATCATCGCGATCTGCCCGGCGGGCCCGCCGAACGAGAGCGCGGCGATGCGCAGCCATACCAGGAAGGCCTCGCCGACCGAGACCTCGGCCGGCCGCGGTCGGACCGCAGCGGGGGGCGTCGCCCCGGCCTGTGCCGCGCTCATGCCCGGTCCTTCGCTTTGGCCGGCTGGTGCGATGTCCAGTTGTGCGTCTCGCCGGTCGCATCGCGGCACCAGCGGTACAGCGCGTCATAGATCGCCATGCCGGCCTCGAGCTGCTCCAGATCGTCGGCATATATCCGCGACAGGCCGAGCGAGACGGCAAGCAGCCCGGCCGCCTCGGGGGCGATCTCGGGATGGCCGGTGTCCGCGCCGCGCACGATCGCCGCGAGCCGCCGCAGCGGCTCGATCGTGCCCAGCCCGAATTCCTCGACCATCACGTCGAAGGTACAGAGCTCGCCACGGTGGCTCCAGCGCACGCCGTCGCCCTCGATGTCGAACGGCGTCGCGCCCATTCGCTCGGCCACGCCAGGCACCTCGGCCGGCGCGACGAACAGGAAGACCGCGGCGGGATCGACGAAGCGGCGGATCAGCCACGGGCAGGCGATGCGGTCCACCTTGGGCCGGGAGCGTGTGACCCAGACCGTGCGGCCGGCCCCGTCGCGCGCCGGGACGCTCGATTCGGGCACCATCGGCAGCCCCGCTTCGGCCCAGGCCA
>NZ_JAQGLC010000054.1 GCF_028293085.1 Sphingomonas bacterium
CCATCTTCAACATCCGCAGCTGATCTCAGGGCGGACGGGAACCAACTGAATGGACAAGCTGGTCTATACCGCGGCAACCGGGCTCAAGGCGCACATGGCGTCTCAGGCCGCGATCGCGAACAACATGGCGAACGCCTCGACGATCGGCTTTCGCGCCGATCGGGTGGTGTTCGACCGGCTGCAGGTATCGGGCTCCGGCTTCGATACCCGCACGCCGGCGTCGGAAGAGGTGGTCGATGCCGATCGCCGGCCCGGCGCGGTCATGCAGACCGGCCGTCCACTTGACGTCGCCGTCAGCGGCGACGCCTGGCTGACCGTCCAGGCGCCCGACGGGACCGAAGCCTATACACGACGCGGCGATCTCCAGATCGCCCCGACCGGGGTGCTGGAAACCGGCGACGGTTTCCCGGTGATGGGATCGGGGGGTCCCATCACCGTGCCACCCGCCGAATCGATCAAGATCTCCGGCGACGGATCGATCTCGATCGTGCCGGTGGGCGGTGATCCCAGCAATCCGCAGGTCCTCGACAAGCTCAAGCTGGCCAGCCCCAAGGGCTCGGACACCGTGAAGGGCCTCGACAATCTCCTCCATGTCCGCGGCGGCGGCGTGCTGCCCGAGGATATGGACGCGAAGGTCCAGTCGGGCGCGCTCGAGGGATCGAACGTCAACATGACCCAGGCGCTGGTCGACATGATCGAGAACCAGCGCAGCTACGAGGTCCAGGCGAATCTGATGAAGTCCGCCAAGGACATGGATGAAAGCGCCGCATCGCTGATGCGGATGCCCTCATAAGGAACCGAGGATATGACCAGCGCAGCAATGCACATCGCGCGGACCGGGCTCGACGCCCAGGACATGCGCATGCGGGTGATCTCGAACAACCTCGCGAACGTCAACACCACCGGGTACAAGCGTGACCGGGCGGCCTTCGAGACGCTCGCCTATCAGACGATCACCGCGCCGGGTTCGCCCAGCACGTCCGAATCGAAATATGCGACCGGGCTCAACCTCGGCACCGGCGTGCGCATCCAGGGCACCGCGCGGATCGATACCCAGGGCGCGATGCAGACCACGGGCAATTCGCTCGATCTCGCGCTCGACGGCGACGGCTATTTCCAGGTGCAGATGCCGGGCGGTTCGCTCGGCTATACCCGCGCGGGCAATTTCTCGCGCTCGCCCGAAGGCATGCTGGTCACGTCCGAAGGCTATCAGGTGATGCCGGGCATCACCGTGCCGCAGGGCGCGACCTCGATCACGATCGGCACCGACGGGACCGTCTCGGCCACCGTCCCGCCCCAGACCGATGCCAGCGAGCTGGGCCAGATCCAGATTGCGAGCTTCCCCAACAGTGCCGGCCTGCTCGGCAAGGGCGACAATTACCTGACCGAAACCGCCGCGTCCGGCGCCGCCAGTCTCGGCATCGCCGGCCAGGACGGCCGCGGCAACATCCGCCAGGGCATGCTCGAAGCGTCGAACGTCAACGTCGTCGAGGAGCTGGTCGACATGATCGAGACCCAGCGCGCGTACGAGGTAAATTCAAAAATGATCTCGGCGACCGACGACATGCTGAAATATGTTAACCAAAATCTCTGATGGTTAATTTCATGAAACCGTCAGCCACCCGAATCGCCGCGATTCTCGTCGCCGTCACCGTCGCATCGGCGCCTGCCGATGCGCGGCTGTTCGGCAAGAAGAAGCCCGTCGTGGACTTCTCGGCCGCGCTGCCGCAGCCGACGCCCGCGCCGCCGCCCGCCAACGGATCGATCTTCCAGGTGAGCGACGGCTATGCCGCGCTCTATGAAGGATCGCGCGCGCGCCGGGTGGGCGATCCGCTGACGATCCTGCTGGTCGAGCGCACCGTCGCCTCCAAATCGGCGAGCTCCAAGCTCGTCAGCGGCGGCGGGCTGACCTTCACGCCGCCGACCACCGGCGCGCTGGCCCTGTTCAAGAATACCGATGTCGGCATGAGCAACACGCGCAATTTCACCGGCAGCGGCGCGACCGACCAGTCCAACACCCTGTCGGGCGAGGTCAGCGTGACCGTCTCCGCCGTCTATCCCAACGGCACGATGCTGGTGCAGGGGCAGAAGCGCGTGACGCTCAATCGCGGCGACGAGTTCGTCCAGATCAAGGGCCTGATCCGCGTCGCCGATATCGACGCCGACAACCGCGTGCCCTCCACCCGCGTGGCGGATGCGCAGATCGCCTATACCGGCAAGGGCGACGTCGCCCGCGCCAGCCGCCAGGGCTGGCTCGGCCGCTTCTTCTCCGTCGTCAGCCCGTTCTAATGAAAGCGCCCGCCATGCTTCGCTTGCTGACCCTTTGTCGCGCTGCGCTGGGCCGCCGCACCAGCCCGCTCCCCCACCCGGCCTTCCATCGAGGATACCGTGTGGGAGGCCGGGTGGGGGAGCGGGCTGGTGCGGCTCTTGTTGCGCTGGCCGCGATCTTCCTCGCGGCCACGCCGGCAAATGCCGACCGGGTCAAGGATCTGGGCGGCTTTCAGGGCATCCGATCGAACCAGCTGACGGGTTACGGCATCGTCGTCGGCCTGCCCGGCACGGGCGACGACAATCTGGAATATACCATCCAGTCGATGAAGAGCGTCGCCTCGCGCTTCGGCCTGCAGCTGCCGGCGAACGTCAATCCGGGCCTGAAGAACGCGGCGGTCGTGCTGATCACCGCCGACCTGCCCGCCTTTGCCAAGCCCGGCCAGAAGCTCGACATCACCGTCGCCTCGATGGGCAAGGCCAAGTCGTTGCGCGGCGGCGCGCTGATCCTGACGCCGTTGCTCGGCGCGGACGGCCAGATCTACGCGATGGCGCAGGGCAATCTCGCCGTCGGCGGGCTGGGCGCGGAGGGCAAGGACGGATCGCAGATCGTCGTCAACATCCCCTCGGCCGGCCGCATTCCCGAAGGAGCGACCGTCGAGCGGGCCGTGCAGACCGGTTTCGAGACCTCGCCGATGCTGACCTACAACCTCACCCGCGCCGATTTCACCACCGCGCAGAATGTCGCTGGCGCGATCAACACCAGGCTCGGCGCCGGCACCGCCCAGGCGATCGACGCCGTCTCGGTCTCGGTGCGCGCGCCGATGGGCTGCGACGTCCGCGCGACGCTGATGAGCGAGTTAGAGAATCTCGACGTGGTTTCGGCCGAGCCGCCGGCCAAGGTGATCGTCAACGCGCGCACCGGCACCGTCGTGATCAATTCCGCCGTGCGCGTCGGCCCGGCCGCGGTCAGCCACGGCAAGCTGACCGTCCGGATCGACGAGCAGCAGCATGTCAGCCAGCCCCAGCCGTTCAGCCAGGGCCAGACCGCGACCGAGCAGAAGAGCGGCGTCGCGGTCGACGAGGAGCATCGCCCGATGTTCCTGCTCGATCCCGGCCCCAAGCTGGCCGACATCGTCAAGGCGGTGAACGCGATCGGCGCATCGCCGGCCGATCTGGTTGCCATCCTGGAAGCGCTGAAGGAAGCCGGCGCGCTGAAAGCGGAGTTGATCGTCCTGTGAGCGATATCCCTGCCCTTCCCGCCGCGGCACCGACCAGCGGCATCGGCCTGGACACCAGCCGCCTCTCCTCGCGCGCCAATCTCGACAAGGCGGGCAAGCAGTTCGAGGCGGTGTTCGCCGGCATGATGCTGAAATCGATGCGCCAGGCGCACCTGGCCGACGATCTGTTCTCGTCCAAGGGACTCGACACCTTCCGCGAGATGCAGGACCAGAATGTCGCCCAGTCGATGGCGGACCATGCCCCGCTGGGCATCGGCAAGGCGATGACCGATTTCCTCGCGAAATCGCAGAGCAACCTGCAGCCGGAAAGCACCAGGCCGGCCGAGCCATCGGGTGAAACGCCGTGAGCGATCTTCTCGCGACCGGCGCGAGCGGCGTGCGCGCCTATCAGACCGCGCTGACCACCATTTCCGAGAATATCGCGAATGCGGGCACGGCCGGCTATTCGCGCCGCGCGACCGCGCTCAAGGAGGTCGTCGCGCCCGGCGGCGTTTCGGCCTCGACCAGTGTCGGCACCGGCATGGGCGTGGTCGTCAACGGCATCGTCCGTTCGGCCGACACCTTTCGCGCGGCCGATGTGCGATCGTCGAGCGCCGACCTGGCGCGCAGCGAGACGGGCGTCGCCTGGCTCGACCGCATCCAGACCGCGCTGACCGGCAACCAGCTGGGCGACCGGCTGACCGGATTCTTCAACGCCGCCCAGGCGATCGCCGCCGATCCGACCGCGAGCACGCCGCGTGCCGCCTTCCTGGAGGCGGGCACCTCGGTCGCGAACGCTTTTTCGGCGACCGGCAAGGCGCTCGACCAGGTTTCGGCCGATCTCGACGGCACCGCCGAAAATGCGGTGACGACGCTCAGCGGGCTGGGCACCGCCCTCGCCAAGGTCAATGACGGGCTCGGTCGCACCGCGGCGGGCAGCAACGCCGCCGCGGCGCTGGCCGACCAGCGCGACCAGATTCTCGAACAGATGAGCGCGATCACCGACGTCTCGGTCTCGACCGACGCCGCCGGCCGCGCCAGCGTGCGGCTCGGCACCGCGACCGGGCCGGTGCTCGTCGCGGGCAATGATGCGGGTGCGGTCACCTATGTGCGCAGCGACGAGGGCGCGGTGTCCTTCGCGATCCACCGCGACGGGACCAGCGTCGCTCTGGTGCCATCGGGCGGGGCGCTGGCCGGGATCACCGACGGGGCGCAGCGCATCGTCGCGGCGCGCGCACAGCTCAACACCATCGCCACCGCCTTCGGCGACGGCGTCAACGCCGTGCAGGCGCAGGGCCGCGACCTTGACGGCAATCCAGGCGCCGCGATGTTCGCGGCGGGCGACACGCCGACCGATCTCACCCTCGCGCTCACCGATCCGCGCGGCGTCGCCGCCGCTTCGGTGGGCGCGGGTACCCGCGACAACGGCAACCTCAAGGCGCTTGGCGCGCTGCGCACCGCCGGCGCGTTCGAGGGCAACACGACCGGCCTGATCTCCGACAATGCCGCCGCGCTGGCATCGCGCCAGCAGATCGCGGAGGCGCAGAGCGCGATCCGCGACGGCGCGGTTGCCGCGCGCGACAGCGTGTCGGGCGTGAACCTGGACAGCGAGGCGGTCAACCTGATGCGCTTCCAGCAGGCCTATTCGGCGTCGAGCCGCGTGATCCAGGTCGCGCGCGAAACGCTCCAGTCCATCCTCGATATCCGTTGAGCAACCCCATGCAGATCAGCACTTCCCAGCTTTACGACCGCTCGACGAGCCTCATGCAGAAGCTCAGCCAGAAGGCCGATTCGCTGCAGAACCAGATATCGAGCACGGTCAAGTTCACCGCGCCATCGGACGATGTCGTCGCCTATCAGCGGCTTGCGGGCCTGAAGCAGGGCAAGGCCGACGATGTGGCGGCCGGCGCCAACGTGACGCTCGCCCAGTCGCTGCTCCAGCAGTCCGACACGACGCTGACCGCGATCCAGAACGGGTTGCAGAATGCCGCCGAGCTGGTGCTGCAGGCCAATAACGACACGCTGACTGACGCCAATCGAGCGACGATCGCGACTCAGCTGACGAGCGTGCTCGACGATCTGGTCAGCCTCGCCAACACCAGGGACGCGCGGGGCCAGCCTCTGTTCGGCGCGGCGACCGGCGACAGCGCGGTGACCGTGGCAACGGACGGATCGGTGAGCTTCTCCGGTACCGGCACGCCGCCCGCGATTCCGATCGGCGACGGCCAGGAGATCGCCGCGACCGATAGCGCCGCGCGCGTGTTCGGCGGGATCGCGACCGCGAGCGGCACCAGCGACGCGTTCGCGATCATCTCCAAATTCGCCGCCGCGCTCAATGCCGGCGGCAATGTCTCGGCCGCGGCGAAGGAGGCCGGCGACGGCATCAACGCGGCGCTGACCCAGGTGACCAGCGTGCAGGGCTCGGTCGGCGCGCGCGCCGCGCGGCTCGACATGGTCTCCAGCCAGCTGACCGACACCGCGACCAACCGCGAGATCGATCGCGGCGCGCTCGAGGATACCGACGTCACCGCGGCGCTCACCGAGCTGCAGAAGACCATGACGATCCTGTCGGCGACCCAGGCGAGCTTCACCAAGCTCAGCCAGCTGTCTTTATTCGACTATCTGCGCTGAACCGGAGCCGGTTAGTAACCGGTTAGCTACGAAATCCGGTTAACCCGGAATGATCGCGGCCGTTCTACGGAATGACTGCACAAGAAGGGGGAATGCGAAGTCCATGTTTCCGGTGATCGGCCTCGTCGTTCTGCTCGTCATGATTTTCGGCGGATTCGCGATCACCGGCGGTGCGCTCGGCCCGGTGATGGAAGCGATTCCGCACGAGATGCTGATCATCGGCGGCGCCGCCGCGGGCGCGCTGATCATCGGCAATTCGATGAAGGAACTGAAGGCGCTGGGCGGCAGCTTCGCCAAGATCTTCAAGGGCCCGAAATACCATAAGCAGGATTATCTCGACACGATCTTCCTCGTGTCGAAGCTGATGAAGATGCTCCGCACCGACGGGCCGATCGCGCTCGAGCCGCATGTCGAGGATCCGAAATCCTCCGCCCTGTTCGCCGAATATCCCCGCCTGCTCGCCGATCACACGCTGATCAACCTGATCGCGGATACGCTGCGCCTCGTCGTCGTCTCGTCGGGCACGCTCGACGTGCATGCGGTCGAGGACGTGATGGACAACATGATCAAGACCCATCACCACGAAGTCGAGGGGCCGCACGGCACGCTGGCGAGCCTGGCCGATGCGCTCCCCGCGCTCGGCATCGTCGCCGCAGTGCTCGGCGTGGTGAAGACGATGGGCTCGATCGACAAGCCGCCGGCGATCCTGGGGGCGATGATCGGCTCCGCGCTGGTCGGCACCTTCATGGGCGTGCTGCTCGCTTATGGCATCGTCAGCCCGCTCGCCAACCGGCTGAAGCAGGTGATCGATGCGGATGCCGCGATCTATCATGTCGTGAAACAGATCATCATCGCCTCGCTCCACGGCCACCCGCAGCCGCTGGTGATCGAGGCGGCCCGTTCCGGCATCGCCCATTCGAACCAGCCCGGCTTCGCCGAGGTGTTCGACGGCCTCAGGGGCCGATAAAAGGTGGCCGCGCGGGCACCGCACGGCAGCAACCAGCCGCCGAAAATCATCTACAAGAAAATCTATATCGAAGGTCATGGCGGCCATCATGGCGGCGCGTGGAAGGTCGCCTATGCCGATTTCGTGACGGCGATGATGGCATTCTTCCTGCTGCTGTGGATTCTCGGCGCGACGACCGAGAAGCAGCGCAAGGGCATCGCCGATTATTTCAGCCCCACGCTCGTCGAGATGCGCGAGAAATCCGCCGGCTCGAACGGCCCGTTCGGCGGCGACAGCATCATCGCCAAGGACAAATACGCGCACCGCGCATCGCAGACAGGTTCCAAGAGCATCACCATCCCCAAGGACGCGTCCGGCGGCCAGAAGGAAGGCGCTGCCGCGATCCGCACGCGCGATCGCATCCGCTTCACGCAGCTCAAGGCCAAGATCCAGTCGCAGATGGCGGCGAACCGCAAGCTCAACGCGCTCGCCCCCCACGTCCGCTTCACCGAGACGCCGGAAGGGCTGCGCATCGATATCGTCGATGGCGCCGACTTCTCGATGTTCAATCTCGGTTCGGACCAGCTCGTCGCCCGCGCGGCGGATCTGATCGGCGAGGTTTCCTCCACCATCGCCAACGTACCCAACGGCGTGATCGTGCGCGGCCATACCGATGCCCTGCCCTATACGGCGGGCCGCCAGGTCAACAACTGGACGCTCTCCTCCGCACGGGCCGAGGCGACGCGCAAGCGGCTCGCCGATGGCGGCGTCGCGGCCGATCGTTTCCTGCGGATCGAGGGCGTGGCGGATCGCGAGCCGTATATGCCGAGCGATCTCTACGATCCGCGCAACCGCCGCATGTCGATCACGCTCGCCTGGACGGAGGGCGGCGCCGACAGCAACGATATCTCGGCGATGCAGGCGAAGGTTTCCGGCACGACGAGCGACGACGGAACGCGCGGCTTCGACCCCCGTTGAGCTTCCCGTACTAAAGGGAGCGACGATCATGGGCAAATACGCGCCGCGCAACGCCGAGGGCGATCACCGCATCCTCAAGGACGATCCCAAGGCGATCGCGTTGCTCAAGGACGAGCATCATGCCTTCCGCGAGCTGTTCGACAAGGCGGAGGAGCAGGAAGACGACGCGCTGCTCGTCACCGCCCGCGAAATCTGCCTGCGCCTCTCGATCCACATGACGATCGAAGAGGAGTTGCTCTATCCGGCCGTGAAGAGCCTGGGCGACGAGGAGAAGGACGAAGTCAACGAGGGCATCGTCGAACACGCGTCCGGCAAGGCGCTCTGCGCCGAGATCGAGCAGCTCGACGGCACCGAGGAGCTGTTCAAGTCCAAGGTCCATGTGCTGGGCGAGGAGACCATCCACCATATCGACGAGGAGGACGAGGAGTTGTTCGAAACCGCCAAGCAGGCGGCGAAGGACGGCAAGCTCGATCTCGATGCGCTCGGTGAAAAGATGCGCGAGCGGCAGAAGCAGCTCTACGATCAGGTCGCGGAGAGCGGTGAGGTCGGGCCAACGAAGGAAGCGCGGGTCGAGGAGATACCCTCGGTCTAGGCGGACTTCACCACCATCGGGCGGATGCGGATCGCGATGCAGATCACTGTCGGCCAGAACAATGTGTTGCCGATGTCGGAAAGCGTATCCGCCCAGCGCCACGATCCGAATTCCAGCCGGTCCATGATCTCGTTCGCCCCTTCCGCCAGCGCAACGAACGACAGCGGGATGAAGGTGCCGAGCGATCGCCCGCTCAATATGCGGGCGACGAGCAGCACCGCCATGCCGGCGTGAATATGGAGGATCGTATCGGGAAGGCCGGTGCCATCGCCGATCCAATCGATGAAGGCGTGATAGGTGGAGGGCAGCGACATGGTCCCCGATCTACTATGTTGCGCTGCGGTAGCAAGCGCGATCGGGCCGATATTGGCATCGGCGGCACAGCGGCGCTAGGACGGGGCGAGATCGATACAGGGTGGCGCGGTGAAGTTCAGGATGATCGTCTGCATGGGCCTGTTCGCGACCGCCGGTTGCGATCGGCTGCAATCCGGGCTGAGCGCGCGAGCGGACAAGGGTATCGAAGAGGAGCAGGAAGCCGCGCAGAAAAACGGCAAGCTGCAAGCCGATGCGGCAGTGCGCGAGGCGCGCATCGATGCACTGGAAGCGCGTGTCTCCGTGCTGGAAAATCAGGCGGACAGCAGCGAGGATGCGACGCAGGATACAAGGCTCGACATGGTCGAGCAGCAGATGAATGCGATGACCAGCAGCAGCGCGGCGATGCCCGTCGCCGTGCCGGTGCCGGCATCCGCCAAAACCGCGCCATCTTCGAAAAGCTCGTCCGACCCGAGCGGGGCCAAACCCACAAACGATCGTCCGTCGAAAAGCAGCTCGGCCAGTAAAAAGCCGGCGGCTAAAGCCGATTCCGGCACGGGCAAGCCCTGACGCGCTACCTGCGCGGTCAGTCCATCGCCTTGACGATATCCTCGACCATCTTCTTCGCGTCGGCGAGCAGCATCATCGTATTGTCCATGTAGAACACGTCGTTGTCGACGCCGGCATAGCCGACGCCGCCCATCGAACGCTTGATGAACAATACGGTCTTGGCCTTCTCCACGTCGAGCACGGGCATGCCGTAGATCGGCGAGGTCTTGTCCGTCTTGGCCGCCGGATTGGTGACGTCGTTGGCGCCGATCACGAAGGCGACATCGGTCTGGGCGAACTCGCCGTTGATATCCTCCAGCTCGAACACGTCGTCATAGGGGACATTGGCCTCGGCGAGCAGCACGTTCATGTGGCCGGGCATCCGGCCGGCGACGGGATGGATCGCATATTTGACGCGGACGCCATGCTCCTTGAGCTTGTCCCCCATCTCGCGCAGCGCGTGCTGCGCCTGCGCCACCGCCATGCCGTAGCCGGGCACGATGATCACCTGTTCGGCCTGTTGCAGCAGGAATGCGGCATCCTCTGCCGATCCGCGCTTCCACGGCCGCTGCTCCTTGGTCTCGCCGCCGCTTGCCGACGCCTCGGCACCGAAGCCGCCGGCGATCACGCTGATGAAGCTGCGGTTCATCGCCTTGCACATGATGTAGCTGAGGATCGCGCCCGACGATCCGACCAAAGCGCCGGTGATGATCATCGCCGAGTTATGAAGCGTGAAGCCCATCGCCGCCGCCGCCCAGCCCGAATAGCTGTTCAGCATCGACACCACGACCGGCATGTCCGCGCCGCCGATGGGGACGATGAGCAGGAAGCCGATCGCGAACGACAGCGCGACGACGATCCAGAAATCCAGTCCCGATTGCGTATGCCAGAAGCCGAACGCGAAGAACGCGATCATCAGCGCGACGCCCAGATTGATCGGGTGCCGCATCGGCAGCAGAATCGGCGCGCCGCCCATGTTGCCGTTGAGCTTCAGGAACGCGATCACGCTGCCCGAGAAGGTGATCGCACCGATCGCGACGCCCAGGATCATTTCG
>NZ_JAQGLC010000064.1 GCF_028293085.1 Sphingomonas bacterium
CATCCTCCTGCCGCACCGCATCATCGTCCTGATGCGCGAAATAGAGATCGATCCGCTCGACCCCGAGGCGCTTGAGCGATGCATCCGCCGCGGCGGCGATGCGCGCCGGGGCGAGCTTTTCGCCGCCCTCGCCGGGCAGCATCCCGACCTTGGTCGCGATGCCCATTTTCTTGCCGCTCGACTTGAGCCATTCGCCGATCACGCTTTCGGATTCGCCGCCCTTATGGCCGGGCACCCAGGCCGAATAGACGTCGGCGGTATCGATCATCGTGCCGCCGCCCGCGACGAATGCGTCGAGCACGGCGAAGCTGCTGTCCTTGTCAGCGGTCCAGCCGAACACGTTGCCGCCGAGCACCAGCGGCGCGATGTGGAGATCGGTCGAGCCGAGGCGGCGAAGGGTCATTGTGGCTGGTCCTCGTTGGTTGAATTGGGCGCGACCGCGTTCATGTCGACGCTGTTCGCATCGAGCATCGCGGCGGCATCATTGAGCTGCTGCTGCTGGGCGGGCGTATCCGCTCCGGGGCTGGTGTCGCTGCCGTGACAGGCGGCGAGCATGAAGACAGCCGCCAATAACGTGCCCGACCTGATAATGGCCATCTGCAACCTGAACCTTCCGTTCGTCCTGAAACAGTCGAGGGACCGCTCATCCTTGCTGCGTCAAGCACGTGCAGTGTTTCGACACGCTCGGCACGAACGGTTCCGGAGTGCGGCTGTGCCCTAGTCCTCGATCTCGTCGCCCGCGGCCTTCATCGCGTTGCCGGTGCGATCCATCGCGGAATCGGTCGCGTTGCCGATTGCGGCGGCGCTGTTGTCCATCGTCGCCTCGGCCGATCCGAACGCCTTGTCGGCGGCGGCATTGGTGTCGTTTACGGCTTCGCTCATTGTCGCATTGGCGTCGGCGGCGATCGTGTCGGCGGCTTCCGCGGTCTCGTTCTGCGCCTTGGGGCTGCAGGCGGCGAGGCCGAGCACGGCAGTGAGCGCGAGCGGCAGGACCCAATATTTCCTCATCTGTCAAACTCCCTCTTTTCAGATGCGCGCCGGTGGGCGCGTCGTGGCGGACGCTATCGAAGGGGTGGGACGCGCGCAATGCGCTTCGGTTCCTCCGGAGCGCCGTTGACCTCATATAAAGATATCTTTATATCTGTTTCGACAATGACCCTCGCTCTCGACATCTTTCGCGCTCTCGCGGACGCGACCCGATTGCGGATTCTCGCGCTGCTGCGGTCGATGGAGCTGTCGGTCGGCGAGCTGGCACAGGTGCTCGGGCAAAGCCAGCCGCGCGTCAGCCGCCATGTGAAGATCCTGTGCGATGCGGGCCTGGCCGAACGGCGCAAGGAGGGCAGCTGGGTGTTCGTGGCGCTCGGTGCGGCATCGAAGGTCGATCCGGTGCTCGCCTCGCTCGACAGCTGGGGCAAGGTCGAGCCCGATCATTGGGCGGTCGCCGATGTGGCACGGCTGGCGGCAGTGCGTGCCGATCGCGCGTCGTCGGCGGCGGGCTGGTTCGAGGCCAATGCGGGGCAGTGGGACGCGATCCGATCGCTCCACATCGCCGAGAGCGAGGTCGAGGCGGCGATGTCCGCGGTGCTGGGTGAGGCGTCGATCGGGCAGCTGATCGATATCGGCACCGGCACCGGCCGGATGCTCGAATTGTTCGCCGGTCGCGCGAAGCATGCGCTCGGCATCGATCGCAGTTCCGAGATGCTCCGGCTGGCGCGGGCCAAGCTGTCCGAGCGGGGCCTCGCGAACACCGAATTGCGCCAGGCCGATCTCTATGCGCTGCCGCTCGGCGATGGCGAGGCCGATGCGGCGATCCTCCACCACGTCCTGCATTTCGCGCAGCAGCCCGGCGCGGCGATCGTCGAGGCGGCGCGGGTGCTCGCGCCCGGCGGCCGCCTGCTGATCGCGGATTTCGCGCCGCATGACCGCGAGGAGCTGCGCACGCGCGACGCGCATACGCGGCTTGGTTTCTCGGACGAGCAGATCGCGGCGTGGTTCGATTCGGCCGGGCTCGTGCCGGCGCGAACCGAGACGCTGGAGGGCGGCGAGTTGACGGTGAAGCTGTGGCTGGCGCGCAAGGCGGGCAGTCCGAAGGACATTCCGGTGCACGAGGTGAAGGCAGCATGACGAATCCCGACCCCGCAAGCGAAGCGCGCCGCGCCCAGGCGTCGCCGCTGTTCGCGGATCTCGCGGGCGACGCGCAGGTCTCGTTCGAGTTCTTCCCGCCCAAGACGCCGAAGATGGAGGAGAGCCTGTGGGAGGCGGTGAAGACGCTCGAGCCGCTCGGTCCGCGCTTCGTCTCGGTAACTTATGGCGCCGGCGGATCGACCCGCGAGCGCACCCACGCGACGGTCGCGCGCATCCAGCGCGAGACCAGCCTCGCCGCGGCGGCGCATCTCACCTGTGTCGAGGCGACCAGGGCGGAGATCGACCAGGTCGCCGAGGAATATTGGGCGGCGGGCGTGCGCCACATCGTCGCGCTGCGCGGCGATCCTCCCGTCGCGGGGGCGAAGTTCGCGTCGCATCCCGACGGCTATGAGAATGCAGCGGCTCTCGTCGCAGGGCTGAAGAAGCTCCATCCGTTCGAGATCTCGGTCGCGGCCTATCCCGAATGTCATCCGGACTCGCCCGATGCGGGCGCCGATATCGACAATCTCAAGCGCAAGCTCGATGCCGGCGCGAACCGCGCGATCACCCAGTTCTTCTTCTCGCCTGAGGCGTTCTTCCGCTTCCGCGACCGGGTCGCGGCGGCGGGGATCAATGCCGAGATCGTGCCCGGCATCTTGCCCGTCTCGAACGTCGCCCAGACGCGCAAGTTCGCGGCAATGTGCGGCGCGGAAATTCCCGACTGGATGGGTCGGCTGTTCGATGGCCTCGACGATCATCCCGCCGCGCGCCAGCTCGTCGCGGCGACGGTGGCGGCCGAGATGTGCCGGCGGCTTTATGCCGGCAATGTCCGCAGCTTCCATTTCTACACGCTCAACCGCGCCGAGCTGAGCTTCGCGATCTGCCATTTGCTGGGCCTGCGGGCCAAGGCGCCGGCGCATGAAGCGGCGGCCTGAGGACATGACCATGACTGCACGCGAACGACTGCTGGCCGAAGCCGCCAAGCGCATCCTGATCACCGACGGCGCCTTCGGCACCGAGATCCAGAACTGGAAGCTGGCCGAGGCTGATTATGCCGGGACGTTGGGCCTCGCCAAGGATCAGAAGGGCAATAACGACATCCTCGCGCTGACCAGGCCCGAGGTGCCGGAGACGATCACCCGCGAATATCTCGAGGCGGGATCGGACATCGTCTCGACCAACACGTTCAGCGCGAATGTGATCAGCCAGGCGGATTATGCGGCCGAGGGGCTGGTCAGGGAGATCAACATCGCCTCCGCGCAGATCGCGCGCCGGCTTGCCGACGAATATGAAGCAAAGGACGGGCGCCCGCGCTTCGTCGCCGGCGCGATCGGGCCGACCAACAAGACGCTGTCGCTGTCGCCCGACGTCAACGATCCCGGCTATCGCGAGATCGATTTCGATTATCTGAAGTCGGTGTACCGCGAACAGACCGACGCGTTGCTCGAAGGCGGGGTCGACTTCATCCTGATCGAGACGGTGTTCGATACGCTCAACGCCAAGGCTGGCGTCATGGCGGTATTGGAGGCGGCGGACGATCTCGGCCGCGACGTGCCGATCATGCTGTCGATGACGCTGACCGACCTGTCGGGGCGCAACCTGTCGGGCCACACCGTCGAAGCGTTCTGGCACGCGGTGCGGCACGCCAAGCCGATCACCATCGGGCTCAATTGCTCGTTCGGCGCGGAGCAGCTTCGGCCGCACGTGCGGACCCTGAGCGACATCGCCGACACGCTGATCATGGTCTATCCCAATGCCGGCCTGCCGAACGAACTCGGCGAATATGACGAGCAGCCGGTGACCACGGCCGGCCTGGTCCGCGAA
>NZ_JAQGLC010000084.1 GCF_028293085.1 Sphingomonas bacterium
TCAGGCCGCCGCCCGGGCCGCGCCCGCCCATGCCGCCAGGGCCGGTCATTTCATCGGCCGAAATCTTGCCGTCGCCATTCTTGTCGAGCCGCGCGAAACGCTGGTCCGATTGTGCCATGAACTCGGCGCGCGAGATGGCGCCGTCGCCATTGGTGTCGGCGCGCTGCATCATGCCGCCGCCTCCCATGCGATCCTGTGCGATGGCCGCACCGGCGAGCAGGGTGGTGCCCAGGGCCGCGGCGAGAAGCAACTTCCTCATGATCTGTCCTTCGAATGAAATCGCCCCGGACGATCCGGGCTATGAGCCTGTTTGGCCGCCAACTGTCTCGCGGCTATGTCAGCGACCGACAAAAGTGTCGCAAAATGTCGCAGTTATCCTCCCGTGCCGGGAGGATCAGGCGAAGATCGCGACGCTCTGCATGCCTTGGGCGATCGGCTGGCCGTCGGCGTTCCAGATCATCATCGTCTGGCTGGAGCAGCCATTCCTGGCATAATCGGACGTCGCCGAAAGCAGCCACCAGCCGTCCGTGGTCGTCGGCGTGGGCGTGAGCAGATTGACGATCCAGGTGAGCGAGCTGATCGGCGCCGGCTGCTTGCCGAGCAGCTTGAAGGCGGCCGGCGGCAGCGCGTCGGCGACCGCCATGACATGAACCATCGGATCGAGGCCGGCGAACGCGCGCAACCGCGCCCAGCGCAACCATTCCGCATCGCCCGTCGCCTCCTCCTTGAGATCGAGGAAGTTGAAATTGCCGGTGAAGAACTCGTCGGGGCCGGTGTAGAGCGTCGCGTCCGGGGCAGGCGGGCGGTGATGGGTTTCCAGCCTGCCGTCGAGCTCGATCCGCGATGGCTGATCCGACATGAAGACGAAGGTCGCGCGGTAGCCGAGACCCGCTTCGGACACGATATCGGCCTGGATGAAGGCGGCGTTGCGGCCGCGGCGCAGCCTGGTCGCGGTGACGCTGACCTCGCCCGAGAGCGGGCCGATAAAGGAGACCTGCGCGCTTCGGAGCGGCGGCAGATCGGGTTCGCACGCTTGCGCGGCGTGGAGCGCGAGCGCGCTCGACAGGCCGCCATAGCTGGTGCGTCCCTGCAACCAGTCGGCCGGGATCGTGGCGCGGAAGCCGCCCTCGATCGGTATCGCCTGGCCAAGGATGTCGGGGATCGGAGTCACAGGGCATTCTCCGTCAGGCGGTCGCGCAACTCGCGCTTCAGGACCTTGCCGATCGCGCTTCTCGGCAGCTCGTCGATGGCATGGAGCGCGGACAGGCGCTGCGTCTTGCCGAGCTGGGCGTTGGTCCAGGCCAGGACGTCGGCCGTGCCGGCATCCACGCCGATATGCGGCACATAGAAGCCGACCGGCGTCTCGCCCCACGCCTCGGATGGCATGCCGATCACGCTGCAATCGGCGACGGCGGGATGCTGCGACAGCACGGCCTCGAGATCGGTCGGATAGATGTTGAACCCGCCCGAGATGATCAGGTCCTTCTTGCGATCGAGCAGGGTCAGGAACCCTTCCTCGTCGAAGCGCCCGACATCGCCGTGGCGGATATAGCGGCGCCCCTCGGCATCGAACCATTCGGCCGAACGCGTGGCATCGCTGCGCCCGTGATAGCCCGTCATCATCGCCGGTGAGCGTCCGACCACCTCGCCCATCCCGCCCTGCGCCACCTCATCGCCGTCATCGTCGATCAGGCGGATGTCATGGCCCTCGATCGGGCGGCCGACGGTGTGGAGCTTGTCCGGATATTGGTTGGCGACGAGCAGGCAGGTGCCGCCGCCCTCAGTCATGCCGTAATATTCGATCAGCAGCCCGGGCCAGCGCGCGACGACATCGGCCTTGAGCGCGGCGGAAAAGGGGGCGCTGGTGCAGGTCTTGAGGCGGAAGGCCGACAGGTCGAAGCTGTCGAAATCGGGCAGCGCCATGATCCGCTGATATTGGACGGGGACCAGCATCGCATGCGTCGCGCCATTGTCCTGGGCGAGTTGGAGAAAGCCGCGCGCGTCGAACTTCTTCATCAGCACCGCCGTGCCGCCCCAGCCGAGCGTCGGCAGGAAGCTGACCAGAGTCGTGTTCGAATAGAGCGGCGTCGCGATCATCGTCACCGCATCGCCAAAGCCGGCGGCGGCGTTGCGGTTGATATGCGCCCAGCGCATCGCGTGGCTCTGGACGATCCCCTTGGGCGTGCCGGTGGTGCCCGAGGAATAGATGATGTTGAAGCCGTCCTCGGGCGCGATGGTGACGGGTAGGGGCTTCGCCCCTTCGGGCGCGAGCCAGTCGGCGAAGGCGTTCGTATCGAGGCGAACGATCTTCGCCGCGATCGCCTGTTCCGCCAGCGCGGCCGTCGCCTCTTCGTCGACGAAGACGATGGGGGCGCCGCAATCGGCGATCATCGCCGCGAGCGATTCGGGCGTCGAGGACGGCGCGAGCGGCGCCGCGACGCAGCCGGCGCGCAGCGCGCCGAGAAAGACCGCGCCATACTCGATTCGCGAAGCTGCGACGATCGCAACCGCCTGGCCCTGGCGCACGCCCTCGCGCTGGAGCGCCGCGGCGATACGGTCCATCAGCGCGTCGAGCATCGCATAATCGATCGTGCCGGCTTGGGAGGCGAGGGCCGCCTTGCCTCCGCGCTCGGTCGCATGGGCGCGGATCAGGTCGGCAAGGGTCGCGAAGTCGGTCGCGAGCATATCGGCAGCGGTCATGATCCGGGCGCTATGCGAGCCGCGCGCCAAATGCCATACGCAATCTTCGAAAAAGGGAGAGAAGGTGCCGATGCTGTTCTACGATGCGGTGAATCCCGCCCCCAATCCGCGCCGGGTGCGCATCTATCTCGCCGAAAAGGGGCTGAGCGTGCCGAGCGAGACGCTCTCGATCGTCGCCGGCGAGCACAAGAGCCCGGCCTTTCTGGAGGTGAACCCGCTCGGCCAGATCCCCGCGCTGAAGCTCGATGACGGCGACGTGCTGACCGAGAGCGTCTCGATCTGCCGGTTGTTCGAGGCGGAGCACCCCGAGCCCGCGCTGTTCGGGGAGGGGCCGCGCGGCCAGGCCGAGGTGGATATGTGGGTGCGCCGCGCCGAGCTGCGGATGATGGTGCCGCTGTCGATGGTGTGGGCGCATACCCACCCGTTCACGGCGCGCGTCGTGAGGCCGCAATATACCGAGTTCGGCGAGAGCCAGCGCCCGCGCGTGATCGCGGCGATGGGCGAGTTCGACCGAGCGCTGGCGGCGCGCGAGTTCGTCGACGGAAAGGGATATTCGATGGCGGATATCGTGTTGCTGACGATCGTCGATTTCGCCGCGTTCGTGGGGATCGCGATCCCCGACGCGATGGCGAACCTCAAGGCGTGGCACGATCGCGTCTCCGCCCGTCCGAGCGCCCAGGCATGACCGACGCGATGCAAGGCGCGGTCGCGATCGTCACCGGTGGCGGGACCGGAATCGGCGCGGCCGTGGTGCGGCGACTGGCCGCGCGGGGCGTGCGCTGCGTGATCAACTCTGCCAGCAGCCGCGACGACGCCGAGGCGCTTGCCGCGGAGGTGGAAGGCGCGATCGCGGTACAGGCCGATATCGTCGAGGACACCGCCTGCCGCGCGCTGGCCGCCGCCGCCATCGCTGCGTTCGGGCGGATCGATTTCCTCGTCAACAATGCCGGGCGGACGAAATTCGCCAATCACGAAACGCTCGATGCGCTTGATGCCGAGGATTTCGTCGATCTCTACCGGCTCAATACCATCGCCCCTTTCCAGATGA
>NZ_JAQGLC010000053.1 GCF_028293085.1 Sphingomonas bacterium
ACCCGCCCTCCTCCGAGCACAGGAACGCCACGCCGCGCGCGATCTCGTGCGCCTGGCCGAGCCGGCCCACGGGGATCTTGGCGACGATCTTCTCCAGCACGTCCGCCGGCACCGCCGCGACCATGTCTGTATCGATATAGCCCGGTGCGATCGCGTTGACCGTCACGCCGGCCCGCGCGCCTTCCTGCGCCAGCGCCTTGGTGAAGCCGTGGATGCCCGATTTGGCGGCGGCGTAATTGACCTGGCCATATTGCCCGGCCTGGCCGTTGATCGAGCCGATATTGACGATCCGCCCCCATTTGCGCTCGCGCATGCCGGGGAACACCGCCTTGGCCATGTTGAAGCAGCCGCCGAGATTGGTATCCATGACCTCCTTCCACATCTGGTAGGTCATTTTCAGGATCGTGCCGTCGCGGGTGATGCCGGCATTGTTGACCACGACATCGACCGGGCCGAGTTCCTCGGCGACCCTGGCGCACCCGGCCTGGCACTCGTCATAATCGCCGACATCCCATTTATAGGCGGCGATACCGGTGCGGTCGGAGAATTCGCGCGCGCGCTCGTCATTGCCGGCATAAGTGGCGGCGACGGTCATCCCCATATCCTTGAGCGCAAGGCTGATCGCCTCGCCGATTCCGCGGGTGCCCCCGGTGACGATCGCGACGCGTGCCATGTCTCTCTCCTGTTTTGTCGTTCAACCGAGGCTAGGCGGGGATGTTCCAGCCTTCAAGCTCCCGTTGGAGCAATGTTCGCAGCATTTCCACGCCGACCGGACTGTCGTTGAGGCAGGGAAGATAGGCGAAGTCGGTCCCGCCGGCCGCGATGAAGCTCTCCCGACCGCGGATATTCAGCTCCTCCAGCGTCTCCAGGCAATCGGCGGAGAAGCCGGGCGAGACGATCGCGACCCTCGTCACGCCCTTGCCCGGCAGCGCCTCGAGCGTCTTGTCGGTGGCAGGTTCGAGCCATTTCGCGCGGCCGAAGCGGGACTGGAAGGCGGTGATCAGCTCGCGCCCGAGCGCCGCGCCGAGCAGCCGTGCCGTCTTCCGGCAATGGCAATGATAGGGATCGCCCAGCTCGAGCGTCCGTTGCGGCATGCCGTGGAAGCTCGCGACGATCGCCTGCGGCGCGAAATCGAGCGCGGCGAGCGACGCCTCCACCGACGTTTTCAGCGCGGCGATATAGGCCGGGTCGTCATGATAGGGCGGCAGCGTCCGGATCGCCGGCTGCCAGCGCATCCTGGACAGCGCCTCGAACGCCTTGTCGTTGGCGGTCGCGGTCGTTGCGGCGCAATATTGCGGATAGAGCGGCGCGAGGAGGATACGGTCGCATCCGGCCTCCTTCAGCGCCGTCAGCCGGTCGGCGATCGCGGGGTTGCCGTAGCGCATCGCCCAGTCGACCATCACATCCGGCCCGAACGCGCCCTGCAGCGCCGCCGACTGCGCCCGGGTAATCGCGGCGAGCGGCGATCCGTCCTCGCGCCAGACCTGGGCATAAGCGTGCGCCGACTTTTTCGGCCGGGTGGTGAGGATGATGCCGCGCAGGATCGGCTGCCACGCGATCGGCGGGATCTCCACCACGCGGCGATCGGACAGGAACTCGGCAAGGTAACGCTTCACCGACCGGGCGTCCGCCGCGTCGGGCGTGCCGAGGTTGATCAGCAGGACGCCGATCCGGCGCGTTGGAATGGCCGGATGGCCGGCGGGAAGCGTCATGCGTCGCCCGGAGTAAGCGGCAGGGTGCGCATCCGGAAGCCGGTCGAGGCCTGGAGCGCGTTGGCGATGGCGGGCGCAACCGCGGGCACGGCTAGCTCGCCGACGCCGCCGGGATCGGCCTCGCTGCGGATCATTTCCACGGTGATGTCGGGCGTGTCGGAAAGGCGCGGCAGATCGAGATCGCCAAAGCCACGTGCATCGGCCAGATTTTCGGTGAAGGTCGTGGCGCCGCCCAGTGCCGCGGCCATGCCGAAGATCAGCCCGCCCTCGATCTGCTGGCGGACCACATCGGGATTGACCTGGCGCCCGCAATCGACCGCTGCGACGATCCGGTCGACCACCGGACGCTGGCCCTCGTCGATATGCGCCTCGGCCAGCACGGCGATATGGCTGCCGCGAAAGCTGTGGCAGGCAATGCCCTGGCCGCTCCCCGGGATGCCGCCTTCCCAGCCGCCGAGCGCCGCCGCGGTCGACAGGCAGCGCGCCAGCCGCGCGTCGCCGCCGAGCATGCCGATCCGGAACGACAGGGGCTCGGTACCCGCGACATGCGCCAGCTCGTCGAGAAAGCATTCGGTGAAGAAGGCGGTGTAGCTGTGTGCGCCCGAGCGCCAATGCCCGGTCGGCACGCCGATATCGGCCGGGTGATGGTCGATCGCATAGGCCGGGATGCGGTAGAAGGGTTTGGCGCCCGCGACCGCATAGCCGTCGCCCATCGCGGGAAGGGCAAGCGCGGCACGCGCTGCCTTGTCGCCCGCCATCAACCGGCCGGCGAGCTCGCGCCCGGTGGTCGGCGCGGCGATCTTGGCGAGCCAGCCGAGAATCTGTCCGTTGGGGCCGAGCCGAGCCGACATGCGCGCGGCGGCGGGCGCGCGGTAGCGGTCGTGCATCATGTCCTCGTCGCGCGACCAGACGAGCTGGACCGGGCGCTTGAGCTTTTCGGCGAGGATCGCCGCCTGCTCGGCGACGAGATGCTCGAGATTGGCGCCGAACGATCCCCCGATCAGCATCGGATGGACGATCACCTGGTCCTCCGAAATGCCGATCGCCGCCGCGGCCGCGGCGCGCGCGAGGCCGGGCGCCTGGGTCGGCAGCCAGAGTTCGAGCCGGCCGTCGGCGAAGCGCGCGGTCGCGGTCATCGTCTCGATCGCGGCATGGACGGCGAGGCCGACGCGATATTCGGCGGTGACCAGCCGGGCGCCCTTGAACGCCGCCGACAGGTCGCCCTCGGCGGCCATGCGTTCGCCGGGCCCGTCGAGCGCGGCAGTCAGGGCGTCGTCGATGCTCGACGAGCTGATGATCGCGCCCTTCGTCTCGAAACGGGGGTGGAGCGCGGTGAGCGCCTGGTTCGCCGCCCACCAGTTGTTGCCAATCGCCGCGACCCAGCGATCGTTGGTCGCGACCGACAAAACGCCGCGGATGCGGTCGGCCGCGGCGCGATCGACGCTGAGCAGTTTCGAATCGCCGATCGGCCCCTGGCGGATCGCGGCGAACACCATGTCGGGCAGGCGGACATCGCCCGCGAAATTGGCCGAGCCGTCGACCTTTGACGGGGTATCGAGCCGGGGCAGCGACTGGCCGTGGAGCCGGTTGGCGTCGCCGGCGCGCAAGGGCAGCGGGTTGGGCAGCGACCCACGCACCGCCTCGGCCGCGAGATCGCCGAAGCGGAGCTTGTCCGCGCCGTGGACGACGAAGCCCCCTGCGGTGCCGCAGGCGCGCCAATCCACCTTCCAGCGCTTCGCCGCCGCCTTGCACAGCAGCACGCGCGCGGCGGCGCCCGCCTGGCGCAGATCGTCCTCGAACGCGCGCACCGAGGTCGAGCCGCCGGTCAGCACCAGGGCGGTGCGCGACGCGTGGCCCGAGCGCAGCGGCGCGGGGAGCGCATCGAACACACCCTCGAACAACACATCGGCCGCCATCGGGTTGGCGTAGAGCGGATTGAGCGGCGCCGGCTGCACCGCGACGGTGCGCCAGTCCGCGCCGAGCTCATCGGCCGCGATCTGGGGCAGGGTGCTATAGACGCCCTGGCCATGTTCGGCCTGCGGCACCGCGACGGTGACATGGCCGTCAATGCCGATCTTGAGCCAGGCCCCGAAGATGGTCTCGCCCTTCGCCGCGGTCAGGTTCGGCGCATAGTGACGCGGCCAGACGCCCCACAGGACGAGCAGCCCGACGCCCGCGCCGCCGCCGATCAGCAGCTTGCGCCGGTCGATTTTCGGGAGTGCGTCGGAAACCGCCATCGCCCTGCTCTATCGTGGCTGAGGAAAGGGGGGAAGGAGCATCCTCGTTCCCCCGCGAGGGCGGGGGAACGGGTTCGTCACGCGCCCGTCGCCTCCGCGGCGGCGATCTGCCGATACTTTGTCCGCAGGCCGACCTTGTCGATCTTCTCGGTCCCCAGCCGCGGCAGCGGTTCGTCCGAGGTCCAGATGCGCTGCGGCACCTTGAACGCGGCGATATGCGCATAGAGATAGGCGCAGAGCTGTTCCGGCGTCAGCGCCTCGCCGGTGCGGTATTTCACCACCGCCCCGGGCACTTCGCCGAGCCGCTCGTCGGGCAGGCCGAACACCGCCGCCTCGGCGACCGCGGGATGCTCGTAGATCGCCGCCTCGACCTCCTGGCACGAGATATTCTCGCCGCCGCGGATGATGATGTCCTTCTTGCGGTCGACGATGAACAGATAGCCGTCCTCGTCCAGGTAGCCGATGTCGCCGGACAGGAAATAGCGGTCGGCGGTGAAGGCTGCCGCAGTCGCCTCGGGTCGGTTCCAATATTCCTTGAAGTTCGCGACCGAGCGGATTCCGATTTCGCCGCGCTGGCCCTGCAGGACCGGCCGGCCATTGCCGTCGAGGATGGCGAGATCGACCAGCGGCGCCGACGCCCGGCCAGTGGAATTGGGCTTGGCGAGATAATTGTCGCGCCAGTTGCCGCAGCCGATGCCGTTGGTCTCGGTCAGGCCGTAACCGAGCAACGGCGCGCCGCCGCCCATCTCCTCCTTGATCCGCCGGACATGCTCGACCGGGCGCGGCGCGCCGCCGGCGGCGAAATCGGTGACGGTCGAGAGGTTATATTTCGGCCGGTTGGGATGAGTCAGGATCTCGAAGCTCATCAGCGGCACGCCGACGAAATAGCTGACCGCCTCGGCCTCGATCAGCCGCATCGCCTCCTCAGCATCCCATTTGGGCATCAGCACCAGCTTGCGGCCCATGGCGAAGCTCTGAAGGAACACCGGGACCTCGGCCGTCACATGGAACAGCGGTACGTTGAGCAGGGTCGCCGGCTGCCCTTCGGGCGCGTTGCCGTCCTGCGACGCGATGCCGAGCATGACCAGAGCCTGGGCCAGATAGTTGAACACCGCCTGCAGCACCGCGCGGTGATCGCTCAGCGCGCCCTTGGACTGGCCGGTCGAGCCCGAGGTGAACAGGATGGTCGCGTGATCGTCGCCGGTCAGCGCGGGCAGCGGCAGCCTGGGCCAGCTATGGGTGATCGGCAGCAGTGCCCGGGCCAGCGGCAGGAGATCGTCGATCTCGTTGACCGGCACGTCCAGCCCCTCGATCGCGGCGAGCCGCTTCGCGCGGGGCGGATCGGCGAAGATCATGGTGCAGCCGACATCCGCAACAGCCTCGGCCAGTTCGGCCGCCTGCCACCAGCCGTTGAGCAGGCAGACGACCCCGCCCGCCATCGTCACCGCCATGTAGAGCGCGATCCAGGACGGCGAATTGCGCATCGCGATACCGACGCGTTCGCCCGCTATCAGCCCCTCGCCGACCAGCGTGCGCGCGACCTTCTCTGCCTCGGTGTAAACCTGGGCGAAGGTCAGCCGTTCGTCACCGGCGACGAGGAAGGTCTTGTCGGCATGCTCGGCGGTATAATGCGCGAAATAATGCGGGAGCGAGGGCGGGACCGCCGTGATCATCGGCAGGGTGACGCCGTTCAGCTCGATCGAGCCCAGCCCGAGCGGCGCGCCCTCGCCCGTCAACGCGGCCAGGCCCTCGTCCATCCGCCGGTCAAGCTCGGTACGCATCACTGTCTCCCCTTGGTCTTGTCGTTACCGCCCTTTATGGAGGCGCGAACCCTTGGGGAAAAGCCTTGATCCTGACCGTCCTCGCCTCCGCGCAGCAGCATATCCATTTCGCCGACCTCGGGCTCAAGCCCGTGGCGCTGTCGCTCGGATTTTTCGACATCAAATGGTATTCGCTCGCCTATATCACCGGCATCCTGCTCGGCTGGTGGTATCTGCTCAAGCTGATCGCGCAGCCCGGCGCCCCGATGGCGCGGCGCCATGCCGACGATCTCGTCTTCTATGCGACGCTCGGCATCATCCTGGGCGGGCGGCTCGGCTATGCGATCTTCTACGCGCCGAGCATGTTCATCAACCCGCTGCAGATCCTGAAGCTGTGGGATGGCGGCATGTCGTTCCATGGCGGGATGATCGGCACGTCGCTCGGCATCATCCTGTTCGCGCGGCGCCACCAGCTCAATTGGCTGCGCATCCATGACTATCTCGCCGGCTGCGTGCCGTTCGGCCTGTTCTTCGGCCGGATCGCCAATTTCGTTAACGGCGAGCTCTGGGGCAAGCCGTCTGACCTGCCCTGGGCGATCGTCTTTCCGCGCACCATCGCCGGCGGCCTCGATCCCGCGCGGCATCCGAGCCAGCTTTACGAGGCGGGGCTCGAGGGGATCGTGCTGTTCGCGATCCTGTGGTTCGCCTTCTGGCGGACCAAGGCGCGCTACGATCCGGGCAAGCTCGTGGGCCTGTTCCTGCTGTTCTACGGCCTGGCGCGCTTTACGGTCGAGTTCTTCCGCGAGCCCGATTCGCAGTTCGCGGGGACCTTCTTCGCCACGACCATCCATATGGGGCAGTTGCTGACCCTGCCGATGATCCTGGGCGGCATCTATCTGATCGTGACCTCGGCGAAGCGCCGCCAGCGGGTGGAGCCGATCGCAGGGAGCGAGAGCGTCGCGTGATTTAGCATAACCTCCTTACGCCCCTCCCGCTTGCGGGAGGTGTCGGGGGAGGGCATGTCCGCGAACGACACGACCATGGAACCAACCAGCCCTCCCCTAACCCCTCCCGCAAGCGGGAGGGGGATTGAAGCACCCCTCGCCGATCGCCTTGCCCGCGCGATAACCCTCGCGGGGCCGATTTCGATCGCCCAGTTCATGTCGGCCGCCAATGCGCATTATTATGCGACGCGCGATCCGCTTGGCGCGACGGGGGACTTCACCACCGCGCCCGAGATCAGCCAGATGTTCGGCGAGTTGATCGGGCTGTGGTGCGCCGACCTGTGGGACCGCTCCGGTCGCCCCGACATCGCCTGGATCGAGCTCGGTCCCGGGCGCGGTACGCTCGCCGCCGATGCGCTCAGGGCGATGGCCAAGGCGGGGCTCACGCCGCCGGTCCATTTCGTCGAGACCAGCCCCGTGCTCCGCGCGGCGCAGGCCGAGCGGGTGCCGGGCGCGACATGGCATGACGATGTCGCCTCGCTTCCTGACGACCGGCCGCTGATCGTTATCGCCAACGAGTTTTTCGACGCGTTGCCGATCCGCCAGATCGTGCGCGCTCTGGATGCATGGCATGAGCGCTTCGTCGCCTGCCAGGACCTGCTGTTCCTGCCGATCGCGGGCAAGCAGGTGCCCGATGCGATCATCCCCGAGGCGTTGCGCGATGCGGCGCCGGGATCGGTGATCGAGACCTCGCCGGCCAGCGTCGCGATCATGCGCGAGCTCGCGCGGCGGGTTGCGGCGCAGGGCGGTGCTGTACTCGCGATCGACTATGGCTATGAAGGGCCCGCAATCGGCGACACGCTTCAGGCGCTCCGTGCACACACATTCGCCAACCCCTTCGAGACTCCGGGAGAGCAGGACCTGACCGCGCATGTCGACTTCGCAACCCTCGCCGCCGCCGCGCAGGCCGAGGGCGCGCGCGCCTTCGGCCCCATCGGCCAGGGCGCGTGG
>NZ_JAQGLC010000140.1 GCF_028293085.1 Sphingomonas bacterium
GAAGCCAGGAGACCTGCCCGCCACGGTCGATCCATCGCGCGGGCGGGATGCACCGGGCGGACGAGGGCATAGCCTCGAGTGAGCGACATGAACCGGGCCGTCGGGTCCGGGTGTCGCCCGAGGCGCGCCCGGTTCCGCGGCCCCCATGCGAAGGGGTAAAACATGTCCATCAATTCCACCATCAACCGGGGCCGTGCCGCCATCCTGCCGACAGGGGCCGGGGGCCATTCCGGGATTTTGCGTAAGCGTGCCGCATTGGTCGCGGCCACCGCCGCCTTGTTCGCCGCCGCTTCCGCTCACGCGCAGGAAGCCGTGCCCGCCGTTGCCGAAGACTGCGCCGTGGAGCCGAACGACTGCATCGTCATCGCCGATCAACGCATCGCGCCCGACATCATCGTCGCGGCCGGTGTCCCGCAATATCGCAACCAGATCGGCCAGTCGGTCACCATCCTCAGGCGCGACGAGATCGAGCGCCGCCAGACCGTGTCCATCGCCGATCTGCTCGCCACCACGCCCGGCGTCACCGTGTCGCGCAACGGCGGGGTCGGCACGCTCTCCGCGGTGCGGATCCGTGGGGCGGAGGGTGACCAGACGCTGACCGTGATCGACGGCGTCCGCGTCAACGATCCTTCCTCGCCCGGCGGCGGCTTCGATTTCGGCAATCTGCTCGCCGGTTCGATCGACCGAATCGAGGTGCTGCGCGGCCCGAACTCGGTGCCCTGGGGCAGCCAGGCGATCGGCGGCGTGGTCAACATCGTCACCGCGACGCCCACCGAAGGGCTGCAGGGGCGGGCGAGCGCCGAATATGGGTCCCACAACAGCCTGTTCACGACCGCCGGCCTGTCGGGCGGCAGCGGCGCCGTCACCGCGGCGGTGACGGGCGGCTATCTGCGCACCGACGGCATTTCCGCCGCGGCGAGCGGCACCGAGCCCGACGGCTATCGTCAATATGGCGGGACTGGCCGGGTCGATGTGGAATTCGCCCCCGGCATCGGCCTGGATCTGCGCGGCTATTATGCGAACAGCCATGTCGCGCTCGATGGCTTTGCCTCGACGCCGCCCTACGGCCCGGCCGACGGTCCGCAATATGCCGATACGCAGGAAATCTACGGCTATGCCGGTCTGCATGCGGACATCCTGGAAGGCCGCTTCCGCAACCGGGTCGGCTTCACCATCGCCGATATCAACCGCGACAATTTCGATCCCTTTTTCCCGTCGAGCGCGCGCGGTCGCAGCGAGCGCTACGAATATCAGGGCGATTTCCAGGTCGTGGATCAGGTCCGGCTCGTTGCCGGCGCCGAACATGAAGACAGCAGGTTCGTCAGCGATGCCGATCACCATGGCAGCGGCACGACCAGCTTCTATGGCGAGGCGATCGTGCGCCCGATCGACCAGCTGACGGTCACCGGTGGCGTCCGCAATGACGACAATCGCGATTATGGCAGCCACACCACCTTCGGCGCCAACGCGGCGCTGGCGCTCGACACCGGCACGACGATCCGCGCCAGCTATGCCGAAGGGTTCAAGGCGCCGACGCTCTATCAGCGTTTCGCGAGCTTTTACGGCACGAAGAACCTCCGCCCGGAAAGCTCACGCGGTTATGATGTGGGCGTCGAGCAGCGCTTCCTGAATGGCCACGCCAAGGCGGGGGTGACCTGGTTCCACCGCGATACGCGCGACCAGATCGATTTCGATTCGAAAACCTTCACCTATTTCAACGTCAACCGCGCCCGCGCGGAAGGCGTCGAATTCGAACTGGAACTGAGGCCGATCGACGATCTGACCTTCACCGGCAATTACAGCTATATCGACAGCAAGAACCGGACGCCCGGACCGAATTTCGGCAAGGACCTTGCCCGTCGCCCGAAACAGACCGTCAGCGTGTCGGCGGATTATCGGCTGCCGTTCGGCCTGTCGGTGGGCGGCACGATCAGCCATGTCGGAGACAGCTATGACGATGCCGGCAACTTCACCCGTCTCGACGGCTATGTCCTGGCCGGCCTGCGCGCGGAAATGCCGATCGGCGATCATTTCGCGCTCTACGGACGCGTCGAGAATCTGTTCGACGAGAAGTATCAGACGGTTGCCGGCTACGGCACCGACGGCCGCGCGGTCTATGGCGGCATCCGCGTGAAGCTGAACTGATGGTCCGGGCGATCCTGCCGCTCGCTCTGCTGCTCGCCGGGTGCTCTGCGCCCGCGCGGCAGCATGGCGGCGGCGGGATCGTCTCGACCAACCCCTGCGCCGACGCGATCCTGATCGAGCTGGTCCCCCCCAGCCGCATCGCCGCGATCAGCCATTATTCGCAGGATCCCGGCGCGACCTCGATCCCGCTCGACATCGCCAGCCGCTTCGCCACCACGAGCGGCACCGCCGAGGAGGTGATTGCGCTCGAGCCCGATCTGGTGGTGACCAGCAGCTTCACCCCCGCCAGCACGCGCAACGCCTATGCGCGGGCGGGGTTGAAGACATTGCTGCTCGATTCTCCCGTGACGATCGAGGCGAGCAAGGCGCAGGTCATGCAGGTCGCGGCGGCGGTGGGGGCGGAGGCGCGGGGCAGGGCCCTCAATGCGCTGATTGATCGTGCCGTCTCTGCTGCCACTCCGTCCGTTCGGGAAGGGGGCAATCCATCAGCCCTGCTCTTCATCGCCGGCAACCTCGTCAACGGCTCGGGCACCCTGCTCGACGAGCTCCTGACCAGGGCCGGCTTCCGCGACGCCGCCACCGATTACGGCCTCGCCTTCACCGGCACCCTCCCGATCGAGACCATCGCCGCGCACCCGCCGCGCGTGATCCTCACGCCGGGCCCGTCGCGCACCGCGAGCCTGCGCGCCCGCGTCCTCGCCCGCACCGGCGCCAACACGGTCGAGGCGGCCTTCCCCCGCAATCTCGTCAATTGCGGCGGTCCGACGATCATCCCCGCCATCACCCGCCTGGCGGCGGTGCGCCGGCAGCTCGGCACATGAAGCGCCGGCTCGCCCTCCTTGTCTTGCTGGTGGTCCTCGCCTTCGCTTTGTCGCTGGTCGCGGGGAAAACGTGGATACCGCCACAGGCCTGGTTCAGCCCGGATCCCCGCTTCGCCATCATCGTCGGGCTCCGCCTGCCCCGCGCCCTGCTCGGCCTCGCCATCGGCGCGGTGCTCGGCCTCTCCGGCGCAGTGTTGCAGGGCTATCTGCGCAACCCGCTGGCGGACCCCGCCGTGGTCGGCGTTTCGTCGAGCGCGGCACTCGGCGCGGTCGCGGCGATCGTGTTCGGCATCGCCGGCAACCCGCTGGTCCTGTTCGCCTGCGCGATGCTCGGCGCCGGCGGCTCGATGGCATTGCTCGCCGCGCTCACCTGGCGCTCGCCCAGCCCCGTCCAGTTCATCCTCGCCGGCACCGTCCTCGCCAGCCTCGCCGGCGCGCTCACCGCCTTCCTCATCTCGATCGCGCCCAATCCCTATGCGGTCGCCGAGGTGATCGACTGGCTGATGGGGGCGCTCACCGATCGCAGCATCGAGGATGTCCGCACCGCGCTCCCCTTCATGGGGCTGGGCGCGGTCCTGCTGTTCCTCACCGCCCCGTCGCTCGACGCGCTGACGCTGGGCGAGACGGCGGCGCGCTCGCTCGGCGTGCGGCTCGGCCGGCTGCAGGTGCTGATCGTGCTCGGCACCGGCCTGACCATCGGCGCCAGCGTCGCGGTGACGGGCGTGGTCGGGTTCGTCGGCCTCGTCGTGCCGCATCTGCTGCGCCCGATTTTCGGCCACCGCCCCGCCGCGCTCCTGCTGCCGAGCGCGCTCGGCGGCGCGGCGCTCGTGCTGATCGCCGACAGCCTGTGCCGGCTCGCGCCGGGTGCGGGAGAGGTTCGTCTCGGCGTCGCCATGGCGTTGCTTGGTGCGCCCTTCTTCCTGATGCTCCTGCTCAGGGGGCGTGCGTCATGGAACTGATCATCGAAGGCGTGAGCGTCACCCTTTCGGGCCGCAACGTGCTCGACGATATCGGCGCGGTGCTCCGCCCCGGCCGAGTCACCGCGATCCTCGGCCCCAATGGCGCGGGCAAGTCCACGCTGATCAAGACCGCCGCAGCCCTGATCGCCCCCACCCTCGGCGTGGTCCGTCTCGGCGACCGCAGCGTCGCCGCGCTCGATCCGCGCGAGCGGGCCCGCACCATCGGCTATCTGCCCCAGGATGCGAGCGTCCACTGGAACATCGCCGCGTCGGAGGTCGTCGCGCTCGGCCGCGCCCCGCACCGCGCGCCCTTCGCCGCCCCGGACGCGCACGACGCCGAGGCCGTGGCCAAGGCCATGGCCGCCACCGAGACGACTCATCTCGCCGACCGACCGGTCAATCAACTGTCCGGCGGCGAGCGCGCCCGCGTCCTGCTCGCCCGCGTCCTCGCAGGCGAACCCGACTGGCTCCTCGCCGACGAGCCGCTTGCCGGCCTCGATCCGCGTCATCAGCTCGATATCCTCGACCGCCTGGCCGAGGTGGCGAAACAGGGCAGGGGCGTCGGGATCGTCCTGCACGATCTGCTCCACGCCGGCCGCATCGCCGATGACGTGTTGTTGCTGAAGGACGGCCGCGTGCTGGCGAGCGGTGCGGCCGAGGCCGTGCTCACCCGTGAAAATCTGCGCGAGGCTTTCGAGATCGAGGTGAGCGTCGGTCGCGACGCGCAGGACCGGCTGGTTTGCCTGCCGCTCGGGCGTACCTGATCTTCTTCCCCGGCGAAGGCCGCGGCCCCGTATCGGGCCGGTCGTAACCGGGGCCCGGCCTTCGCCGGGGAATATCTTTGGTAGGTGCCGGACCGATATACTCACTGCTTCCCGCTGGACGGCACCGGCGGATTAAAGCAGCCTCCCGCCCAGGAGGGATGCCCGTGATCAAACGCCTGACGATCCTGTTCGCCCTGCTCGCGGCATGCCTCGCCCCCGCTACCGCCCAGACGAACGGCAGCGTGCCCGGCGCGCCCGATCATTCCCCCGCGCCCCAGGCATCAATCCGCAACGATGCCGAATATGACAGCCTCGCCCGCACCGAAAATGCCGGCCGCTTCCTCGCGCTCCCGCAGCTGATGTTCGCGATCGATCGCGCCGCCGCCAAACCGCGCCTGATGTGGATCGACACGAAGCGCTATCGCTATCATTTCGAATATCTCCAGGCGAAGTACCTGACTCTCTCCGACAGCGAGACCTTCAACGCGGCCAATTATTCCAACCCGAAGCGCCGCTTCCTGCTCGGCTCGGTCGTCCGCTATCCCGGGCTGAAGCGCTACGGCATGGAGCTGTGGGAGGGCGACGTGGTCGAGCCCGCCATGCTCGCCGAGACGATGGCCTTGCTCCAGGCGCATTTTCCCGCGCCCATCACCTTCAAGCCCAATTCGGATCAGCAGCGCGAGGCCGCCGCCGCGGCGAAACTGCCGACGATCGGCATCGAGGAAGCCTATGGCAGCCGCGAGGAACTGATCCTCAACCATGGCCGCGCGGTCGGCCGGCTGGTGCTGGTGCGCGAGGGGCATGAGGATGCGCTCACACCCGGCGATATCGCGCTGATCACGATCATGCCGATCCAGATGCCGCCGGTCGCCGGCATCGTCTCCTCCACCTTCACCACGCCGATCAATCACATCAGCCTGCTCGCCAAGACGTGGCGCATCCCCAACGCCTATCGCGCCGATGCCGATCGCCGCTATCGCCAGCTTGCCGGTCAGATGGTGGTGCTCGATACGCGCGGCGAGATCGTCACGTTGCGCATGGCGACCCCGGCCGAGATCAAGGCCGCCGCGCGCACCCGCGCCGCCCGCGCGATCCGCCTCCCGCCGGCCGACGCGACTTATGCCGGCCTTCCGGCCCTGACCGATCAGGATGCCGGCTGGGTGCGCCGTACCGGCACCAAATCGGCCAATCTCGGCCAGGTGGCGCAGCTCGCGAAACGCGACACGAGCTTCACCGTGCCGCCCGGTTTCGCCATCCCCTTTTCCTTCTACGACCGTTTCGTCGCGGCCAACCATCTCGGCCCGTCTATCGCCGCGACCGTCGCCGATCCGCGCCGCACCGATCCGGCCTGGCGCCAACAGGCATTGACGAAGCTCCGCGCCGCCTTCGCCGCCGGCACCATCCCGGCCGCGGACTTCGCCGCGATCGTCGCGCGCCGCGCCGCGTTGCTCGGCGACAAGGGCCTGTTCGTCCGCTCCTCGACCAATGCCGAGGATCTGCACGGCTTCAACGGCGCCGGCCTCTACGATACCGTCCCCAATGTGATCGGATCGGATGCGCTGGCCAAGGCGGTGAAGACGGTCTGGGCTCGATCTGGAACGACCGCGCCTTTGCCGCGCGCGAAATGGCCGGGATCGATCACCGCTCGGTCCGCGCCGCCGTGCTGGTACAGATCGGCGTGGATGCGGATGCGGCGGGGGTGATGACCACGATCGATCCGTTCGACGAGCAACAGACCGACGAGACGCGCATCTTCATCGCCGCCAAGCGCGGCCTCGGTATCCGCGTCGTGGAAGGCCGCAAGGTCGCCGAGCAGCTGATCTATCGCCCCGAACTGGAATCGGTCCAGGTCCTCACCCGCTCGAAGGACGATGTCGTCCTCCATTTCGCGCCCGGCGGCGGCGTGGAGGAGGCCGTGATCGATCCCGATCGCCCCGTCCTCCCCGATCCCCTGGTTCGTCGCCTCGGCGCGATCGGCGGCGCGATCGAGGGCGTGTTCGGCCGGCGGCCGCAGGATGTGGAATGGCTGGTGGTGGGCGACAACATCATGATCGTGCAGTCGCGGGACTATGTTCGGGGGCGGTGAGCTCCACTTACGCCCTTGACTAACACATAACCCGTCAGTTATCGGTTGATCGATAGCCAGCGAGTTATACGTCCCGATGTCCCACACCCACGAACTGCTCTTCAGGACGCTCGCCGATCCGACCAGGCGCGCCATTTTCGAGCGGCTGTGCCGTGACGGGGAACAGACGGTCGGCGCGCTGACCGCGCGCGCCGGTGTCTCGCAACCGGCCGTCTCGAAGCATCTCGGCGTGCTGAAACAGGCCGGGCTGGTGCTCGATCGCCAGGCGGGTCGCCAGACGCATTACAGCGCCCAGCCCGGCGCGCTCACCCCGCTGATCGACTGGACGCACCAGATGGCCGGCTTCTGGCAGAGCCGGTTCGACGATCTCGAAGATTTGCTGAAAAGGATGGATCAATGAACGCCCCATCGACTGAAATGCGCTCCGTCACCGTCGAACGGGAGATCGCGTATCCGCCGGAAAAGATCTGGCGCGCGCTCACCCAGCCGCACCTGATCCAGGAATGGCTGATGAAGAATGATTTCATGCCGGCCGTGAATCACCGTTTCACCCTCAGCGGGGACTGGGGCTCGGTCGACTGTCGGGTCCTGGAGGTCGAGCCCAACCGGACCCTGTCCTATAGCTGGGATGCCATGGGCCTCGAAAGCGTCGTCACCTGGACGCTCACCCCGACGGGCACGGGCACGCAGCTGCGCATGGAGCAGGCGGGTTTCCGGCCCGATCAGGAGCAGGCCTATCAGGGCGCCAAATATGGCTGGCGGCAATTCTTCAGCAAGCTGGAGCAGGTCCTGGACCGGCCGGACTGAGGTCCGCCGGCCCATCGATCCGCATCGCATCATCGAGGAGGAACGTGACCATGAATCTGTGGATTCGAAAGACCCATCGCTGGCTGTCGACTATCTTCACCGCCACCGTCATCGCGAATTTCGTCGCCATGAGCGTGGGAACGCCACCGCTCTGGATCGTCTATTCGCCCTTGCCGCCGCTCTTCCTGTTGCTGTTCAGCGGCCTGTACATGTTCTTCCTGCCTTATGTCGCCAGATGGCGCGGCGGCGCACGGGAGCAGACCCAATGAGCAAGACCGAGTCCCGGGGCGAAACCTCCCCCTCCCGGATGATCGACGCGCGGATCGCGGAGTTGGGCGACTGGCGCGGCGAGATGCTCGCCCGGCTGCGCGCCCTGATCCGGGAGGCCGATCCCGAGATGGTCGAGGAATGGAAATGGCGCGGCGTTCCGGTCTGGTATCATGACGGCATGATCTGCACCGGCGAGACCTACAAGAAGGTCGTGAAGATGACCTTCGCCAAGGGCGCCGCGCTCGACGACCCCTCGCACCTGTTCAACTCGAGCCTCGAGGGCAACACCAGGCGCGCGATCGATTTCCAGGAGGGCGAGGAGATAAACGAGGCGGCGTTGAAGGCGCTGATCCGCGCCGCCGTCGCGCTGAACGCGCCCCGCGCCAAGGGCTGAAGAACGATTGTGACCGCCGGGAGCTGGCCCTAGGCTGCCCCGTCACAGGCAGAAGAAGGGCGAAGGCGGCATGGCGATCGAGGAGATGGAGGCCCTGCCGGCCACGGCCGATCTCCACGCCCAGCCGCAATTTCTCGGCCACCCGCTCGGCCTCTATTACATCGCCTTCACCGAGGCGTTCGAGCGCTTCTCCTATTATGGCATGCAGGTGCTGCTGGTGCTCTACATGGTCAAGCAGCTCCTGCTGCCCGGCCATGTCGAGCATATCGCCGGCTTCGAGGGCTTCCGCGCCCTCCTCGCGCATCTCTACGGCGTCGCGCCGGGCAACCAGGCGCTCTCGTCCCATATCTTCGGCCTCTATACGAGCCTGGTCTATCTCACCCCGATCGCCGGCGGCTTCGTCGCCGACCGGTGGCTGGGCAAGACCCGCACGGTGACGCTCGGCGCGCTGCTGATGGCGGCGGGCCATTTCATGATGGCCTTCGAATTCTCCTTCCTGACGGCGTTGCTGCTGCTGGTGATCGGGGTCGGCTGCCTGAAGGGCAATCTCGCCACTCAGGTCGGCTTCCTCTATCCGCCCGGCGACAACCGCACCGCCGATGCCTTCCAGGTCTATTATATCGGCATCAATGTCGGCGTGATCGTCTCGCCTCTGGTCTGCGGCTATCTCGGCGAGGTCGTGGGCTGGCATTGGGGCTTCGGTGCGGCCGGGATCGGCATGGTCATCGGCCTGTGCATCTATCTCGCCGGCCGCCGCTACCTCCCGCCCGATCCCGCGCGCGACAGCGCATCCCGGGCGGCGGCGCGACGCGCTCACAAGCCGCCCATGTCCCGCCGCGATCTCCAGGTGCTGATCCTGTTGCTGCTGCTCCTGCCCGTGCTGGCGGTGGGTGCGATCGGCAACCAGGAGCTCTACAACGCCTATCTGATCTGGGCCGATCGCTCCTATGATCTGGTCTTTTTCGGCCACCTCATGCCGACGAGCTTCCTCGCGACGCTGGATGCCGCCACCGCGATGATCACGCTGATCGGCGCGGTCGCCTTCTGGCGCTGGTACGGCACGAAATGGCACGAGCCCGACGAGATCACCAAGATCGCGCTCGGCTGCTTCGTCTCCTCGCTTGCCTTCGTCCTGCTCGCGGTCGCGGCGAGCCATGCCGCGGCGACGGGGACGAAGGTCAGCCTGTGGGTCGCGTTCGCGGTGCATATGATCAACGGGATCGGCTTCGCCAACGTCTTCCCGGTCAGCCTCGCGCTTTATTCGCGCGCCGCCCCGCGTGCGATCGCGGCGACGATCGTTGGGGTCTATTATCTCTTCCTGTTCGGCGCCAACACCCTGGTTGGCTGGGTCGGCGGCTGGCTGGACGTGATGCCGGCCGCGCAGTTCTGGGGGCTGCACGCGGCGCTGATCGTCGGCGCGGGCGCGGTTTTCGTTGGGGTGAAACTGCTGTTCGGGCGGCTGCTGGTGCCGGATGCGGCCGCGGCCTTAGATGCTTTGTAACCCGGCCCCTCGCGCTGACCTGGTCGAGGAAGGATGTCGTCCCGCACCGCGGGTGGTGACGGGGAACCGCCGCCGACTCTAATGGGCAAGGGGCGGGTTGCGGTCCGGAATACAGGCGATGCGCTTGGCCCAGCGGTCGCCCATCCGTCCCTCGTACACCAGGACTATATCCAGTTGCTGGATCTTCGTTCCCCTCAAGGCGTCGTCGCATTCGAAAAGATCGACCTGAAGCCCGGGCGGCACCGCGCCCCCGGCGGAAATTTTCCAGAGCGCAAAGTCTTTATATTCGTCCAGGCCGGAAGCCATCATGAGCAATCGGGTTGCCTCATAGGAATAATTGTTCCTGTCGCTGGCCGCGTCATCAAGTCTCAGAATATAATAGGCATCGGCAATCATCGCAGCGCCTGTACCGATATTCATTAGATGAACTTTCCAATATCGCGCATTCGTCTTGTCCGATTCTATCGCCACGGCTTCCCTGCGGCGAGATGATGCGTATCCGATCGCGGGAAAGGATGAAAATCTCATCTGCTCCAGTACAAAAAATGCCGCCAGGACGGCGGCCGTTATTTGAATTGCCACTTCGTTGCTCAGAAACGGGTCCGGCCGGATGCATTGCACCGCGCCGATTCCGGTCGGGCACAGGATGCTTGCGTGCAACCACGCATTATACAGTAACACGCCAATGGAGAAGAACAGGAGAATCCAGAGAATATAGGCTCTGTGAGCCGAACCAAGCTTTACTGGCTCGCCATACTCCACATCGTCAGGATTGACCTCCGGTCTGTACGAATACATCATGGCGCATTCCATCGTGGTGACATCGAAATTCGGCAACAAAGACGAGAGAGTCATATGATGTTCGACTTGAACGGCCAGCATGTCCAGCCATTGTCGCCAGACGCTGATTTCGTCGGTGAAATGAAGACTCTGCTGGATCGGTACGGCTATCGTGATCGCCTCGGTCTCTGCCTGCTTCACCGGCATTGGAACGACGAGTCGGAGGTCTTGCTGGAAACCTCGTCCGGGCCAAGAGAGGCTGTCGTCCGATCGGTTCCGCGCGAAAATCTTCCGGACGATTGCATCCCGGTTCAATGGCGTGTCGCCGATGATGGATTGCGATTGATGCAGGCGTGCGGCGTTCACGACGAGCAACCCCCGGAATAGGGCGGAACGCGCGAAAACGAGCCGCCGCGAGGATCAGGGCGCCAGCGTCGCTTTGCCCAGCGCCAGCGCGACGGCGGCGAGCAAGACCACCCCGGCGGTCCAGACGAACAGCACCATCCACAGCCATTGCGGCCCAGGCCGGGCCGGAAGGCCGCGCTTCGCCTCGCGCCGATTGCGCAGCAGGATCACGCTCGTCAGGGGCGCCATGATCAGCGGAAACCAGAGCTGCGAGACATGCACTGCCACCGGGATTCCCTCAGTCCGCCGCGGCGAAATGCGCCATCTGGTCCGCATGCGCCTTCACGAAAGCCGGGCGGGCCGTGGCGCGGGCGACATAGGCGCGACAGGCGGGGTATGCCGCCAGCCCGTCGAACCGATCGACCAGGCGTAGCACGTCCGCCATGAGGATGTCGGCGATGGAGAAGCTCCCGGCCAGCCATTCGCGCTCCGCCAGGACCGTCTCCATGTGCTTGAGCCGATGCTGATGGAGGAAGTCGTCAAAGAACTTCCGCATCGGCGTTTCGTCGGTGTTGCCTGAGAACATGAAGAAGGACCAGGGCTGGCTCGCGGCCTCGACGGAAGCGAGCGCCGCGAACAGCCATTCCTTGGCCTCGCTTCGGCCCCGCCGATCCGCGGGCATCAGTCTGTCGCTCAGCTCGCCGAGGTGGAGCAGGATCGCGCCGCTCTCGAAGATCGAGAGGTCTCCGTCAGTCAGCCACGGCACCTGGCCGAAGGGTTGGTGCGCGAAATGCTCGGCCTTGCGGTCACGGAAGGGCGTGCTCTCGACCCGATAGGGCAGGTCCGCCTCCTCCAGCGCCCAGCGGATGCGCAGGTCGCGGACGAAGCCGCGCGGCGGCGGGGGCACCCAATCATAGGTGGTGAGGATCAGGTCGCCCATGCGTTATCTCCCAGGAAAACAGGTAGCTTGTCGAGCAGACCGTTCCAGCCTTGCTCGTGACTATGGCGGGCCGCTTCGTCGGGCAGGTGCTCGTGGGTCAGGGTCAGCACGGTTCCGCCGTCGAACGGCTCGAGCCGGAACGTCACCAGCGACTCCCGTTCCGGCGTTCCGGGCAAGTCCCAGGTGAAGACGAGCGTCTTCTCGGGAACCACCTCCTGATAGATCCCGGTCGGGTTGTGCTCCTCGCCGTTCAGCAACCGGAACACGACGCTGAATCGACGGCCCGGACGCACGTCAGCCACCACGCCGAGGGTCGGCCCCGCATCGGGGCCCCACCATTGCAACATGAGGTCGGGCTGCGTGATCGCCGCCCAGACCTTGGCGGGCGCGGCCTTGATCCGGCGCACGATGGTCACGCTCGGGAGGCTGTCGGTCGTCATTCGCCATCCTCCTCGACGAACGCGACAAGCCGATCCAGGCTTACCGTCCAGAAGCGTTCATAGCGCTGGAGCCACGCCATCGCCTCCTGCATCGGCCCGGCCGACAGGGTGACCGACACGGTACGGCCGCTTTTGGCCCGTGTGTTCAATCCGGCAACGGACAGGACGTCCCGATGCTTCATCATGCCGGGAAGCTTCAGCGCCAAGGGCCGGGCGAGCTCGCTAACCGAAAGCCCGGGTTCGTCCCTCAGGCGCAGCAGGAGATGCCGCCTTGTGGGATCGGCAAGCGCGGAAAAGGTTCGGTCGATCGCGGAGGCTTGATACTTCACCATGTAGCGAAGTATTGCTTATGTCGGTGGTTGCGTCAAGCCCTGGGTATTGCCGCCCGGCGTCTCTTGGATGCCTTCAACCGGTCGTCACTGTCTGTCGAACACCAGTATCTGAGAGAACGCCAAACCTTTTCGGTTTGTACCGTCGTCGGTGATGGTCAGGATTTTCCCATCCGGCGAAACGGTGCGCACGGCGATGCCCACCGTCTTGCCGTCTCGTTTCTCCTCCGATCTGACGGTCCGTGCGTCGACGCGCACGGCGTTCAAACTGTCGTAGCTGGCGGAGCCCGTCATCGGATAATCCCGCCCGTCATATTGATAGGTGTATTGCACCGCCATCTGCCCGCCGCTGGCGTCCACGCCGGACCAGGAGACCGAAACGCCTGCCGGAGTGGCCTGATATATTCTGGTCTGGCTTTGCCACCCTGGGCCGGGGGTGAAGGTCGACTTGTCGACATTCAGCTTCCAGGTCCCCAGGACCGGATCTTCCGGGGACGCCGCCTGCGCTACCGATAGAGACAGCCCGAAAATGCATCCGAAAACGAACATCAGAAAGCGTCGGGTCACAGCGTCTCTCCCAAATGAAGGCGATGATAACGGCAGTCGGCTGGCGCGGCCACATGGCTGGAGGAAAAGAGGTATGAGCTTCGGTGGCTGGTGCAACAGTCCCTCATCTTTGACCTGTGCTCGGGGTAACGAGAGAGAAAATGTCAGCAAACTGCATGACATTTCCAACTAGCATCCTTGATTCAATCGCTGCGCCGCGCCGCCTGGACAGCATTACGGGGGACGCCCGCGTACCGGTTCTTTCCAATCGTCGGCACTGATACCCCACGCGTCGTGAGGGGTTGAGGATCGCCTCGTCCTCCAGCGATGGCACCATGGGCAGGGCATGGCCGCCGCCGCCGAAGCGATTGTCGGCTTTCGCCCCCCACACCCCATCTTGCCGCCCGCCCCAATCCCGCTAAACCTCGCTCTCAAGGGGAGAAGCACCAATGGCCACGATCGCGGCTGCCGATATCGCGCCGGAACCCGGCGCCAGGCCTGAGCCGAGCCGGAAGGACATCCAGCTCGTCATCACCGCCTCGTCGCTCGGCACCATCTTCGAATGGTATGATTTCTTCATCTACGGCACGCTCGCCGCCTCGGGCATCATCGGCCGCGTCTTCTTTCCCGCCGGCAACGAACTGGTCCAGACGCTCGCCGCCTGGGCGGTGTTCGCGGTCGGCTTCGGCTTCCGGCCGCTGGGCGCCATCCTGTTCGGTTTCCTCGGGGACAAATGGGGGCGCAAATATACCTTCCTCGTCACCATCACGCTGATGGGCGTCGCCACCGCCGGCGTCGGCCTCGTGCCGTCGGCCGCCTCGATCGGGCTCGCCGCGCCCTTCCTGGTCATCGGCCTGCGCATCCTCCAGGGGCTCGCGCTCGGCGGCGAATATGGCGGCGCGGCGATCTATGTCGCCGAGCATAGCGGCAAGGGGAAGAGCGGCTTCTATACCAGCTTCATCCAGGCGAGCGTGGTCGGCGGCTTCATCCTCAGCCTGATCGTCGTGTTGCTCTCCAAGGGCCTGATGCCCGATGCGGTATGGGATAGCTGGGGCTGGCGCTTCCCCTTCGTCTTCTCGCTGCTGCTGCTCGCCGTCTCTTTGTGGATGCGCCTGAAACTCAACGAGAGCCCGGTGTTCAAGGCGATGAAGGCCGCGGGCGAGACCGCCAAGAACCCCTTCACCGAAAGCTTCACCTATCCCGGCAATCTCCGCCGCCTGTTCGTCGCCTTGTTCGGCATCTCGGCCGGGCTGACCGTGATCTGGTACACCGCGACCTTCACCGTCCTGTCCTTCCTCCAGACGACGATGCGGGTGGAGGCGACCACCGCGCAGCTCATCGTCGGCGCCGGTGCCGGAATGAGCCTGTTCTGGTTCATCTTCTTCGGCCGCCTGTCCGACAAGGTCGGCCGCAAGACGCCGATCCTGCTCGGCTATGCGATGACGCTGGTGCTGCTCTTCCCGCTCTTCTGGATGATGGGCAGCGCCGCCAATCCGGAGCTGTCGCGCGCCGCCAAACACGCGCCGGTCGTTGTCTCGGGCCCGGCCTGCGCCTATAATCCCTTCGCCGCGAAACAGGCAGACGAATGCGGGCGGCTGCTCGATTATTTCTCGAAGAAAGGCGTCGCCTATACCAAGGCGCGCACCCCGGCGACGCTGGTCCTGATCGGCGGATCGCCCGTCGCCGATACCAGCGCCGAGGGTCTCGACAAGGCGCTAGCCGCGTCCGGCTACAAGCTCGAAAAGGTCGTGCCGAGCGCACGCAGCATTATCGTCATCCTGCTCGCCATCCTTGCGATGGGCGCGCTCTCGGGCATGACCTATGGCCCGGTCGCGGCCCTGCTGTCGGAGATGTTCCCGCCGCGCATCCGCTACAGCTCGATGTCGATCCCCTATCACATCGGCACCGGCTATTTCGGGGGGTTCCTGCCCTTTATCGGCCAATATATCGTGGCTCGGACGGGGGATCCCTATGCCGGCCTCTGGTACACCATCGCCGTCGTCGCGATGGCGCTGGTGGTGACGGCGGCGGGCCTGCACGAAACCAAGCCGGGGACGGCAAGCGCCGACTGAGGCCTCATGGCGATGGATCCCGCCCTCGAACTCGCCGCGACCGCCGTACTGGTGGTCGCCGCTTTGTCCGTGGGGCGCAGCGCGATCCGGCGCCACCGCCGGAACCGGGCGATCCGCGAGGATGTCCGCCAGTTTCGCGAGGATCTGGAGCGGAGCAATCCGCCCGGCCCGCCGCTGACCGAGGAGGAGGTCGGCGCCTTCGACCACGCGGTCACCGCGCTCGCCTTGCCGGCGGTCGAGCTGCGCCCGGTCCCGGGTGAGCCCGTCGCGGCGGCGGGGTCGCGGCTGGGCGGCCCGGCCTGGTTGCCCGCCAGCGAGGAATGGCCGGTCGGCCGAGGCGGCAGGCCGCAGGAATTCGTGGCGCAGATCGATTTCGCCGATCTCCCCACCACCCCCGATTTCCCGGCCTCCGGCCTGTTGCAGGTCTTTGTCGGCCGCGACGATCTGTTCGGCTGCGATTTCGAGGATCCCTCCGCGAGCGATTTCACCCTCGCCTGGCGGGAGACCGTGGCAGGGGAGGGCCGCCTCGTGCCTCCGCCGCCGCTCGATGCGGATCGCGACTGCTCCCCCTGGCAGGATGATTCCGTGCGCGAAACCGGCATCGCGCTGCGCGGCACGCCGGTCGTACAGCAGGCGCCCTGGGGCGACTGGCGGGTCGGCGCCTTGTGGGAAGGCTGGCTCAACCGCCCCAATTTCCCCGCGCTGGAACAGGCACTCGATGAGCGCCCCGACACGCCGGGCCAGTGTCACCATGTCGGCGGCCACGCCGTCTTCACCCAGCAGGATTTCAGAAGTGCCGAGCGCCACGGCGATTATGACCGCTGCTGTTGCGGTTGACGTCGGACGATTACCTGCTGTGGGGCGATGTCGGCGAGGCGGTGTTCCTCCTCCCCGCCGACGATCTGCGCCGCCGCGACTGGAGCCGGGTCGCCTATAGCTGGGATTGCAGCTGAGCCCGTTGCACGGCGCCCTCGTGCCCCGCCGGTGCGGAGCGGAGCGAGCCCGTCGATCGGCCCTAGCGGAGTCGAAGTCAGCCCGCTAACCGCCTGTCCAATGACCGCCCCCCTACGCCTCAGCCTTGACGGTACCGCGCTCGCCCACAATTGGCGCACCCTTGCCGCGATGAGCAGCGGTGCGGCATGCGGCGCGGCGGTCAAGGCCGATGGCTATGGCCTCGGCGCGGTCGCGGTCGCGAAGCGCCTCGCCGCGGCCGGCTGCCGCGATTTCTTCGTCGCCACCTGGGCGGAGGCCGAGGCGATCGCCCCGCTCGGCCTGCGCGTCTCGGTGCTGCACGGCATCCGCGGCGTCGACATGGAACTGGCCGGCTGGGGCATTGCCCGCCCCGTGCTCAGCACCGCGACGCAGGTCGCGCGCTGGAAGGCCGCGGGCGGAGGGCTGTGCGACGTGATGATCGACACCGGCATGAACCGGCTCGGCCTGTCGGTGGAGGATCTGCCCCTGCTCGAAGGTCTCGAGATCGAGACGCTGATGAGCCATCTCGCCTGCGCCGACGAGGACGTGGCGATGAACGAGCGCCAGCGCAGCGCCTTCGTGCCGCTCGCCGGGCGGACGGGCGCGAAGCGGATGAGCCTCGCCAATTCCGCCGGCATCGCGCTGGGGCCGGATTATGCCTTCGATCTCACCCGCCCGGGCCTCGCCTTGTACGGCGGCATCCCGCGCGGCGAGCTCGCCGCGATCCGCCAGGTCGCGACGCCAGAGGCGCAGATCCTCCAGCGCCGCATCGTCCCCGCCGGCCAGACGATCGGCTATAACGCGACCTGGACGGCGTCCGCCGACACCCAGGTTGCCATCCTCAACATCGGCTATGCCGACGGCTATTTCCGGGGGTTCTCGGGCACCGGCGCGGCGCTGTCCGCGGGGCGGCGGCTGCCTTTGCTCGGCCGCGTCTCGATGGACCTGATCGCGGTCGACGCCACCGCCGCCCCCGATCTCGCCGAGGGCGACTGGCTCGCGCTCGACTATGCCCTGCCCGAGGCCTCGGCGCAGTCGGGCATGTCGCAATATGAGCTGCTCACCAGCCTCGGCCACCGCTTCGACCGCGTCTGGAGCGATTGAGGCAAAGCCCAACCCTCCACCGTCATGCCGGACTCGTTTCGGCATCCATCGGGCAGCAAACGCAGGCGCTCATGGCGTACTCACGGAAACCGCCGGCCGATCTTACGGCCGGCAAGCGCCTCCTAGCGCTCGACGCACATGGCAATGCCCATGCCGCCGCCGATGCAGAGCGTCGCGAGGCCCTTCTTCGCGTCGCGCTTGCCCATCTCGTACAACAGGGTGGTCAGCACCCGCGCCCCGCTCGCGCCGATCGGGTGGCCGATCGCGATCGCGCCGCCATTGACGTTGACGCGCTCGGCATCCCAGCCCAGCTCCTTGCCGACCGACAACGCCTGCGCCGCGAATGCCTCGTTCGCCTCGATCAGGTCGAGATCGGCGATGCTCCAGCCGGCCTTCTCCAGCGCGCGCCGCGTGGCGGGCACCGGGCCGATGCCCATGATCGACGGATCGACGCCGGCCGAGGCCCAGCTCGCGATCCGCGCCAGGATCGGGCTGCCGCGCTTCTCGGCTTCTTCGCGGCTCATGATCACCAGGGCCGCCGCGCCGTCGTTCAGGCCCGAGGCATTGGCCGCGGTCACGGTGCCGTCCTTCTTGAACGCCGGCCGAAGGCCCGCAAGGCTCTCCAGCGTCACGCCCGCGCGGATATATTCGTCGTCAGAGACGATCGTGTCGCCCTTGCGGCCCTTGATCGTCACCGGCACGATCTCGTCCCTGAACCGGCCCGACGAGCGCGCCGCATCGGCGAGGTTCTGCGAGCGGACCGCGAACACGTCCTGCATCTCGCGCGTCACCTGGTACTGCTCGGCCAGATTCTCGGCGGTGATGCCCATGTGATAATGGTTGAACGCATCGGTCAGGCCGTCGCTGATCATCGTGTCGACCAGCGCGAGATTGCCCATCTTGGTCCCGCCGCGCAGATTCTGCGCATGAGTCGAGAGCGACATGGATTCCTGCCCGCCCGCGACGACGATCCGCGCATCGCCGGTCGCCACCGCCTGCGCCGCCAGCGCCACCGCGCGCAGCCCCGATCCGCAGACCTGGTTGACGCCCCAGGCCGGAATTTCCTTGGGCACGCCCGCCGCCATCGACGCCTGCCGCGCCGGGTTCTGGCCCTGCGCCGCGGTCAATACCTGGCCCAGGATCACCTCGGACACCTCGTCGCCCGACACGCCCGCCTGCTCCAGCGCCGCGACGATCGCGATCCGGCCAAGCTCATGCGCCGGGGTGGAGCCGAAGGCACCGAGGAAGCTGCCGACTGGCGTGCGCTTGGCGGCGGTGATGACGATGTCCTGCATGGCTTGGGCTCCCGGTTGGAATTTGGCGCCTATCTAGGCGCGGGCAGGCCGCTTAGCCAGTCCGCCAGCGGTCCCCATAATTGCGAACGCGCGCCGCGCCCCACGATCATGCCGACATGCCCCGCCCCCAGGTCGCGCCGGTTGGGCAGGTCGGCGGCGCTGGCGGCCGGCACGATGCGGTCGCTCAGCGACACGAAGTCGATGGCCGGGCAGGATAATGTGGCGGGGTCGGCGATCGTGCCGCCAACGCGCCAGCGACCGGTACCGGGTAGGTCCGCATGGATGAAGTCGTCGAACATCTGCCGCCCGGCGGCATAGGGCAAAGGCGCGCCGGCATTGGCCCAGTCCTCCATCGCGACGAAGGACCTGGCGCCCGCGCTGCCAAGCTCCATCGCGCCGAACGACTCGTATTTGGCGATGGTCCGCGCAGGGTCGAGTCGCCAGAATCCGGCCTGCAATACCTCCATCGGCACCAGCCCCATTTTCTCGCAGACCGGTTGTGCGCTGCGCCAAAGCTCGGCGATGTCGTGCCGTGCTGCATCGCTGAATCCGGCGAAGTGCCAGGGCGCCGCGATCATGGCGAGCCCCGCCACCGGCACCGCGCAGGCGGCGGCCAGCGCGATCGTCCCGCCCAGGCAATATCCGGCGAGCACCGGCGGCTCCTCGAACTTGGCGATCAGCGGCAGCAGCAGGCGCTCGACATGCGCGGTCACGTCCATGTCGCGCTCGGCCGGCCCGGGGCTGCCCCAGTCGAGCAGGAACGGCCTAAACCCTTGATCCGCAAGCCATCGCAGCAACGACGTCTCGGGAACCAGGTCGAGAATGAAGGGCGGATTGATCAGGGAGGGGATCACGATCACCGCCCGGCCGCGGCTTCCCTTCGCGCCGTAATCGCGCAGCCGCGCCCGCCCTTTGCGCAATCGCGCGGGCGCCGGCTTGCGCGTTTTCCCGCGTGGCGCGTCCTGATAGGCGCGCAATCCGGCGAGCGCCGCGGCCCGTCGTTCAGGCGATGTTGCGGTTTCGTTGCGCAACATGTCCAGGAACAATGGTAGCGGTCGCGGTCCGTGTTGCGGTGCGGCAATGATCGGTGATACAGACGGATCAAACACAGGGTCGGGAGCCTTCTTTCATGAAGAAGCAGAATACGGGCGACGGCCCGGTGATCATCAAGAAATACGCCAACCGTCGTCTCTATAACACCGAGACCTCGTCATACATCACGCTTGAGCATCTCGCGGCGATGACGCGTGAGGGCCGGGACTTCAAGGTCGTCGATGCGAAGAGCGAAGATGACATCACCCACAATATCCTGACCCAGATCATCATGGAGGAAGAGGCGCGCGGCCAGACCATGCTCCCGGTCAATTTCCTCCGTCAGCTCATCGCGATGTACGGCGATTCGATGCAGGCGATGGTGCCCGGCTATCTCGAAGCGTCGATGGACAGCTTTCGCCGCAACCATGAGCAGTTCAAATCGGCCGTCGAGGGCGCCTTTGCCAACTCGCCCTTTGCCGAGATCGCCAAGCGCAACATCCAGATGTTCGAGGCGGCAACCGCCGCGTTCAAGCCAGGCAGCGTCAAGCCCGGTGCCCCCGGTGAGGCGCCAGCCGCCGGTAC
>NZ_JAQGLC010000180.1 GCF_028293085.1 Sphingomonas bacterium
GTGACCAAGGACATCAACAAGATCATCAAGGACGCCGCCAAGGATCGGCCCAAGGGCGCCACCGTCACCCTGCGTGGCCAGATGGTGACCATGAACGACGCCTTCTCGGGTCTGTTCTTCGGCCTCGCCGCGGCGATCGTGCTGATCTATCTGCTGATCGTGGTGAATTTCCAGAGCTGGCTCGATCCCTTCGTGATCATCACCGCGTTGCCCGGCGCGATCGCCGGGATCATCTGGATGCTGTTCGTCACCGGCACAACGCTGTCGGTGCCGGCGCTGACCGGCGCGATCATGTGCATGGGCGTCGCCACCGCCAATTCGATCCTGGTGGTGAGCTTCGCGCGCGAGCGGCTCGCCGAGCATGCAGACGCGGTGAAGGCGGCGCTCGAGGCCGGGATGACGCGGTTCCGCCCGGTGCTGATGACCGCGCTCGCCATGATCATCGGCATGCTGCCGATGGCGCTGGGGCTGGGCGAAGGCGGCGAGCAGAACGCGCCGCTCGGCCGCGCCGTGATCGGCGGGCTGATCGTCGCGACAATCGCCACCCTGATGTTCGTGCCGGTGATCTTCAGCATCGTTCACCGCCGCGACGCCGAAAAGACAAGCAGGCGTGCCGCCATGGGCGCCACGCTGGAGGAAGCGCATGCCTGAGACCTACGACACCACGAGCGCGGCACCCGCGACCCATTTGCGGACGATCGCGATCGTCGTCGCGGCGATCGCGATCCTGATCGTCGCGTTCGGCATCTTCAGCCGGATGCGCGCGGAAAGCCGGCTGACGACCTGGACCAATGCCCAGGCCCTGCCGGTCGTCACGGTGATCCATCCGGCGCCGGCGGGGAAGGCCGACGCGCTGACGCTGCCGGGCAGCGTGCAGGCCTTTAACAGCGCGGCGATCTATGCGCGCACCACCGGCTATATCAGCCGCTGGTTCGTCGATATCGGCGATCCGGTGCGTGCGGGCCAGGTGCTCGCGGTGCTCGATGCGCCCGAGGTCGACCAGCAGGTCGCCGCCGCCCGCGCCGATCTGCAGACCGCGCGGGCCAATCGCGAGCTCGCCCAGTCGACCGCCGCGCGCTGGACCAACCTGCTCGGCAAGGACGCGGTGTCGAAGCAGGAGACCGACGAGAAGATCGGCGATCTCGCGGCCAAGAACGCGATCGCCAATGCCGCCGGCGCCAATGTCCGGCGGCTCGGCGCGCTGCAGGGCTTCACCCGGCTGGTCGCGCCCTTCTCCGGCGTGGTGACCAGCCGCTCGACCCAGATCGGTGCGCTGGTGACGGCGGGCACGGCGGCCTCCACGCCGCTGTTCACCATCGCCGATGTGGGGCGGATGCGCGTCTATGTGCGCGTGCCCCAGGCCTATTCGGGGGCATTCCACACCGGGCTGCACGCCACGCTGACCGTGCCGGAATATCCCGGGCGCAGCTTCGACGTCGCGCTGGTGCGGAGCGCGGGGGCGGTCGATCCGCAATCGGGCACGGTGCTGATGGAGTTCCAGGCGGCGAATGGCGACCGCGCGCTGAAGCCCGGCGCCTATGCGCAGGTCAGCCTGCCGCTCGGCGCGGGCAGCCCGGGCGCCGGCGTCCGCCTGCCGCCGAGCGCGCTGGTGATCGGCGCGAACGGGACGCAGGTCGCGGTGATCGGGCCGGACGGCAAGGCGTTGCTCAAGACCGTCACGATCGGGCGCGACAATGGCGACAATGTCGAGATCAGCGCGGGGCTCACCGCCGCCGACAAGGTGATCGACAACCCGCCGGACTCGCTCCAGACCGGCGATGCGGTGCGCACGATGCGGCCGGGGGGCGATCATGCGGGGAGCTAGGGCCGCGCTGCTGATCGCGGCGGCCAGCCTCGCCGGCTGCTCGCTCGCTCCGCCCGAGAGCCTGCCGGCGAGCCCCGCCGCGCCGGTGTACAAGGAGCTGGGGCCGTGGAAGCCCGTGGCCGCGACACCGCCCGATGCCGGCGCATGGTGGACCTTGTTCGCCGATCCGACGCTCGACGGGCTGGAGGGAAAGATCGAGGGCGCGAATCCCGATCTCGCCGCTGCCGTCGCGCGCTACGACCAGGCGCGCGCGGCGCTCCGCGAGACCGGGGCGCAGGCGCTGCCGAGCGTGGATGTCGGCGCCGACGCCGAACGCTCGCGCGCCTCGGCCGGGCGGCCTTTCGGCCCGGGCGTGGCGGCGACCGACAATGACCTGCGGGTCGGCGCGTCGCTGTCCTACGAGATCGACCTGTTCGGCCGCGTGCGCAACTCGATCAAGGCCAGCGCGGCGGACGCGCGCGCCAGTGCGCAGGATCTCGCCGCGGTCCGGCTCGGCCTGCAGGTGTCGCTGGCCGACAATTACATGCAGATGCGCGGGCTCGACGCGCGGATCACATTGCTCCGGCAGACGGTCGATGCCTTTCAGCGCGCCTATGACCTGACCGATACGCGCCATGGCGGCGGCATCGCCTCGGGCATCGACGTCAGCCGCGCCGCGTCGATCCTGTCGAGCGCGAAGGCCGAGCTGTCCGCCGTCGCGGCGGACCGCGCCGGGTTCGAACATGCCGTCGCGATCCTGGTCGGGGAATCGCCCTCGAGCTTCTCGCTGCCGGTGGCGGACGGGCAGCTCGCCCCGCCCGCCATCCCGGTCGGCGTGCCGTCCGAACTGCTCCAGCGCCGCCCCGACGTGGTCGCCGCGGCGGACCGGATCGCCGCGGCCAACGCCCGGATCGGCGTGGCGCGGGCGGCGCTGTTCCCGTCGCTGACGCTGGGCGGTGGCGCGGGGTTCGAGGCCGGCGATACCGGCATCTTCAGCGCGCCCAACAGCTTCTGGGCGCTGGGGCCGCTCTCGGCTGCGCTGTCGATCTTCGACGGCGGCGCGCGGCGTGCGCGCGTGAAGATCAGCCGCGCGCAATATGACGAGGCGGCGGCCGGGTACCGCTCGACGGTGCTGACCGCCTTTCGCGAGGTCGAGGACGATCTTGCCCGTGCCCGCTATCTTGCCGCCGAGGAAACGGACCAGCAGGCCGCCACCACCGCCGCCGAGCGGACGCGGGACCTGGCGCTGATCCGCTACCGAGACGGTGCCGCCGACTATCTGGAAGTGGTGACGGCACAGACGGCAGCGCTCGATGCGCAGCGCTCGCTGCTCGCGGTGCATACCAGCCGGCTGCAGATCGCGGTCGATACCGTGCGGGCGGTCGGCGGAATCTAGCGACGGCATTGGTGTGCAGTACGCAGGAAAAACACGCGTTCCGTAGCGTAAAATACGCCATTTTGTCATGCGGCGGTAACATTAACCCTTAAGGGCTCGCGCACGGAAGATTGCCGCCAAAATGGCGGCGACTGCCGACTCGCCGAAGAGCGCAAGGGGACATCATGAACCGGATTCGCATCGCCGCCCGCCTGGGCGCATCGCTGGTTGCCATTGGCACAGCCGTCGCCGCCCATGCCCAGACCGCGCCCATCGCCGACGCCGCCGCAGACGCGCAGGACATCGTCGTGACCGGCCAGCGCGGCAGCCTGCAGCGCGCGATCGAGCTGAAGCGCGACGCGATCGGCGTGACCGACGTGGCCAGCGCCGACGAGATCGGCCGCCTGCCCGACCGCAACGTATCCGAGGTGATCGAGCATCTCCCCGGCGTCGGCGTGACCTACGACCAGGGCGAGGGCCGCTATGTCGCGATCCGCGGCGTGCCCTCCAACCTCAACAATTATACGCTGAACGGGATCGAGATCGGCAATCCGGACGGCACCACCCGATCGCTGCCGCTCGACATCATCTCGGGCCAGCTGCTCAACCGGGTCGAGGTGTCGAAGGTCAAGACCGCCGACATGGACGGCCAGGGCATTGGCGGCGCGATCAACCTGGTCACCCAGACCGCGTTCGACTTCAGGGACAAGTTCACCATCGCGGGCAGCGCCAAGGCCGGATATCAGCAGCTCAACCACAAGGTGCCGGTGCAGGCGGACCTGAGCGTCGCAACCCGCTTCGGCGCCGACGAGCAGTTCGGCCTGGTGCTCGGCGCGAGCTATTCCGACCGCGATTTCGTCAGCGAGGGCTTTTATCCGGATAACTGGAAGCCGGTCGCGGGCGCGGCGCGCGGCGGCATTCCCGACGATGTCAAATATACCGAATATTCGCTCGACCGGCACCGCGTCGGCGGGATCGGATCGTTCGACTGGCGCCCGAACGAGCGCCAGACCTTCTATGTCCGCGGCGTCTATTCGAAGTTCATCGAGAATGAGGTGCGGCCGCGCTACCGCCTGGATTTCACCACCACGCCCTACACGCTCAACGCCGACGGCCTGACCGGCTTCACCAACGGCGTGGCGAGCTCGATGACGGGCACGGCCGGCAGCGGGCCGGAGCGACGCGAGGATCTGCGGCTCGATTACAAGGCGAAGTGGCTGGCGACCGGGATGGTCGGCGGCTCGACCGATTTCGGCGCGCTCAAGCTCGATTACGAGGGCGCGTACAGCCGCAACGAGACGCTCGACAAATTCCCGATCTGGCAGTTCCGCTGCAACCCGGGCCGGGTGACCTTCGATTTCAGCGACAAGGTCTTTTCGGCCGCGCCCGACACGGAATGCACCGCGAACCAGCTGCAGTTCCGCCAATATACCTATCAGCATCAGCTCAATACCGAGAAGATCTGGCAGGGCCGCTTCGATGCGACCTATGATCTGGGCGGCGACAGCTTCGTCAAGGTCGGCGCGAAATACCGCGCGACGGACCGCGACTTCGACCAGGACAACCCGACCTGGGTGCGCGCCTCGGCGACCGCGAACCGCTGGACCGAGGGGCAATATGGCGTGGGCGGCCCGGCCGTCTGCGTCTATCCGAACAGCGCCGATACCAGCCAATGCTTCAGCAACGGCCCGACCTTCAACATCCCGGCGCTGCAGGCGTTCACCGCCGCCAATCTGGGCGGGCCGCTGATGCCGCTCGATCCGGTGGCGACCTTGGCCAACAACACGCTGTCCGATTTCCAGCTGAGCGAGAAGGTCGCGGCGGGCTATGCCATGGCGAACCTGAAGTTCGGCAAGGTGACGGTGACGCCGGGCATCCGCTACGAGCACACCGCGCTCGATATCACCGGTTATCAGCTGCAGAACGGCACGACGATCACGCCCGCGGCGCGCAGCGGCAGCTATGACGATTTCCTGCCATCCCTGGTGGTGCGGATCGAGCCGAGCAGCAGGACGGTGTTCCGCCTGGCCTATTCGACGAGCTTGGGGCGGCCCGAATACAGCAATCTCTCGCCGGGCGGGTCGATCGACACGGTCAACGCGCAGGTGTCGCTCGGCAATCCGGACCTGAAGCCGTACCGGGCACAGAATCTGGACGCCACGGCGGAATGGTATTTCGCCAAGGGCGGGCTGCTGAGCGTCGGCGTGTTCGCCAAGTTCATCCGCAACCCGATCTTCACCAAGGCGACGGTGCTGACCAACACGACCTATAACGGGGTCGCCTATCCGACGCTGACGATCACCCAGCCGTTCAACGCGACCGATGGCGACATCACCGGCATCGAGGCGCAATATCAGCAGCAATTCACCTTCCTGCCCGGCCTGTTGTCGGGGCTCGGCATGCAGCTGACGGGCACGCTGACCAGCTCGACGCTGACCCTGCCCGACGGGCGCAGCTCGACCTTTCCGAGCCAGTCCAAATATCTCTACGGCGCCGAGATCTTCTACCAGAAGGGCCCGGTCGAGGCGTCGATCGCCTATCACAATACCGGCAAGGCGCTGCTCGCGATCGGCAGCCCTTCCTATAACGACCAGTATAATGACGATCTGCGCCGGCTCGACGCCAAGGTGAGCGTCGGCATCTTCGACGGGGTGCGGGTGTTCGCCGAGGCGCAGAACCTGACCGACGAGCCGACCCGCCAATATCAGGCGGGCAATCCCGACTGGCTGATCCAGAACGAACGCTATGGCCGGACCTTCTACGCCGGCGTATCGGCGAAGTTCTGATGCGCAGGCTCCTCCTCCCGCTCGCCGCCGCGATCCTCGCCGCTCCCGCTGGCGCGCAGGAGGAGGCCCCTCCGCCTGCCGCGGCGGCGCCCGAGCTGGCGCCGGCGAGCGTGGTGGCGCGCTGGACCGCCGACGAGGCGCGGCAGGGCGTCGCGGTCGACGCGCGCTATTTCTACCCGATGACCAACAACCGCATCGGCAAATATGACAAGAAGACCGGCAAGCGCGTCGCGCAGTGGGAAGGGCCGCGCGCGCTCTACCCGCATATGAATTCGTGCCTGGTCGACGGGGCGCAGCTGGTCTGCGCCGCGTCCAATTACCCGACCGTGCCGATGGCGAGCGCGGTCGAGTTCTTCGACACCGCCACGCTCCGGCATGTGCGCAGCGTCGCGCTGCCGCCGCTGCCCGGATCGCTCACCTGGATCGAGCGGCGCGGCAAGGACTGGTTTGCCGGCCTCGCCAATTATCCCGGCGATCATGGCGGCGAGGCGGGGCATGACCATCGCTGGACCGCGATCGTCCGGCTCGACGCCGAATTCCGCCCGACCGGCCTGTGGCATTTCCCCGAGGACGTGCTCGCGCAATTCGCGCCGATGAGCAATTCGGGCGGGTCGTGGGGCGATGACGGGTTGCTCTACGTGACCGGGCACGACCGGCCGGAGCTCTATGCGATGCGGCTGCCCGAAGCGGGGACGGTGCTGGAGCATGTCGCGACGATTCCGCTGCCGACCGGGGGCCAGGCGTTCAGCTGGGACCGATCCGCGGCGCGGGTGATCTGGTCGCTCGATCGCAAGACGAAGAATGTCGTCGCGAGCCGGGTGCCGGTGGTGGCGAAGTAAGACCCCTTCCCGACCCTTTCCCGCAAGCGGGAGAGGGCTGGAAGGCCGGATTCTCAGGCGACCACGTCGCCCCCGCCCTGCGGCACCTCGAGAAACTCGCGCCACAGCATCACCAGCACCGCCATGATCGCGGGGCCGATGAACAGGCCGAGCAGGCCGAGCGTCTCGACGCCGCCGAGGATGCCGATCAGCACCCACAAAAAGGGCAGCCGGGTCGCGCCGCCGATCAGCACCGGGCGGACGAAATGATCGGCGATGCCGACCACGACCAGGCCGATCACCATCACCGCGACCGCGCTGCCGACCGAGCCGAGGCCGATCAGCAACGCGCTGGCGATCGCGAAGACCAGGGCCGCGCCGAACGGGATCATCGCCGCCACCGCGGTGACCGCGCCGAGCAGCAACGGATGCGGCACGCCGAGCACGAGATAGACGATCGTCATCACCGCGCCCTCGCCGATGCCGACCAGCACGAGCCCGTCGATCGTGCCGCGGATCGAGCGCAGCGTCTGGACGCCGACGCGCTCGCCGGTCGGGCCGAACAGCCGATCCCCGGCGCGGCGCATCTGCGCGATGATCGAATCGCGGTCGCGCAGCAGGAAGAAGAGGGCCAGCAGGGTGAAGGCGAAGACCACCGAGCGGCGCAGCACGTTGCTGCCGATCAGCCGCGTGTCGGCAACGTCGCGCAGATGATGGAACTGATTGACCGCGCCTTCGGGCGTGGCGAGATTGGCCTGCCACCAGCTCGTCGCCATTTCGCGCCCGACCGGCAATTGCTGCACCCAGCCGGGCACGGGCAGGCCGTTCGCCTGGGCCTGCGCGATCCAGACCGAGACGTCATGCGCCTCTCGCGCCGCCTGGGTGATGCCTGCCGCCACCGGCACGAGCACGACCAGCGCGACCAGCAGCGCGATGGCCGCCGCAGTCCAGGTGCGTCCCGCAGGGCCGGGCCACCGCGCGCGCAGGCGCATGTGCAGCGGATCGATCGCCACGGCGATCACCACCGCCCAGGCAAGCGAGGGCAGGAACCCCCTGGCGATCCACAGACCGAGCAACGCGAGCAGGACGGCGAGCGTCAGCCTGGCGATCATCGTGGTGCGGGGCGGCGCGGCGCGGGGTTCGTCCATGGCCGCGAGCTTAGCGCCCGTGCAGCCGGTTTGGCACTAGTTTATCGACGGCCTTCGCTCACATGCCCTCGGCGTCCAGCGCCTCGCGCACCTTCAGGGCAAGCTGCTCGACGGTGAAGGGCTTGGCCAGGAAGTTGACGCCGGGATCGAGCACGCCGTTATGGACGATGGCGTTGCGGCTATAGCCGGTGGTGTAGAGAACCCTCAGATCGGGCCGGGCCTCGCGCGCCTTGTCGGCGAGCTGGCGGCCGTTCATGTCGGGCATGACGATGTCGGTGAACAGCAGGTCGACGCGCGGCTGCAGTGAGAGCACCGCCAGCGCCTGGACCGCATCCGACGCCTGCACCACGGTATAGCCGAGCTCGCGCAGCGTATCGACCGAGAGGTGGCGGACCCGGTCGTCATCCTCGACGACCAGGATGATCTCGTCGCCTTTGGCAAGGGGAAGTGGGCCGGACTCGCGCCGCTGGATCTCCGCCGCGCGGTCCTCGCCATAATAACGCGGCAGATAGAGCTTCACGGTCGTGCCGACCCCTGGCTCCGAATAGATCATCACATGGCCGCCGGACTGTTTGATGAAGCCGAACACCTGGCTGAGGCCGAGCCCGGTGCCCTTGCCCACGCCCTTGGTGGTGTAGAAGGGATCAAAGGCACGGTCCGCAACCTCGGCCGGCATGCCGACGCCGGTATCGGTGATCGACACCAGGACATATTGCCCGGCCATCACCTCGGCATGATCGGCGGCATAGGCATCGTCGAGATGCGCATTGCTGGTCTCGACCGTCAGCCTGCCGCCGTCGGGCATCGCGTCGCGCGCGTTCACGCAAAGGTTCAGCACCGCATTTTCGAGCTGTCCGGCGTCCGCGCAGACCCGCCAGAGCCCGCCGGCCAGGATCGTCTCGACCCGGACCTGATCGCCGATCGTACGGCGGAGCAGCTCCGACATGCCGCCGACCAGCTTGTTCATGTCGAGCACGCTGGGCGCCAGCGGCTGCTGACGCGAAAAGGCGAGCAGGCGCCCGGTGAGCTGGGCGGCGCGTTGCGCGCCCTCCAGGGCGTTGTCGATGCATTGCTCGGCGCGGGCATGCTCCCCGGCCAGCCGCCTTTTGGCGAGATCGAGCGAGCCGATGATGATCGCGAGCATATTGTTGAAATCATGCGCGATGCCGCCGGTGAGCTGGCCGACCGCCTCGACCTTCTGCATCTGGCGGACCTGCGCCTCCGCCGCCTCGCGGCTCGTCGCCTCGACGGTCAGGCACTGATTGGCGCGGGCCAGCTCGTCGGCATCGTCGAGCGCCCGGCGCAGGCGCGCGCGCGCATCCAGCAGGACGATGGCACCGAGCAGGGACAAGGCGATCGCCGCCGCCAGCAGGCCGATGGTCAGCCGGCTCGCGGCACGGCTCGCCATCGCCTGGCGGACCGTGAGCAGTTGCTGCTCCTCAGCGACCATCGCGGCGACGATCGACCGGGCGACGTCCATCAACGCCTTGCCGCGCCGGAGCCGATCGACGTCGATCCGGTTCGGCGCGCTGTTCTGGTACAGGACCACGGACACGCGCAGCAGATCGAGGCGCGCATCGGCGAAGTGCCGCAGACGGGCGACGCGCGCCCGCTGGCGCGGATTGTCCGCGATCGCCTGTTCCAGCCCCGACAGATCGCCGTCGAGATGCACGAGCGCGGAATCATAGGGATCGAGGAATTCGGCGCGGCCGGTCAGGAGATAGCCGCGCTGGCCGGTCTCGGCATCCTGCAGGCGCGACAGGACGCCGCGCACGCGGTTTTCGACCTCGAGCGTGTGGCGCACGCTGGCCGAGGCCTGTTCCTGGACGCGGGTGAGCCAGATCGCGCCGACGATCATGGCGATCACGATCGCGAAGCCGATCAGGAGTTTCATGAACGCCGGGTCGGCGCGCCGCCATGTCATGCTTGTTGCGTAACGAACTGTCGGGACCCCTGCAACGACATGCGCTGAGTTTGCGTGACGCGCCTTTGTTCATGGCGAAGGGGAGGCTAGGGACGATCCGTGGAAACGGGGCGCAGGCAGCACAGGGGCGTGGCAATGGCGGTGGCGTGCGGCATCGTCGCCGCCGCGGCCTGCACGCTTCTGGCCTATTGGCCGGGTCTGATGACCTGGGACGCCATCCGCCAATATGGCCAGGCGATCGACGGCGATTTCGACGACTGGCACCCGCCCGCGATGGAATGGCTGTGGCGCCAGCTGATCCCGCTTTCCCGCGGGCCCGGGCCGATGCTGGTGCTGCAGCTGCTATTGTACTGGAGCGGCTTCGCGGCGCTGGCGGCATGGGCGCTGAAGGGCCGCCGCCCCGGCCTCGCTGTGGCGCTGGCCGGCTGCGGATTGCTGCCGCTGGCGATGGCGCTGATGGGGGCGGTGCTGAAGGATTGCCTGATGGCCGCGCTGCTGATCTGCGCGACGGCCCTGTTCTTCTGGAATGACGGCGACTGGCGGCGCGGCACGCGCTTTGCGCTCCGCGCGGCGGAGATCCTGCTGCTGATGGCGGCAGCGACATTGCGCTTCAACGCCTTTCTCGCCTGCCTGCCGCTGGTCGTCGCGCTGTTGCCGGCTGCCATGATCCGCGGACCATGGCGGCTGGCCGCTACCGCGATCATGGCGACGATCGCGCTGATGGCGGCGATGCCGGTGGCGAACCGCCTGATCGGCGCGGAATCCAGCGGGGTCGAGCTGTCGCTGATCATCTTCGATCTGGGCGGCATCACCGAGCATGGCGGCGCCAATGCTTTCCCGGAGATGGGCGTGGCCGATCCGGTCGCGGCCAATCATCGCTGCTACACGCCGGTGAAGTGGGACAGCTATTCCTTCTGGGTCGATCCGCCCTGCCCGCTCGGCTTCGAGCCGTTCCGGGCGGTGGTGAAGCAGCGGCATCTCAGCCCGTACCGCCTGTGGGCGGTCGCGATCCTGACCCATCCGATCGCCTATGCCGAGCACCGGCTGGCGCATTTCAACATCAACACGCGCTTCCTGGTGCATGACGAGATCGAGCGCCCGGTGCAGATCGAGTCCGCGCCGAACGACTGGCATTATGGCGTGCGGCCGAGCAGCTTGCTGAGCGCGATCGACCGCGCCGCCACGCTGAGCGCAAGCACGCCGCTCGGCTGGCCGATCGTCTGGCTGGCGCTGGCGCTGGGCGCGCTGATCGCGAGCCCCTGGCTGACCTCGCGGCGGTTGATCGTGCCGGTCGCGCTGTCGGCATTGCTCTACGGGCTTGGCTATGGCGTGTTCAGCGTCGCGGCCGAGCTGCGCTATCATCTGTGGACGATGATCGGGACGCTGATCGCCTGCGTGATGGTGGCGGGCGACCTGACCGCCATGCCAGTGGTGCCGTGGCGCAGGTTTGGCTGGGCCGTTGCGCCGGCGGTCATGGTGGTGGTGCTGGCCGCGATCT
>NZ_JAQGLC010000186.1 GCF_028293085.1 Sphingomonas bacterium
GAAGTGATCTCTTCCTATAATGCAGCCCAAGGACAGATCAGTCACACCTTCTCCGGGACCTCGCAGTCCCGGACGCCCCCGGGAGTTCGATCTCGATAACGCGCTGGACAAGGCCATCGGCACGTTCAGCGAGAACGGCTATCACGCCACCTCGCTCGGCAAACTCACGGCTGCGATGGAGATCGCCGAGGGCAGCCTCTACAAGGCCTTCCGCGACAAGCGCGGCGTCTTCCTCGCTGCGTTCGAGCGCTACGTCATGCTGCGCAGCGAGCGGCTGGCGCAGGAGCTGGCAAGCACCCGAACCGGACGCGACAAGGTCAGGGCCATCCTCGCCGTCTATGCCGAATCCAGCCACGGCAAGACCGGCCGGCGCGGCTGCCTCGTCGTGGGCAGCGCCGTCGATCTCGCAAGTTCCGATCCCGAAATGGCGAAGCGCGTCGCCGCCGTGCTCGCGGGCCAGGAAAGGCGTCTCGTCGAGTTCATTCGAGCGGGACAGGAAGATGGCTCCGTTTCCTCGCGGGTCGATGCTGCGATCACCGCCCGCCTGCTGCTTTGCGTGGTCCAGGGAATGCGTGTCCTGGGCAAGACCGGCCGCTCCCGCGAGGAGATGGCGAGTCTCGTCGCCGGCGCGTTGAAGCTGCTCGACTGAGCATTTGCCCAATTTGGAAGAGATCGCTTTCTATATGGACCCACCCCGCCAACCCAGCCCGCGAAACCAGCCCCGCCAGGCGCTTTCACGCGACCGCTGACCCTCCGGACCCGACCAGGATTGCACCATGACGCATGACATCGTTCAAACCTCCGCCGCGGACACGTTGCCGCCCTTCGACCCTGCGACGTTCTGGACGCAGTTCCACCACGATACCGTCGTTATCAAAGGCGTCCGGCTGCATTTCGTCGATGGCGGCAGCGGCGCGCCGATCCTGTTGCTGCCCGGCTGGCCGCAGAGCTGGTACGCATGGCGTTATGTGATGCCGCTGCTCGCCAGGGCCGGCCGGCGTGTGATCGCGCTCGATCCGCGCGGCATGGGCGACTCCGATCGGCCCGCCTCTGGCTATGAGATGCGCACCGTGGCCGCCGAGCTGCATGATTTCGTCGCGGCGCTGAGACTGACGGAGAACGGGCCAGTCGACATTGTCGGTCACGATATGGGCGTCTGGATCGGCTATGCCTTTGCGGCCGAGTGGCCGGACGACGTGAAACGGCTCGCCGTGTTCGACGCGGCGCTGCCCGGCATTACGCCGCCGCCGCCGCCCGGCATTCCCTCGGCGGAGGCGAATGTGAAGACCTGGCATTTGGCCTTCAACCGGCTCGATGACCTGCCGGAGATCCTGCTGCAGGGGCGCGAGCGGGAATTGCTGACATGGCTGTTCAGGAACAAAGCCGTTCGTCCCTGGACGATCACGCCGGCGGATCTCGGTGAATATGTGCGCGTCAACGCCGCCCCCGGCGCGACGCGGGCGGCGCTTTCCTATCAACGCCACAATCTCGGGCCCGAAGGAATCGCGCGCACTCGGGCGCGTGCCGAGCGCAAGCTCGCCATGCCGGTACTCGCTATCGGCGCGGAGAGCGGAGGCGGCGCAATGCTGCCCGACACGATGCGCCTGGTCGCGACGGATGTGCGGGGTGCCGTGTTTGCCGGTTGCGGGCATTATGTGCCCGAAGAAGCCCCACGCGCCGTCGCCGAGCAGATCATCAGGTTCATGGGTAACTGAGCGCGGCCACAAGCCCGCCGCTTCGCGCATGGCAGCCGCCCTGTCGCCTTTGCTCCAGCCCTAGAGAAGGAACCCGAATGACCGTTACCTGTGTCGCGCCTGCCGATGAGCTGCAGGTCCGCAATCTTATCGCCCGCTACGCCTATGCCATCGACGGCGGCGAGAAGGAGGCCTTCGCGAATCTGTTCCTGGAAGACGGCGCCTGGATGCGGGAAAACGCGCCGCCGCCGACCCGGCGCGGCGCGGGCTCCCCGCAGACCGTCCGTGGACGGGCGGGCCTGATGGACCTGATCGAGACCGCGATCGTCGGGCGGTTCCAGCTGATGGCCCGTCATCAGATGACGGACGTCCTCGTCGAGCCCGGCCCGGATGAGAATTCGGCCAGGGCGCGATATCGCGGCCTGGTCACTGACTGGCGCGAGGGCCCGGGCCGCGTGTCCATGTGCGTCGACTATACGGCGGCCTGCGTCCGCACCGACGACGGCTGGAAGTTCGCGACCGTCAGCGCCCGGGTCCTGCCCGCATAAGCGGGGCCGCCGACGAACCGAGGGCTCCTATCGGGCGGCGTTCAGGATCCGCAGCTCGGACAGGCTGTCGGCCAGGGTCTTGTGCTCGAGCGTCCGCAGGACGGCGTCATCCGCCTTGGCGGCCAGGTCGATAAAATAGCGCTCGACATTGGAACTCACGAGACACTGGTGGGGAACCGCCCGTGGCGTCCAGAGGCTCTTTTCGCCGAGCACGGCGGTGTAGATTTCCCGCAAGGTGATCGCGTTGGCCGGGCGGCCGAGGCGGATGCCGCCGTCGCGGCCAAAGCTCGATCGGACGAGCCCGGCATTGGCCAGGGGGCTCAACAGTTTGCGGACCAGGCTCGGATTTGTCCCCAGCGCGCCGGCCAGTTGAGTCGAGCTCAACTGCGCGACACCCTCCGCATGGGCCAATGCGAGGTTGAGCATCAGCTGCAGCGCCGTCGGAAACCGGACATCGATCATAGCGCAGCGTCAACCCAGGAGCGGTTTCGGAAAGCGCCTACCATATGAAACAATCATTGTTGCATTTCAAGGCGAGGATATGTATCTATGATGAATACCGAATAACGAACGGAGATTCCAATGTCTGATGAACTGGCTGTGCAGCAGGTCCTCGCCCACTACGTCCGGGCGCACGATCGGCGCGACGGCCCCGCCATGGGGGCGCTCTTCACGCCGGAGGCCCGGGTGACGATTTTCTACAACAACCCGCCCCACGGCGAGCCGGAACTGCTCGGCGAACTCGTCGGACGCGAGGCGATCGCTGAAGCGACGGCGCATATGATGAAGCCGCACCCTGCGCGGGGGTGGAGCCACAACGCCACCGGCGGCCTCTTGGTCAACATCGACGGAGACCGTGCGACGGTCGACGCCCTGTTCATGGTGTTCAGCGTCCTCGGGGACGCGAAGCCGGCGAGCGGCTGGCCGGCGGGGGCGGCGGGTGCGCAGGGCACGATCACGCCGATCGAGTCCGGCTACTATACGCAGAACCTGGTTCGTGTGGACGGAAAGTGGCTCATCGAGTCGCTGCAGGTGCGCCATAACCTGCCGTTTGCCATCTGAAGCGGGCGACCGCGTTCGATCCGGTGGACCATCGCGACCGCAGGTGCCTCGATGATTATCTTGAACGATCATTCCAGATTGATTAGATAGGCCCTCATGGCAAGGCCAAGGGAATTCGATGCGGACACGGCGCTCGACGGCGCGATCGGTGTATTCCGCGAGCACGGGTTTGAGGGCGCCTCGGCGGAGATGCTCGTCAAGGCCATGGGTATCGGGCGCCAGAGCCTCTACGACACCTTCGGCGACAAGTGGCGGCTCTACCGCTCGGCGGTGCGGCGCTATGGGACGGACGAGTGTTCCGCGCATGTCGCAGCGCTTGGCAGCGGCGTCCGGGCCATTGACGGGATCGATGCGATGCTGCGCCGGGTCGTCGAGACGGCCGATCGGCCTTGCCTGGGCGTGGGCTCGATCTGTGAGTTCGGTGTTTCCCGCCCCGATCTCGCCGAGGTCCATACGCCGTTGGCCAGGGCCCTGCACGACGCGATCGCCGCCCGTATCGGGGACGCGCAGCGGGAAGGCGACGTAGCGTCCAATCTCGATCCTGAGGCGGCCTCGGAGTTTCTGATCGCGAACATCGCCGGCATCCGCGTCGCCGGGCGGGGCGGCGCCAACCGCGCGGCGTTGACTGGCCTCGCCGATATGGCGCTCAGGGCGCTGCGCTAGCGCTCCCCTTTTTTTGTGCAATTATGGAACGATCATTCAAATAAGGAGCAAGTCGATGAAAGCAGTCGTGATGAACAATATTGGCGGCCGCGAGATGCTCGAGCATGTCGAGCGCCCGGAGCCGGTGGCGGGTCCGGGTCAGGCGCTGGTCGAGATCGCCTTTGCGGGCGTCAACTTCATGGATATCGGCGTGCGGCAGGGCATGGCCTGGACCGAGACGCCCAACCCCAAGATCCTCGGCGTCGAAGGCGCCGGCCGGGTCGTGGCGGTGGGCGACGGCGTCGAGGGCTTGGCGCCCGGCCAGCGCGTAGCCTGGGTCTATGCGCCCGGAAGCTATGCGGAGCGGATCGCGATCCCGGCCACCTCGCTCGTGCCGGTTCCCGACGCGATCGACGACCGCACGGCCGCGTCGGTGATGATGCAGGGGCTCACCGCCAGCCACTTCGCGACCGACTTCTATCCGGTGCAGCCCGGCGACGTCGCCTTTATCCACGCGGCGGCGGGCGGACTCGGTCTGCTGCTGACCCAGATCGTCAAGCTGCGCGGCGGCCAGGTCATCGGACGGGTGTCGTCGGACGAGAAGGTCGCCGCGGCGAAGGAGGCCGGTGCCGATCATGTGATCGTCGACGCCCAGGGCCGCTTCGCCAAGGAGGCGCTGCGCCTGACAGAAGGCGAGGGCGTGCACGTCGTCTATGACGGATCCGGGCCGAAGACCTTCCAGGGGTCGCTCGACATGCTGCGCCGATCAGGCGTCTTCTGCTGGTACGGCCCCGTCCTCGGTGGCCCCGGGCCGCTCGACATCATGAGCCTGCCGAAAAGCATCAAGATCGGCTACGCGGTCTTCCTCGACCACGTCCCCACGCCGGAACTGCTGCGCGCCCGCTCGGCGCAGTTGTTCGACTGGATCGCGCAAGGCAAGCTCAGCGTCCGGATTGGTGGCGAATATCCACTGGCGGATGCGGCCGCCGCCCATGCCGACATGGAGAGCCGCAAGACCATGGGCAAGCTGCTGCTCGTTCCCTGACGGGTTGGGTCGCAATGGTCGTCGACGGCGCGCCCGGGGACGCCGCCGTCGCGCCCCGGCCCAATCCCGGCCAAGCCGCTCTGATTCAACCACCCACCCCACCGGCCTACCATGCTCTGCCCAGCGATCTGCGCCGCGGACCGGAGAATCGGCCGTGACACTAGATACCCGCGACCCTCATCTATTCCCAAGAACGGACCAAGTATTAAATAAGAGACGCGCATATTGCGGAAGAATTCGTAAAGTCGCGTCCCGTGGAATTTTTTTTCCGCCCTTCGCCACCGTCCAACACGGCAACTCCAGCCGCGGAATATGCGAAAGTAACACTCCCTTGCACGATACCGTTAACCGACTCGCACATTCCCGATTTGGCTGGTCGGTTTTGGCCATTTGGCCCGCGAATACTTAATTCCGCCGGTTTCCGCCCCCGCCCGCCGCCTCCATCGCCACGATCATGCGCCGCAAAACAGCCGAAACGGCGGGTTAGATCGCGTAAAGGGCCATGCAGCGCCTCATCACCCGCCCAAGGGCGGTCCAGGCGGCATCGGGAAGCGCGACCGCGGGCCCTGGCCCCAGGGGGACGAGGCGGACTTCGGCGCATTGGCCGCCGGGTCCTCCAGATAATGCGCGATGTCGCGCGCGGTCTGGCGATAGAAAGCGGCGGTCAGCGGATCGGCGGCGGGCCGCGTCTTCAGCGCCGTCGCGAGTCCCGCCAGCCGGTCGAGCACAAAAGCGCGAGCCTCGGGCGCGGCCTCGGCGCTGCCGCCCAGGATCATCATCGATTGCAGCGTCACCTCCTGCGTCGCGCGGCGCAGCGCCCGGGTCGCGGGGGTGCCGTCGGCCGGCGCGTTCCAGCTATGCGCGAGCACCGCATCGACCATCTCGGGGAAGGTCAGCGTGTCCGCCTGGCGCGCGGCCAGCGCCACCATCCGCTTGGACCGCGTCGCGTCGAACAGGGGCTCGAGCACGAGCGCCGACAGGATGCGCGCGGCGCGCAGCTGGTCGAACACATCGTCGGTCGACAGATCCTCGAGGTTGTTGCCCGGATCGGGCGTCAGCTGCGCCAGCAGCGATTCCGGCAGCTCGAGATTCTTGGGCTCGATCGTCTCCATCAACAGGCCGAGCGTGTCGCGCTGCAGCTTCGCCGGGATGAACTCGGTCGGCGGCATGGTCTCGCCCTTGACCACGATATTCTCATAGAGGCCGCCGACATATTTCAGCGCGGATTCGATCGCGTAGCGCTGGTGGAGATAGACCATCCACAGCCGGATGTTGCGCAGCGATCCGATCGGCTCGCCGGGCTGCAGCATCTGCGGGCCATAGTTGGCGATCATCAGCGCGCGCGCCGCCAGCGTCTCGCGCAGATTCTCGGTCGGCGTGGCGCGGTCGTCATACCAGGTCCAGCGCGGATCGGTGTCGGGCACATAGATGATACCCTTGGCGCGCATGTCCTTGATGATGCCGTCCAGCCCGGCCTTCTCCGCCGCGGCGGGGAAGGGGGTGTAGGAATAGCGCACCATATAGGTGTCGTAGGCGCCGATCGCCTTCTGGAAGGATTCGCTCAGGTCGAGCTTGCCATTGGTCACCTTCACCCGCGGCGTCGGATATTCCATCACCGAGGCGCGGTTGTTCAGGCTGGACGCGAAATTGTGGCCGAAGCCCTGGGCATGGCCCAGCTCATGCGCGGTCAGCAGCGCCTGGCGCAGAAGCACCATGTCGCGCTGCCCGGCCGGCATCGCCGCCATTTTGTCGTCACTCAGCAGATTGGCGTCGGCCACGGTGATGCCCGATCCGTCCACCGGCAGCGCGCCGCTATAGGCGTCCCAGTAATTGCCGACGGTGCGGATGCGGTGCGAATCCATCCGCACCTTGGATCCGATCACTTCGCCGGTGCGCGGATCGCGGTAGGTGCCGCCGCTGGAGAAACCTCGCTCGTCGCGGTTGATCCACAGGACATAGGCATAGCGGATGTCCATCGGGTCCATGTCCGCCGGCGCGTCCAGCGCAACGATCGCGTTGCTGAAACCTGCCGCCTCATAGGCCTTGTTCCACCACAGCAGCCCTTCCTTCATTGCATGGCGCAGCGGCGCGGGAATGGCGGGATCGAAATAGAAGGTGATCGGCTTCACCGGATCGCTGATCGCGGCGCCGGGGTCCTTCTTCTCCAGCCGCCAGCGCGTGATCCAGCTTTCCTCCGGCCCCTCGCTGAACGGCTTGGAATAGTCATGGAAGCGGATCGCGCTCACGCCGATGCGCGGATCGGCCTCGCGCGGGGTATAGCCGGTCGGCGCGCGCAGGAAGCTGTGGTGGATGCGCATCGTCATCATCCGCGGATCAGGCGTGACGTTGCTGACCAGCGCGCCCGGGCTGTCGGCGGTGAAGGTCGAAACCGTCTCGATCTCGGTATTGTCGGGAAACGCCTTCATGCGCTGCGGGTAGAAGCTGCTGCGCGCGGCATCGAACTTGAACCCGCCCTGGTTGGCCCGCTTCAGCGCACTTTCCACATTGGCCGCATCGCGCATGAACAGGGTCGTCGCGTCGACCACGACATGCCCGCCCGCGTCGGATTCGATCGGCAGCGCCGCGATGGTCGAGGTCGGGAAGGAGTTCGCCACACCCTCGGCCTGCGCGGCATCGCCGTTCAGCGATCGATAGTCGAGATTCTGCTCGGTCACGAGCACGCGGTTCCCCTCGCGCTGGAAATGGATCACCGCGCTGTCGAAAATGCCGCGGTCGAACGGCAGCTCGACCGAACCGCCCCCGGTCGCGGCCGAGACATAATAGAGCACATCCTCGTCGAACACCGGGATCTCCAGCAGCACCCGGCCTTTCGCCGCATCCCAGGTGAAGGGGATGAAGCCGTCGACACGCTGCGCCGGCGTAGCGCTCTTCGCCGCCGGCTCGGGCCGGGCGAGAGCGGGCAGCGGTGCGAGCGACAGGACGCCGACGCAAAGGGCGCCGAGCGAGGAGGTGAGCAGCTTCGCCTTGTTCATGGAGCGATCCCGATTTTGATGGAGGTCGTGCGCGAGCGGTGCCGCCCGCATGGGCAAGGATCGGGGAGGCGGCGGCGTGCGGACGCCGCCTCCCCGAAGTCCTTATTTGGCGGTCGGGGCAGGGGCGGTTGCCGGATAGGCGATGCCGAGCTGCTCCAGATAGCTGCCATATTTGGTCGGGTCGTAGTAGAATTTCTCCATCTGCGGCCGCATCTGCGCCATCAGCTGCTCGTTGAGATGGATCGCCGGCTTGTCCTCGGCGGTCAGCACGGGATCGTATTTCTGGTCCTTGTGCTGGACATTGTCGAAATAATCCTTGGCCTTGGCGATCAGCGCCGGCGTCGTCATCATGTCGAGCACCGTCATCGCCACTGCCTTGGCGCCCGCCACCGCGCCCTTGTGGGCGATCGGCGTCGCCATCGCGATCGCCGCCGTCACATTATGCCCGATCGTGCTCGGCACGTTGGAGGGGAAGCGGATCGTGATGGTCGGCACCGCCCACATGATGTCGCCGATATCGTCCGAACCGCCGCCGTTCGATTTGCCCCGCGTCTCGGGGGTCGAGATCGGCTCGACGGTGGTGCCGAGCGGCTCGATCTTCAGGCCGTTGGCCACCTGGATCGCCTTGGCGAAGGCCTGGTCGTCGGCGCTCCATTGCGGCATGCCGACCGCCTTGATGTTGAGCTGCGCCGCCTCGGCCAGCGGCTTGTTGCCGAAATTGGGCGCGGCATAGCCGAGCAGCTTGCGTGTCACCGTGGTGCCCGTCGCCATCGCCGCCGCTTCCGAGATGGTGTTGCCCGTCTCGTAGAGCTTGCGGATCGAATCGAAGGTCTGCTCGCGGAAATAATACCAGACCGCGGCCTCGCCCGGCACGACGTTCGGCTGCCCGCCGCCATTGGTGATGACATAATGCGAACGCTGGGTCAGCGGCAGATGCTCGCGCCGCATGTTCCACGCCATGTCCATCACCTCGACCCCGTCGAGCGCGCTGCGCCCGGCCCAGGGCGCGCCGGCGGCGTGCGAGGTCTTGCCGTGGAAGCTGTATTCGACCGAAACCATGCCGTTATTGCCCATCTCGCCATAGCCGGTGCCGAAACCGTTGCCGACATGGGTGAAGATCGAGGCGTCGACATCCTTGAACAGGCCGTCGCGGACGTAAAAGGCCTTGGTCGCGAGCAGCTCCTCGGCGACGCCCGGCCAGATCATCAGCCGGCCCTTGATCCCGTTCTTCTGCATCACGTCCTTGGCGGCGATCGCCGCGGCGACGATCAGCGGCATGCCCGAATTATGCCCCTCGCCATGCCCCGGCGCGCCCGCGACCATCGGCTTGAGCGTCGGCGATCCCGGATATTGCGACAGGCCGAGCAGGCAATCGATATCGCTGCCCAGCGCGATCAGCGGGCCGCCATCGCCCCAGGTGGCCGTCCAGGCCGTCGGGATGCCGGCCACGCCGCGGGTGACCTTGAAGCCGTTCTTTTCGAGGATCCCGGTCACATAGGCCGAGGTCTTGTATTCCTGGAACCCGGGCTCGGCGTAGCTGAAGATGGAATCGACCATCTCCTGCACCAGCTTGGCATGGGCATCGACATTGGCGGCGGCCTCCTTCTTCAGCGCCGGCTTGGCCTGGGCGTTGGCGGCGGCGGGGGCATAGAGCGCGGTGCACAACAAAGCGGCGGTCAGTGCAGTCATGGTCTTCATCGAGAAAGTCTCCTGAGATTTTATGGTCTTGGGGGATCAGAACGCGAACCGGACGCCCATGCGGAAAACACGGCCGAGGACGTCGTAGAGATTGCGATTGGTCTGCGGATAAGCCGGGGTGTTGTTGCCGGTGGGTCCGTTGCCCACCAGCACCGGATCGGTATCGAGCAGGTTCCTGATCGACAGGAATGCCTCGGTGCTGGCGCCGGCGATCTCGAATTTATGGTTCACCTGGAGATCGAGATAGAAGGCGCCGGCGATGTCGTTGCGGTTGACCGTCCGGTTAGCCACGGTCGAGGCCGGGCAGTTGGTGTCGCAGACGACATAGCTGTTGTCGTAGACGCCGCCGCTGACCCCGCGGCCGACCAGCTGGAAGCCCCAGGGCCCGACATCATACCCGGCCGACAGGCGATAATTCCAGTCGGGCAGGCTGCCCGAATTCTGGCCCGCCGCCTCGGTCGGCACGTCGACGCCGTTATTGGTGTAGAGGCTGATATTCTTGGTCGCCAGCGCGCGCAGCGTCAGGCTGCCGGCCCCGATCGGGTGGCGATAGCTCGCCTCGAAATCGATCCCCTTGGCTTCGATGCTGACGAAGTTGGTCGGCTTCAGCTCGATGCTGGTGATGAGCAGGCCCGCCGTGGTCACCCCCCGGCCGCCAGTGGTCGAGATGGCGGCGCAGGCCGCGGCGTTGGACTGCTCATAGCATTGGGTAACCAGGGTCTGGGCGGTGAGGTTGTTGATCGCGCCGCTCAGCTTGATCTGGAAATAATCGACCGAGAAGGCGAGGCCGGGCACGAAGCTGGGGGTGAAGACCACGCCCGCGCCATAGGTCTTGGCGACTTCGGGGTTGAGCGCGGGGTTGCCGACGGTCGATTCGTTGAACTGGTCGGCGCGCTGGCCGCCACCGGCCAGTGGCACATTGACGGTGTTGGTGCGGCCGGTGCCCGGTGCGAACAGCTCGCCCAGATTGGGCGCGCGGATGTCGCGGGAGATCGTGCCGCGCAGCTTGAAATCGTCAATCACCTGCCAGGTCAGCCCGGCCTTCCAGGTGCTGACGCTGCCCGATGTCGAATAGTCGGTCAGGCGGAACGCGCCGTTGAAATCCATGCCCTTGAAGATCGGGACGATGGTTTCGAGATAGGCTTCCTTGACGTTGTATTTGCCGAAAGTGGGCAGGTAGTTGCCATAGATCCAGGTGCCGGTGGTGACGCCGTTCGCCACCTGCGGCTGGAACAGCGGATCGACATTGCCGCTCACCGATTCCTTGCGCCACTCGCCGCCGAACGCGAGCGAAACCGGGCCCGCCCAGACCTCGAACAGATTGTTGGTCGAGAAGTTGAACGCCGCGACGTCCTGCTTCAGCGTCTGGGTGCGCAACGGCTGAAGGCCGTCATACAACACGTACTTCAGCGCTTCCGGCGAGATGCCGCCCACGCCGATGCGGTTGATCGGCACGCAGCCATTATTGACGTTGGCGAGCGTCAGGCGCGAGCGGCAGACGATGGTGCCGGCGGCGATGCCCGATGCGTTGCCCGCCGGCGCGACAACCGCGTCGGTGGCCAGCGCCATGCGGCTGATGTTCCACGCATTGGTCAGCAGCTCGTTGCTCTTGGTGATGCCCTTTTGATAATAGGCGTCCCACTTCCATTCGCGGTCGAACAGGCCGAAGCCGCCGCTGGCGCCCACGACATAGCGGAACACCTCGCGCGTATTGTCGCTGCCCTGGGGCGGGATGCCGGCGTTGCTGGTGCCGAGCGCGACGGTCGAGACCTTGGTCGTGTTGGCGGGATTGGCGTTATAGGCATTGACCGCGGCGACGAAGCTCGCCGGCAGATAGGCATTGATCAGCCCGCCGTTGGTCGCGCTCGGCGCGACCTGGATGGTCACCCCGGTGGTTGGCGTCTGCTGGTAATAGCTCTGGCCCTGGTAGCGGCTATACGCCGCCTGCGCGTAGATCTCGATCGCGGGCGAGAATTCATAGCTGACCCGGCCGAACGCGCTTTTGCGATCCTCGGACGGCTGCAAGGTCGCGCTGCTGACATGGCCCTCGCGGCCGATCAGATAATCGCCGCCGACCATCCACTGGCCGTTGCTCGGGCCGAACACGAAATTGTTGGTCGTGGCCTTGCCGGTCGCCGGATCGATCTGGCCGAAATAGACGCCCTTGAACGGCCCGGTGCTGATCAGGCCGCCCGGCGTGAACTGGCCCGTGCCGATCCCGCCCTGGATCAGGCGCGACGGGTAGCAGATCGTGGCCGCGCTCGCGTCGGTGCAATTGGCGGCGACATAGGCCGGGTTGTCGATCTGGAAGAAACCGCTGTCGTTCCAGTCACGGTCGATCGACTGGATGCCCTTTTGTTTGAAATATTCGCCGCTGAGCAGGATATGGCCGTTGCCGCCCGCGAAGGGCGCGCCCCCGGTCAGGGTGAATTTGTGGTTCGATCCATCGCCATAAGTGGTGACGCCGAATTCATAACTGCCTTTGATGCCGCTATATTTCTTGTCGAGGATGAAGTTGATCACGCCCGACACGGCATCCGAGCCGTATGCGGAGGAGGCGCCGCCGGTCACCACTTCGACCCGCTCGATCAGCGCCTGGGGGAAGGTGTTGACGTCGACGACGCCGCTGGTCGCCGCCGCGACCGAGCGCTGGCCGTCGAACAGGACGAGCGTGCGCTGCGATCCGAGCGAGCGGAGATTGACCGAGGCGACGCCGGCCAGGCCGTTGCTGAGCGACCCGTTCGAGTTCGCTGCGGTCGAGCTGCCGCGCACCGAGGGCAGGGTGTTGACGAAATCGGCGACGTTGGCCGGCGCTTCCGCCTGCAGCTCCTTGCCGCTGATCACGCTGACCGGGGTCGGCGCGGCATAGCCGTCGCGCACGATGCGCGATCCGGTGACGGTGATCTCTTCCTGCGGCGCTTCGGCGTCGGCCGAGGCCTGCACGGTCGGGTCGAGCATCGCCACTTCCGGCGCGACCGGCTTGTCCTCGACGCTGGCGATCTGGACCGGCGCGACCTGCGGGGCGGCCATGGCCGGCTGCGCGGCCAGGGCCAGGGCCAGAATGCCTGCAGTCGAAAGGCTATAGCGCCGGATCGATCGGTGATCGGAATTCGTGCTTACGCTGAATGGAATTGTCATGGTCGCCCCCGGATTATTGTAACCAGCCTGGGCAACCTCTCCTTGTGGTCTCGCGACTATTTTCTTGTTTTTACTTGAATTTTCGCAATCTTTTCAGTGTACACGGCACCTGCAACGCTGACATGGCGCGTCAGCGCTCGCTTCTATTCGGTAATTATTATTCTCCCGGCGAGCGGCTCTATGTCGAACTGCTCTGATGCAAGATTAGCAGAGTTTTCTTGGGAGATGTCGCTATTTTCACGCGCATAATTACAGCGATTGTCCTGATTCCTGCGCAAACCCGACTGGCAGCGCAGCTTCTTAACGGAGACCCTGGCCACAAAGCACGATTATTGCCCCGATTGCGCCGATTCGGAACGAATCAGTGCGCTCGCCCTCGATCAGCCCGGTCCGACGAGCAAAACCGGCGGCACCGCACGGTGTGCAACCTCACGCATCACGAAACTGCTGCGGATCTTGGCGACGTGCGGCAGCATGGAGAGCTCGCTCCGGTAGACCCGGTCATAGTCCTCAAACGACTTCACATGGATGATCATCAGGAAGTCGACATTGCCCGACACGAAGCTGCAATAGGACATGGAAGGGCATTTCACGACCGCGGTCTCGAATTCCATCAGGATGTTTTCCGCCTGCGACCGCAACTCGATCATGACGATCACGACGATGCCGAAGCCCAGCCGCGCCATGTCCAGATCGGCGGCATAGCCGCGCACCGCGCCCTGCTCCTCCAGGATCTTGCGCCGCCGCGCGACCGCCGTGCTCGACAGGTTCACGCGTTCGCTCAAGGCGACGTCCGAGGCACGGCCGTCGATCGCCAGCTCCCGAAGAATGCGATAATCGGTCGCGTCGATCGCGGCCAGGCCAGAATCGTTCAATGAATGTCCCCTTTGCGCACTGATTAATCAAATTTCGGGGATATCTTGTACAAAAACCGTGGCGGGAAACAATCTGATTGGTGATTGTCCCAAGGCCCTTTTCGGCCATCCCGTTCGCCGCCGGACGCCAACACACCGTCCCGTCAGGAAAAAATCCGCATCGGGTCCGTAACCGCTGCGGATACCGCCCCGCGGCGTCGTCTTGAAGGCAAGGGAGAGAGTTTGCCAATGCTATTGGCCGGTGGATTTCGGGGCTTTCCTGGCCCCAATCAGAAAGCTGGACGGCAGATCGAGCTAGGGGTTCACTTCGGTGGGCTCGATCTGCTGACCGTGCGCTGGCGGGACAAAGGGGGTTCCGCGCCGCATCCCGCATTCGCCGCTCTCTCCCGATCGTTCGTGCCGGCCGGTCTCGCGTCGTGTCGCGGCCGACCGTCGTCATTCGGGGGAATCTAGACGCCGTCATGCTGTTGGAAAATGTCGCTTCCGCGTCCGGCCACGCTCCCTGGGACGGTGCCGCCGCAGAGTCGGGGGAGTCGCGCGGCTGGACCGTCCTGCTGCCTTTCTTCAATGAGCGGCGCTATCTCGCGCGGACGATCACGAGCCTTGCCGCGCAGGACAGGTCGTTCCGGCTGATCCTGATCGATAACGGATCGACCGATGGCGGCGCCGACATCGCGCGGGTGACCTGCCGCCGGCTCGGCCTTGCCTTCACGCTGTTGCGCGAAGCGCGCCCGGGCAAGGTTGCCGCGCTCGCCGCCGGCCTCGCCGGGGTGCGGACGCGCTTCGTCGCAACCTGCGACGCGGATAGCTGGTATCCGCGCGATTATTTGTCCCAGGCGACGAACCTTCTTGCAGCCGACGGTGTCGTCGCCGCCGGCGCCTTTTTTGCCGGCGAGGGCGCGAACGGCGAGTCGGTCCGCTGGATGCCCCAGCGGTTGCGCCTCGCCACGCTGTTCATGCCGCGCCAGTGCCACACCGGTGGCGCGGGCCAGGTGTTCCTGACGGCCAGCCTGCGCAAGGCCGGCGGTTTCGATCCGGCGCGCTGGGATCTGGTGCTCGAGGATCATGAGATCATGCACCGGATACTGAAGACCGGGTCGATCGGATACGGGCCCGGTTTCTGGTGTGCCCCGGCGGTGCGCCGCCGCGATCGCGCCTCGATCCGCTGGACGCTGGGCGAGCGGATTCTCTACCACCTCGCGCCGGCGGCCTGGCGGGACCGGTTCTTCTACGGCTTCCTCGCGTCGCGGCTTCGCGCCCGGCGCCTGGGCAGCGCCCGCCTGCGCGAAAATCCTTATCACCATATGGGAGTCTTGAGCGATGCCACGCCTCGTTCTGTGCGCGGATGATTTCGGGCTGTCGCCCGAGATCAGCCAGGTTATCGCCGGCCTTGCGGAGGACGGGAAGATCAATGCGATAAGCTGCATGACGGCTTGCCCCGGCTGGATCGAGGATAGCGAGCTGTTGTTGTCGCTGCCCTTGTCGATCGAGATCGGGCTTCACATCACGCTGACGGGCGAAACCCCGCTTACCGCGATGCCGAGCTTCACCCGCGACGGACGATTGCCCGAAATCGATCGCGTCATGCGCGATGCCCGGTTCCGGCGGCTGCCGCTCGACGAGATTCAAGGCGAGATCGCCGCCCAGTTCGAAAGCTTCGCGACGATGCTGGGCCGCCCGCCGGCGTTCGTCGACGGGCATCAGCATGTCCACGTCCTGCCCGGCATCCGCGACATCGTGATCGCGGAGACGGCCCGCAACGCGCCATTTGCCTGGCTGCGCAACTGCGCCGACTCGGTCGCCTCGATCGCGGCGCGACCGTTCCGGGCAAAGGCCATCGGCAATGCCTATCATTCGCTCGGCCTGAAGCGGGCGGCGGCGCGGGCTGGCCTGAGCTGCAATGACAGCTTCGGCGGGCACTATGATTTCGACAGCGATTACAAAGAGATATTCCCGAGTTTCCTGAAGCGGCCGGGCTCCGCGCACCTCGTCATGTGCCATCCCGGCGCAGGCGAAATGCCGGGGGATCGGATCGCAGCGGGACGCATGCGTGAAGCTGCGGCATTGCAAGCGATATCGATGCACGACATGGCTGCAAGCCATGGACTGGATTTCTGGTACTGACCCGATTCACCATGACGCGACGGGCGGGGCGCGGGCGGGGCGAGGTCGCCTGCCGCGATGAGCGAAGGCGGGCTCAAGGCGGTCTTCCTCGCGGAGCGCGCGATGTTGCTGCGGCTGATCGTCGCGAGGCTCGGCAATCAGGCCGAAGCGGAGGACGCGTTGCACGACATGTGGCTGAAGCTCGACTCGCTCGCGCCGCGGCCGGTCGCGCAGCCTGCCGCCTATCTCTACCGCATGGCGGCCAACCTTGCCGCGGATCGGCGGATCGCGGCGATGCGCGGCCATGCGCGCGACAGCGCCTGGCTCGATGTCCAGCCCGATGCGGACGAGATTCCGGACGCGGAGCGCGCGATGCTGGCGCGCGAGCGCTGGGTACGGATCGAGGCCGCCATGGCGGCGATGCCCGAACGGATGAGCGCGGCGCTCCGCATGTTCCGGCTCGAGGAACTGCCGCACAAGCAGATCGCGGAGCGCCTCGGCATCAGCGTCAGTGGGGTCGAGAAGCTTCTGCAGCGCGCCTATCGGCAGATTCACGACGCCGGCGATGCGGCAGGTGAGGATTCCGGAGATCCGCGACGTCTGGATGATGAAGGGAATTCATCGTGATCGGTGAGAGGGCTGATATCGTCGATCAAGCCATCGCCTGGCATCTGCGCCAGAGCGAGATGGCGGAGGCCGACTGGCATGCCTTCATCGCCTGGCTGGAGGCCGATTCGGCCCATGCCTACGCCTATGACCGCATCGTGCTGATGGATCATGAGCTTGGCCGGCCGCCCGAACTTGAGCGACCGCACCTGCCGATCGCCGCGAACGACCGTGAGCCGGCTCCCCGGCGCCGCCGCGGCTGGCTTTGGGCCGGGGGCAGCGCCGCTGTCGCGGCCGGCCTGGCCGTTCTCGCGATCCCGCTTGCGCCCGTCGCGACCAGCCAGACCTATGTGCTGACGACCAAAGCCGGCGAACGGCAGGATGTCGCGCTGGCCGATGGCACCCGGATCGAGGTTAGCGGCGGAACCAGGCTGGTGCTCGATCGCGGCGATTCGCGTGTCGCGACGCTCGAATCGGGCGAGGCGACCTTCCATGTCCGGCACGATGCCGCGCATCCCTTCACATTGCGCTCGGGCGGGATCACGGTGCGCGATCTCGGCACCGTCTTCAACGTCTCGCGGACCGGCGCTCAGCTCGATGTCGCGGTGGCCGAAGGGGCGGTAATGTTCCAGCCGGGTCGCGAGGCGCTGACGCTGAAGCCCGGAAACGCGCTCTCCGCGCGCGAGGATCTCGGCAAGGTTTCCCTGTCGCGGGTCGATGTCGATTTGGTCGGGGGCTGGCGCAGCGGCCGGCTGACCTTTGCCGGCGAACCCATGTCCAGCGTCGCCGCGACGGTCCACCGGCTCTATGGTACCGATCTGGAACTCGCCCCGGGCTTGTCGGGCCGTCCCTTTACCGGCATGGTCCGGCTGTCGGGCGAGGCCGGGCGGGATGTTCCGCACCTCGCCGCGCTGGTCGGGGCAAGGTGGCAGCACGATGGCGAGCGTTGGATTCTCTCGCCGTCGGAGCCGGGGGCACGCTAGTCTTCTCGCGATAGCGGCGCTGGTTCTGGCGCCGACTCCCGCTCATGCCCAGGCCGCACAGCAGATCTCGATCGACGAAACGACGCTGGACGTCGCGCTGACCGCGCTCGCCCGGCAGAGCGGCACTGACATCATCAGCACCGAATCGGGCCTGAGGCAGGTCCGCGTCCACCGTATCTCCGGTCGTATGTCGGTACGCGGCGCGCTCGATCGGCTGCTTGCCGGCTCGGGCTACCGCGCGATCGCGATCGATACGAGCAGCTTCCGGATCGTGCGCGCGCCTGCACCGAGACGTCACTCTGCGCCGCCTGCCATTGCCGCCGCCGCCGCGCCCGAGGCCGACATCATCGTTACCGGCAGCAAGCAGCAGCTGACCCTGCTCCGTTTCCCCGGCAGCGTCGTCGTCGCGCGCGGCGTAACCGATCGTCCCACCAGCAACCGGGCGCCCGACATGGACGAGCTGGCGCGGGGGACGCCGGTGCTGCAGAATACCGAGCTCGGCGCCGGGCGGAACAAGATCTTCATCCGCGGCATCGCCGACAGCAGCTTCAACGGCGCGACCCAGTCGACCGCCAGCATCTATTTCGGCGACGTGCAGCTCGGCTATTCCGGGCCGGAACCCAGCCTTAACCTTTACGACGTGCAGCGCGTCGAGGTGATGGAGGGGCCGCAGGGCACGCTGTACGGTGCCGGCGCGATCGGCGGGATCATCCGGATCACGCCAAACCCGGTGAACCTTGCTTATGCCGAAGGCACGATGGACGCCGGGGTCACCGCGACCAGCAGCGGAACGCCGGGATTCGATCTGAGCGGGATGATCAACCTGCCGCTCGCGCGCGACGCGGTGGGCCTGCGCGTCGTCGCCTACCGGCAGCGCGATGGCGGCTATATCGACGATCCCATGCGCGGCCTCACCGACGTCAACGTCACGGACACGGTCGGCGCGCGCGCGTCGCTGCTGGTCGAGCCGGGCGATGGCTGGAGCATCGATCTGGGTGGCCTGGTGCAGCGCATCGACGCGGCCGACGCGCAATATGCCGAAGTCGCCATCGGCCCGCTCGCGCGGCGCTCGATCCTCGGTCAGCCCTTCCACAACGAAATCAGCCTCGGCCGGGCCGTGATCGGCAAGAAATGGGACGATGGCCTCACTCTGGTTTCGGCGACCGGCGTGGCCGGCAACAATTCGAGCGATGTCTTCGACGCGAGCCGCGCGCTGGGCGTCTATGTCGACACCATCTATCACAACGACCAGTCGAACCTGTTGCTGACCCACGAGACCCGCCTGACGCGCTCCAGCGCGAACGGTCTTTCCTGGGTGGCGGGGCTCGCGCTGCTCTACGACCGGGACTTGCGATCCCGCACTTTGGGGCCGCCCGGCGATCCGCTCGAGATCATCGGCGTCACCAACGTCACCAAGAGCGCGTCGCTGTTCGCCGAGGCGACGCTCCCGCTGTCTCCCAATTTTTCCATCACGCCCGGCGCGCGCCTGACCTGGGCTCGCACCGACAGCGAGCCGTCGACTCAGCCGCGCGGTGCCGATTTCGTGCTCGGCCGATCGACCAAGCGCGTCGATCCCACCATCGGCTTTTCCTGGCTGGTGGCGCCCCGGCTCGCCTTTTTCGGCCGCTACCAATCCGGCTATCGTACGGGCGGCCTCGCTGTCGCACGCGGCGTCGGGCGCGTCGCGGATTTCCAGTCGGACGCGATCAGCCTGGGCGAGGTCGGCCTGCGCAAGGAACGCCGCGGACCGATCGGTCTGTCGCTGTCGACCAGCCTGTCCTTCGCACATTGGAGCGATATCCAGGCCGATCTCGTCAATCGCCTCGGCCAGCCTTATACGAGCAATATCGGCAGCGCCGACATCGTCGCGCTCGAGGGCACGGGCGATTGGGTGCCGGTGCGGGGCCTCCACGCCTCGGCCGCATTCCTGTTCACCCATAATCGCGTCAACGGGCCGCTCGCGATCCTGTCGGTCAAGGCGAACCGGCGCCTGCCCGAGACGCCTGAATTCGCCGGCAATGTCGGCCTGGACTATCGTTGGTCGGACGGTGGCAGCGGTGAGTTCCGCGTCGGCGTGACCGGCCGTTACGTCGGAGCGTCAGTGCTCGGCACCGGCGATTATCTCGATATCCGCCAGGGTAAATATGCCGTTGCGGGCGTCAGTGCGGGGTGGAAGATGCGCAAGGTCGATCTCTCGCTGACGGTCGACAATCTGACCAACCAGAAGGATAACCGCTTCGCGCTCGGCAACCCCTTCATCCTCGCGACGCGCGACCAGACCACGCCGCTCCGGCCGATGAACGTTCGATTCGGGATCGGCACGAGCTGGTAATCATCCCGGCCAAGCTGGTGCGTGCGACCGGTCCCGCCGCGTCGCCCGGAAATCATCCAATAGTCGGAAACAGTTGGATCGGGCGCGGCGTGATTTTTGCCTTGCCTCCTGTTGTGGAGTAGAATGGCACCGGCAAAAAAGGCGCCGGCGCATGAGAGTATTTCCGTCCGTTGCTCTGCTCGCATTTGCGGTGCTGATCGGATCTTCCGCGTCCAGTCAGGAAATAGGTCGCGTCCGGCCGGTCGAGCGTCCCGTAACCGGGGATATCGGAAATCCTGCTTTGCACTCGGGTGGGCTCAAGGCTCCCGATCTGACCACCAGCTCCTTTCCGACCGGCCCGACCCTGTCCGGCACTGTTGCCGGGTCGACCGGAACGCCCACCGGCAGCGAGAATGGTTCGGAAGCGGGCCCGGCCAATGACGATTCGGTCGCGGATTCGGTGATCGAGTCGATGATCGCCGAGTTGCCGATCGTCGGCAAACTGCGCGGCGCGAACAGCGATTGATGGCGCGAGGCGCCGCCACCCTGTTCGTGGTGTCTGCGGCGTTGGCCCTGTCCTCGTCCGCGTCCTCGTCCGCGCGGGCGGCGCATCCGGTGACCGAATGGATCGTCGACAGGATCGCGAAGGGCAGCGAGAAGGTCAATAATCCGGTCGGGAAGCTGGTCTTCGACGCGGGCGGCCACGCGGTCGTCGGCGGCGCACAGGCTGCCTTGGGGGCTGCCACCTATAGCGCTGGATGGTGGATCGCGGTCGGCTGGAAGGCCACCGACCTGACGGCCAAGCTGGGTGATGCCGCGCTGCATGCCGAGGACGAAAGCCGCGGCGCGCGGATGATCGTCGCAGACCGGGATGCCGCGCTGCTCAAGAAGCTGGTCGACGCGCATGTCGATCTGGACAGCGATCCCCGGGCGATCGACGCACGGGCGCGACTCAAGGCCGCGAGCCAGGATCTGAACACGTCGGATCTCACGTCGAGCGGCTATCTCCTGGCGGTCACGCGCCGCCATCTGGTCTATGCCGCTACCGAGGTCGCGGCCAGCGAAGCCGCGTCCTGGGCGATCGGCAATGTCATCGATCATTATCTCGGCGACTGGATCAAGGGGCGGCTGCCCGCGAACAGGACATGGGCCCGATCGATTGACGGGCGGAGCCGGTTCCAGGCCCAGCTCAAGGTTCTTGGCTGGTCGCGCTTCGCCGACCGCGAAAAGATCGCGCGGAAGTTCACCGACAGATACGCGCGCAAGCTGGCCGATGCGGCCGCGGACCGGATCGTCGATTCCCTCCTGAAGGAATCGGGCGAAAGCGTCCTCGATCATCTGTGCGAACGGATGCGCTGCAACGACACGGCGACACCGATAGCGGCGCCCGTGCTCCGGCTGGAAATGGCCCGTTTTGCCGTCCCGGTGCTGCCGGCCCAGCCCGTGATCGCACCCGTGCGGGCCACCGCGATCATTCCGGCGCCGGTACCCGTCATGCGCCCCGTCCCCGTGCTCGAATACCGCCCGGCGCCCGGCACGTCGCTCGCCGATCCGCTGCAGGCCGTGATCCAGTATGAGGACAGGATCGCCCGCGAACCCCGGGCCTCCGAACCGCCGCCGCCCGTGCGGGAACCCGAACGGGCCGATCCCGAGCCGCCCAGCGAATGGCAGGTCAGGCTGCACCACGAATGGGACTGCGTCGGCGCCGGCAACAAGGCAGGATGCGGCGATGTGAACTGGGATGGCAGGCGCCAGCCATGATCCGCTGGCCGAGGCGCAGGGCCGGACGGATTCTCCTGGTTGTCGGCGTGATCGCCCTGATCGGCATCGTCTTTCTTGGAATCCGCGTGTGGCAGGTGCGCACGACGACGGCGATCGCGCATATCGGGTCGCTCGCGGTGGAGCATCACCTCATGCCTGACGATCTTGCCGCGCTGGCGCCGGTCCAGGCCGATTTCGGCGTCGCCGGGGGAGGCGACATGTTCCTCCAGACCGGCAAGGGCCTGGTCGAGGTTGCGCCGGGCGGGTCCATGAGCATCGTTCACGGCCCCGGGGCGCCCGCGCTCACCAGCCTTGCGATCGGGGGAGACGATGCGATGCTGACGGTAGCCGCGGACTATCTGGGAGCGCTGAACACGCAGGGCGTGCCGGTGCTCGGCCGGCCCTTGCCCTATCCCGGCGCGCGGGTTGCGCCGTCGGTGCGGCCCGGCGAGGTCTATCTGTTCAGTCGCGTACCCGGGGGCTATCGCGCCTATCGTTTCCGCGAGAGCGGCACCTTCCAGAAGCTGTTCCAGTTCGACGCTGCGATCGTTTCCATCGCCGATACGAAGGACGCTTTGTACGTCGCGACCGGCACGATGGTCGTCAGGATGGCGAGGACCGGCGGCGACCTGGTCTTCCGCGTTCCGGAGGATGACAGATCGACGATCTCCTCGATCGCGGTGAGCGCCGACGGCATATTGTTCGTCGCGACCGAGGACAGCATCTATGCCGTGATCGGCAAGGGCGCACTGACCATCGTCAACGATAGCGGTGGCGAGATCCGCTGGCGGAACGACGCGCTCCACGTCCTCGATCGACGTCGCAGCCTGTTCTATTCCGTCAGGCCGGCAACGCTCGCCATGTTCGATCGGAAAGCGGCATGAAGGGGTGTGTGGGCTGGATCGTCGCTCTGGGGCTCGTGCTGGGCATCCTCTATTTCTGGTTCACCAGGCCGCTCGAGGATCTTCGGGTCGCGGCCACCAGGGGGCAGGTGGATCTCGCGGTCGTCGCCGGCGGTGCGAACAGCGCAACCCTGACGATAACCCGGCGCGACGGCGTGACGGGCCGGCTGATGTTCCGCCTTCCCGCCGGCACCGTGATCGCGAGCGACGATTCGCATACGCAGCGGCTGATCACCGCGAAGGCGGTCGTGGTCTCGCTGGATGCATCCCAGACCACAACGCAGCAGCAGATCGAAACCTATTGCCTCGACCAGTTCAAGGTCCCGCCGGTGGCAACGACACCGCTCCGCATCGATCTTGGCAGCGCGGGCGACTCCGGCGAGGGCGTGTCCGAGATATCGAAGCTCGCCGATTGTCTCGAGGGCACGTCCGGCTCCGCCCGTGACCGGCAGGTCGCCATCTGGCTGGTGAAGGAAGGTTTCATCGAGAAGAATTATGATCAGGCGCGCAGCGAGGCGATCGACTCGCTGGCCACCGAACTGGGCACCGAGATGCGACGAAAGATATCCACCGAATTGCGCGCCCGTCTCAGACAGGCCGACCCGTCGATCACCGAGGAGGAAATCAGGCGCCAGGAAGCACGCTTCTCGCCGGGCAAGCTATCGGCGCGGGTGCATGGCGAAGCGGAGCGGCTGATCGACGCATCGTTCGCGAACGTCCGCGGCGGCGTCGATCCGATCCTGAAGAAATGCGCGTACGACACCGCCAGCCTCGCCTTTTTCCAGACGGCGCCGAGCTGACCGCGATTCAATAATCCAGCTTCGGATACCAATGCGGATCGCGGCCCCGCGGAGTCGTATCGAGTATGTTCCACAAGGGGGTCAGGTCAGGCGCGCCGCGCGGATCCTGGCCGGGATCGGCGGTCTCGCCGGTCATCTCGCCGCCCCAGAAATGACGGATCGTGCCGTCCCGCTTGGTGAACACATTATAGCCGGGCATATCGCCCTGATCGGTCCAGGACAGATAGTCCCGGCCATAGGCTTCGGTCGTGTCGGTATAAAGCGGCAGGTCGCGCCAGCCGCGCTCCCGCTTGAAGGCGATGAGCCGCTCGATCGGCGCGCGCGCCACCACCGCGACGGCGACGTTTTGCTGGATGTCGGGGACATTGGCGTTGAGCGGTCCGAGGAACGCAGTGCACATCGGACAGGGCCGCTCGCGCTCCGGCCCGAACATATAGCTGTAGACGACCAGCGTATCGTGATCGCCGAACAGCGCGCTGAAGCGTACGGGCCCGTCCTCGCTCTCGAACGGATAATCCCGCGGTATCTCGCCCCCTGGCGGTAGCGCGCGGCGATGCTCGGCGACGCGCTCGATCTGGCGGCGCAACGCGATCTCCTCGGCCAGAAGAGCGGTGCGCGCTCGGCGATATTCCGGGCTCTCGTTCGGGTAGCGCGAATTGCTTCGCGCCGCGAGTTCCTCCGGGGTCGCTGTGGTGTCGTCTGCCACGGTCGCCATATCGCCTCTCCATTCTCACGGAGAATAGCTCGGCGACGCGCGAAGTTCCACGGCCCGGCCGGTTGGAACATCCATCGGGCGTTTACGGCGCCGGCACTGGCCGAGGCACGTGCATCGAGATCAGCACCAGCTCGCCATCGACCTTGGTGAACTGGTGCGGCGTATTCTCGGGCACGACGAAGAAATCGCCCTGCCCCACCTTGCGGTCGGTGCCGCCCTCGATCGAGGCGGGGGGCAGGGGAGCGCCCGCCGGGCTGGCGGGCCGGACCAGCCTGCCGCCAGTCGTCAACGTGCCGCTGCCGCGCACGACCATGAAGAATTCCGCCTGCTTCTCGTGCAGGTCCGCCCCCGCCGGCGTCGTCCGGCGATGGATGATCGGCCTGTAGGGAGAAAGCTGCAGCAAGGGCTGGGTGATGACGGCGGTCGCCGCGCGTGGATCCTGTTCCGCCTTGGCGATCATCGCGGCGATATCGGCCGCGGAGACATAGGTTGGTGCCGGCAGCGCCGCGACCGGCGCAGGTGTGGCCTGCGACCAGCCAGGCGTGGCGGCGGTGAGTGCCAGAAGCGCGATTCCGACGCCGTATCGACGATGTTTCATACGTCCTCCCCAGCTTCAGCCGGCGTTCCGCGCCGTGCGCCGACGATTGTGCACACAATTCCACAATATGTATACAAGACATTTCCGGGAGCGTAGGATGCCCGATATCGCCCGCGCGACTCCGGCGTCGCGACGGGTCGGGAAGGGCGTGTTCGGCAATGTCGCGCCGAGCTCTTCACCGGAGAAAGTCCGGGGGAGGATGACCATGCGAGCCAAGATGCCGCGCCATTTCCTGTGCGCCACCGCCACCGCCGCGCTGGCGGTCACGATGCTGACCGCGCAGGTCGCGCCGCCGCCTGCCGAGCCGCCGATCACCGATCCGGCCACCTATGCCGGGCACGTCCCGCCGAATCCGGCACCCGGCCCGCCGCGCCCGGCACCCGCGCCAGCGCCCGTGCCGCCGGCGATCACCGCGCCCTTCGCGCTCCACGTCATCGCCTCGAATATCCGCGGTGCCTATGTCGTCACCCCGATCGACATGAACAAGGACGGCAAGATCGATCTGATCGCGCTCGGCCAGCGCGAGGATTATCTGGTCTGGTACGAAAATCCCTATTGGACGCCGCACGTCATCCGCACACCGGTCGCGCTGCCGCAGATGGTCAATATGGACGCCGCCGATCTCGATGGTGACGGCATTCCGGAGATCGGCGTCACTTACTCCTTCAACATGAATCCGGCGCTCAGCACCGGCAACATCGCGATCCTCCACAGCACGAAGGGCGATGCCACCGCGCCCTGGACGATGAAGGTCGTCGATCAGGTGCCGTCACCGCACCGCCTGCGCTTCGCCGATGTGGACGGCAGCGGAAAATGGGCGATGATCGTCGCGCCGATCCTCAACGCCAAATCGCAGCCGGTGCCGACCAACGATCCCGATCACCTGCCGACGCCGCTCCTCGCCTACCGCGCGCCCGACTGGAAGCGCATCCTGATTAGCGAGGAGAATCGCGGGCCGGTCCACGGCATCCAGCCCTTCGACTGGAATGGCGACGGCCGGCAGGAGGTGCTGACGATGGGGCAGAGCGGCATCTACGCCCATGGCCTCGGCAAGGACGGCAGCTGGAAACGGTCGGAGATCGTGCCCGGCAATCCCGCGCCCTGGCCCGACGGCGGCGCCAGCGACATCGCGATCGGCAAGCTCGCGGGCAAGCAGTTCTTCGCCGCGATCGAGCCGGTCCATGGCAATCTGACGGTCGTCTACACTCAGGACGCGCAGGACCATTACCGGCGCAACGTGATCGACAATGATCTCCGGCGCGGCCACGCGATCACCCTGGTCGATGTCGATGGCGACGGCGTGCCCGAGATCGTCGCGGGCGGCGGCGGGAGCACCAGCAACATCTTCCTCTACAAGGCGACCGATCCGTCGGGCCGGACCTGGACGAAGCAGCTGATGGACAATAATCTCGCGCCGGCGGAATGCGTCACCACTGATCTGAAGGGGACGGGCAAGAACCGCGACGTGGTCTGCGTCGACGGACAGGCGCCGTTCGATCTCAAATGGTATGAATATAGCGGAGGATAGGCGGCTTATTTCGCAACCCTGGTGCCTGCGGTCGCGGCATCGGCAATTGCCCGTCGCACCTCCGCCGCGCCGAAGCTCTCGGACCGCTCGACCAGCGCGGCGTGGAGCAGATAGGCCTCTATCACCAGCGCGTTGTCGACGGCGCCGATCGCGTGGGCGGGGGAGGGCCGCAAGGAAGCAAGGCTGAATCCTTCGCCGAGTCCCAGCCGCTCCGCCAGCATCGGTGCCGAGCGCTCCGGCTCCATGCAGAACCGGTCATAGTCGACGAAGATCTGCCGGCGTATGATCTGGGCCGGCTGATCGAGCAGAAAGCGATACGCCCCGATCCACTGGGCGAGCCAGTGATCGATCTTTGTGGAATCGGTCGTCGCGGTCGGCGTCTCGATCAGGAAGGGCCGGCGGTCGCCGCCGAACTCGTGATGCCCCAGCCAGGTCATGAAATCGCGGCGGAACGGATCCTGCTCGGCGAGGGCGCAGGCGCGGACATGCTGGTGGCAGAGCGACGCGGCCTGTTGCAGCGGATCGCGGAACGGATGGACGAGCAGCGCGTCGGGAAACGCCGCGACCAGCGCCGGCAGCCGCAGGACATTATTGTTGTTCTTCGACAGATAACGCCCGCCGCCATAACGCAGCCGGACCAGCCCGACATAGTCGCGGAACGCATCGACCGTCGCGGGCGCGACCGGTGCCGGCGTCAGGCCGTAAGGCAGACGGAAGCGCGCGCCCTCGAAATGGCCCCAGAATATCTCCTCGATCGCCTCCGGGCTGTCGAGATCGTGGAGGATGCCGTCGCCATGCCCGCGCTCGGTCGTGGCGACGGTGCGCCCCGAACGGCTCGCCACGCGCGCCCAGCAATTGGGTGCGAGCGGAAAGGGCAGGTCGCGATAGGAAAGCGACGCGAAGTCGCCGCTGTCGTGCAGCGCGCGGAGCAGGATGGTGGTGCCGGCGCGTGCCAGCCCGGCGACGAAGATCGGCTCCCCGCCCGCGTCGCGGCGCAAGCGGCGGCCATGCACCGCCCGCTCGATATCGAAGCTGATGTCGCGCACCGGCGCCGTGCCGAGCGTCAGGCGGTGGAGCAGCCGGTCCGCACCCGCGCGGTCGATCCGCATCCGGCGGCGCACCAGCGAATAGCCGAGCGTCGCCGCGAGCAGCGTGCCGCGCCCGGCCCAGCCAGCGGGCGTCGCCGCCACTGCGAAGCTGAGCATGATCGGCAGACCCACCAGCCCGAGCAGGAAAGCGCTGCGCACCGACTGCACGAACAGCTTGATCGCCATCAGCCGCATCGCGCGTTCCTTCGCCCATTCGGACACGCCCCGGCGCAACAAGAGTCGGTTGGACCGGTGGGCGATCCGTGCGAGCGCGGCGAAGGCCCGCATCAGCCGCAACGCACCGGCGATCTCGATCGCGGCGACGGTGCCGAAAAACAGGACGAAGGCGTCACCCATCAGCGCGCCGGGCCGCTCCCGCGGATCCGCCGGATCAGGCGCTTGAACGGATACCAGAGCACCGAGATCAGCGCGAGCAGGATGGCGCCGACCACGCCCAGTGCCGTCGCCGCCGCGCCGAGCCCGAGCCCTGGGCCGCCATAAGCGGAAGCGGTGCCGGGAAGGGCCAGCAGCATCAGGCCTGCCGCAAGGATCGTCGCGTTTTTCGGGGTCATGTGCATCTCGCTTTCATCGCTGCCTGGATGGCGGGGCCGTCGGTGGTGGGATCGAGGTAGCGGCTCCAGCGCAGCTGCAGCCGGCGCATCGCGCCATCCGCCGCGATGTAGCGCCAGCGCAAGATGCCGTCGGCGCTGGTGCGGATCACACGGCCGCGCTCGGTCTCCTCGAGCATCAGGTCGCCATTGGGCAGCGGCGTGGCGCGGCCCTGCGCGTGCGTCCGGATCGCGTTGCGCGTCGTCGCGGCAGCATAGGGAAAGCTCACCTGGTCCGTCGCGAAATCATAGACCGGTACTCGATTGAGTCCGTCGACTTCCCCTTCGGGAAACGCCACCCGCCAGTGATTGTCGAAGATGGTGATGCGGTGATCGTCGATCACGCTGACATCATGCTCGAATGACCATGGGCCGGATCGCCACCACAAGACCTTGCCGGTCGACGGGCGGTACAGCATCACCATCGAGAGATTGCGCAGGCTGAGAAACAGGTCGCCTCGCTGCCAATAGCGGCCGGAGGCCAACACCGGCTGGACGTCGTTCAGATGGAAGGGATCGTCATTATAGGGGCGGCCACGCCACAGCCCGCCCATATGGTTGCGCTCGAGGATATCGGCGATCCGGTCAAGCCGCAGCATCCGTCCATCGGGGGAGATTTCGGCGACCGCCTCGTCGTTGAACTTCGGGCCGACGCGGGGCTCGCGCGCCTTTGGATAGCGATACACCGCCCAGAGATTGCCGTCGGGCCCGCGCTCCACCGAATGGTGGAAGATGCCGTCGACCATCCACATCAGCTTCCCGCAGGCGTCGAACCGCGCGAGCGGCGACGAATCATGGATGATCAGCCCGCCGTCCGGCATCAGCAACGGATGCATCATCAGGTTGCGCGTCGCGTCCCGGTCGCGCTTCAGGATGATCAGGTCGGAGGTGAAGGTCGATCGCGCATTGGCCGCATCCACGTCGGGCGCGAAATCGCGCATCACCCGGCCATCGCTGAGGCGCACCAGCTGCACCACCGGGCGCGGCCGGCCCGAGCCATAGGTGGTCACGAGCATATAACCGGGATCGACGAAGGGCTGCGCCGGATTGCGCCACAGGCCGGCGGGCTGGCGACGATAATCGCCCTCGACATAGTCGATCCCGCCCCCGGGGAGCAGCGTCCCCAGCGTGTGGGGTATCGCCGCGATCGCGACCGCGGCATCGCCGACACTGCCCATCGGCGCGGGCTTCAGGACGATCGCCCCGAATTCGATCGTCACCGCCACACCGATCAGCGTCAGCAGGATCAGCACCCATAAAGGCACCGGCCTGAACAACAGTCGCTCGATGCGGCTCTCGCTACGGGCCGTCGCACCGGGCGCGAGGTTCGGCGAAAGCATCAGGCCCCACGCACCGCGAACGGCGCCCGTCGGCGGGCCATCCGGGCAAGTCGCTGATGAAGCGCGAGGCAGATGCGGCCAGCGCGGGGAAAGGCTCGTCTTCCGGTCATAGCACTCGCATGGATGGTGCCAGGGCAAGTGCGAGGCTTATGTTTCTGCAATATGTTGCGCAATGACTAATATGTAACAAGATGCAACAAGGTAAAAGGCCAGATCGGACCTTTCAAGATAAGACCAGAGCGGACCTTTATCCATGAGGTGGCAACATTGGTTATCATGGATCGTGATATCTTCTATCGTTGCAGCAACATGAGCTCAGCGATACAGTCAATAATGCCCGAAGCGGACCTATGGCACCTCATGGGCCAAGGTAAAGCCCGGGCCTGTTGATGCCGGAGCGCTGGCTGCGGGTGAGTATATTCCGGTTGCCCGCGGTCTGGTCATCAGCGTTACTACCGGGCCCGCGCTGTCGGCAGCACTATCACGCATGACATGATGACGCTTCACCGGCTGCCTGCTTGTGGCTGGGCGGATGGAGCAAATTCTTGTTCCAATTCTCGATTCTGGGTGTCGGGGCGGTGGACGGAGACGCGCATTTCCGCCACGGTCGGATCAACCCACCGCCCGATCTGTCGATCGGTCGCGATGGGCCACGGGAAACGGTACGATCGACAGATGTGGATTTTAGGAGTCGTCTGCCTCGCGCTTGGTCACAAGGCGAAGTCGGGGACGAGACGGAATTTTCAGGGCAACAGCTTCGCGCGGTGCAAGCGCTGCTCTCTCGAAATTTTTCGCGATCCTCGGGGCGAGCGCTGGCGCGTGTCACGTGCCGCCGATCACCGCGATCGCAAGCTGGCCATTGTCAGCGACGAGCGGGACGGGCCCAAATCCGGCAAGTAACCGAAGCGCTCCGCGCCGCGTGACCGTCTGCCTGGGGGAGTCGACGCTCGCGGGCCCCCATATTATGGCATTTCGGGTGGGCCGGCCGCTGCGGCCGCGGGGTTTCGGCGATGCGGAGGGCGCATGTGCAACGACTATCGGCTCGAGCTGGACGGCGCGACGATCATCGACGGCTTCGCCGATCTCGACATCGATCTCCGCTTTCCCGAAGGGCTGCCGAACATCCAGCCCCGAGCCGATATCAAGATCACGGACGCGGCGCCGATCGTCCGCACGGTGACGGGCGAGCGCGGCGCGGGCGAGATGGTGCAGCGCCGCTGGAGCTGGCCCGGGCCCAACCGGAAACCGGTCTATAATTTCCGCTCGGACGGGCGGGAGTTTCCGAACGGACGCTGCCTGATCGTCGCGGACGGATTCTACGAATTCACCACGCCCGAGGATCCGAAGAAGAAGCGCAAGGACAAATGGCTGTTCACCCGTAAGGACGAGCCCTGGTTCTGCATCGCCGGGATCTGGCGCGCGAGCGATGTCGGCGAGGCCTTTACCATGCTGACGATGGAGCCGGGACCGGACATCGCGCCCTTTCACGATCGCCAGATCGCCATTCTCGATCGCGCGCGCTGGGTGGACTGGCTGGACCCGTCGGTGCCGGCAAAACAGGTGCTGCACGCGCTCCCGTCGGGAAGCCTGGTCGTGGAACAGGTGGGATAGGGCGACGAGGATGGACGGCCCTGTCGACCCGGCCTCTCCGCCCGATGGCGCGATCGGCGACGTGGCGCGCGTCCGCGCGATCCTGATCGCCTCGGCGCGGGAAGGGCAGCCGATCAGCTATTCGCACTTGCTGGCGGAGCTCGGCCACCGTTTCACGCGGCCGAAGATGCGCGCGGTGTGCAAGACGCTCGACGCGATCGACGCGGCCGGCGCCGCGGCGGGCGAACCCGAACTCGCCGTCCTGGTCGTGCGCGAATCCGATGGGCTGCCCGGCCAGGGATGGTGGGTCGGGCAGCGCGTGATGCGGCTCGGCTATGACGGGCCCTGGACGGGTGCGCCGGCGCTGGCGTTCGTGCGGGCGCTGCAGGAGGAAACCTTCGCCTGGTGGCGGGGGCGGGGTTAGGGCGTCACGCCCAAAATCGGACCTACTTCCTCCGCTCGCTCCAAGGTAAGTATTTGATAAATATCAATAAATTGCATTCTTTGGAACGTAGCGCGGGTGATCGAAAATGTCAGCGAACAGCATGACATTTTCACCAGCGCCCGCTCATCGGCGCGCCTCGATTTAAACCATGCCGCGCCATCGCTACGCCGCAAGCATGATGCACGAGAGGGACGGCGCGAGGGCAGGGCGGGGGATCGCCCGTAGCCAGCCCTCGCGCCTCAACCCCTCACTCGGCCGGCACCACCGGCAGCAACACCGCGCTGGCGGTCGCCCCGCCATGTTCGATCGAGACGGTCGCCTTCTTGTAATCGCCCGGCTTGGCCAGGAAGATGTTCGGCACGAAGGTCTGCGGGTTGCGGTCGTAGAGCGGGAACAGCGACGACTGCACCTGCACCATGATGCGGTGCCCGGGCAGGAATTCATGGTTCACGGCCGGAAGCCTGAACTTGTATTCCTGCACCTTCCCCGTCGGGATCGCGGTCGGGTTGGAGAAGCTCTTGCGATAGCGCCCGCGGAAGATGTCGAGGCTGATCGCCAGCTGATAGCCGCCCATCTTTGTGTTGCTGGCGACCTCATCGGGATAGACGTCGATCAGCTTGACGACGAAATCCCCGTCGGTGCCGGTGGTCTTGGCAAAGATATCGGCCATCGGCACGCCCGACACCTTGACCGTTTTGGTCAGCACCGGCGACGTGTAGCTCATCACATCGGGCCGCCCGTCGACCGAGCGCTGGTCCTGCACCAGCCAGTCGCCCCAGCGGCCGTCGTCGAAATTCACCGGGCGCGGCAGGTGCGGCACGGGGTTGGCCGGATCCGACACATAGCTGTCATCGCCGCTCGCCGCCTTCTCGAAGCCCAGGCCCTTGTCCCCCTGCAGATAGATCGGCGTCAGCGGGGTCTCGCAGCCCGTCTCGCAGGCGAGCGGCCATTTGTTGAAATGGTCCCAGTGATTCTCGGCGGTGTTGTAGATCGCCGCGGCGGGCAATGTCACCGCCGGGCCGTCCTTCAGATACTGGTTGAAGAAGGGCAGCACCATATCCTCGCGATATTGCGCGGCGGTGTCGCCATTCCAGTTGAACGGGCCGAGGCTGCGCCCTTCGCGGTTGATCTGGCTGTGCCGCCACGGGCCCATCACGATGTAATTGTTCGAGGCGTGGCCCGCCTTCACCAGCGTCTCATAGCTGTGGATCGCACCCCACATATCCTCCTGGTCCCACAGTCCCTGCTCCCACAGTGTCGGCACGTTCGAGGGGCTGGCGGCGAGCAACGTGTCGAGCGCCTGGCCCGACCAGAATTCGTCATAGGCCGGATGCTGCACCATGCGGTTCCAGTAAGGCAGCTGGTCGTAACCCGACTTCTTCGCCCAGTCCCCGGCCGAGATTTTGCGGAAATTGTCGTAATCGTCATAGCCGCCCGAGGGCGGGGCCTTGCCCGCGCCCTTGTAGCCGGTCTGCCCGCCGAGCCAGCCGATATTGGTCAGGCGGAAGGCGCCGTAATGGAACCAGTCGTCGCCCATCCAGCCATCGATCATCGGACTTTGCGGCGCCGCGACCTTGAGCGCGGGATGCGGGTGAAGGAGCGCCATCACCACGGTGAAGCCCTCATAGGAGGAGCCGATCATGCCGACCTTGCCGTTCGACTAGGGCAGGTTCGCCTTGTTCACCAGCCTGTCGATCGTGTCATAAGCGTCGGTCGTGTGATCGACCTTGGTCTGGTTGAGCGGGCCGATCACCGGGCGGGTGACGACATAGTCGCCCTCCGAGCCATATTTGCCGCGGATGTCCTGATAGACGCGGATATAGCCGGCCTTCACGAACATCTCGTCGCTGAGCGGCAGGGTCGACAGCTCGCTCGCGCTGTCCATGCGATTGGCGCGGCCCTTGGCGTTATAGGGCGTGCGGGTCAGCACGATCGGCGCGTTGGTCAGCCCCTTGGCATAGACGATGACGGTGTAGAGCTTGGTCCCGTCGCGCATCGGGATCATCACTTCGCGCTTCACATAATCCTGTTCGGCGGTCGGCGGGGTGAACTTGGCGGGGATGTCGCCGGCGGGCGCGGCGGCGGGCGGCGCGGCGTCCTTCGCGGGCGGGGTCGACTGGGCAAAGGCGACGCTGGAGAGAAGCGTCGTGGCGAGAAGCGCGAACCCGAACCGCATGAGCAATTTCCCTGTTATCTTGGGGGTTGTCCCGGAGGCACGGCAATGGCGAACGCTACTCCACTGTGTCAACCCGGTGGCACGCCCCGTGCTTCGATCCCTTGCTCAGGCGGAGGCGACGACATTGAACCGGCCCGCCTGATAATCGCGCACCGCGTCCATGATCTCCGCTTGCGTGTTCATCACGAACGGCCCGTGCGCGACGACCGGCTCGCCGATCGGATCGGCATGGCCGAACAGGATCAGGCTGTCGGTCACGCCTTCGATCGCGACGCTGTCGCCATCGTCATTCAGTTCGGCGAGATGCCAGCGGTCGACCTCCGACCCCGCGATCCGTACCTGTCCGCGCACGACATAGAGGAATATCTGCCGCCCGCGCGGTGCCGGCAGCTCGATCCTGCCGCCCGCCCGGATCGAAACGGTCGCCAGGAACACCTCGGTCAGCGAGGCGATCGGCCCGGCGAGTCCGTCGAATTTTCCGGAGACCAGGTTCAGCCGCACTCGCCCGTCGTCGAGCGTCACCGCGGGAATCGCGTCCTGCTGCAGCCCGGTATAGCGCGGCGCCGTCATCTTCAGCCGCGAGGGCAGGTTGAGCCAGAGCTGGAGGATCTCCATGTCCCCGCCGTCGCGCTTGAACGCCTCGGGCGACAGCTCGGCATGGATCAGGCCGGATCCCGCCGTCATCCACTGCACCCCGCCCGCTGCGATGATGCTCTCATGCCCGCCGCTGTCCGAATGGGCCAGGCTGCCCTCGAGGATGAAGGTCACCGTCTCGAATCCGCGATGCGGATGCGGGCCGAAAGGCAGGCCGTGATTGCCCGGCTTATAGGTCTGCGGCCCGTGATGGTTCAGGAACAGGAACGGATCGAGCTGCGGGAGGCCCGGGCCCGGCAGCGGCCGGCGCGTCACGAGATCGCGGATATCGTCGCGGGCGGCGGCGTGGGTGCGGTTCAGACTGCGCTGGGTCATTTGCCCGCATTCGCCTCGACGGTCTTGGCCATCGCCGCCCAGTCGAGCTCGGGCCGCTCGCGCGCCATCGTCGCGATCAGCCGGTCGCGGCCGAGCGACAGCATGGGCATCGGCACGCCCGCGGCGACCGCGGCTTCCGCGACCAGGTTCATGTCCTTGAAGCCGAGCGGCAGGGTGAAGCCCGCGGGCTCGTAAGCCTCCTCGACCAGCACCTTGCCATAGACTTCATAGACCAGCGACCCGAACAGCGTGCCGGTCAGCACGTCGAGCAACGGCCCCTTGTCGACGCCGTAGCGGCCGGCGAGCGTCATCGCCTCGGACAGGGATTCGATCACGGTCATGATCAGGAAATTGCCGCTGAGCTTGACGATGTTCGCCTTGTGCGGCGTCTCGCCCAGGTTGAAGCTGCGCTGCCCGATCGCATCGAACAAAGGCTGGCAGGTCGCGACAGCCTCGGCCGGGCCCGCGGCCACGACGAACAGCTTCTTCGCCGCCGCCGCGAGCGGCCGGCCGAACACCGGCGCGGAAACATAGGTCTGGCCCGCCTCGGCATGCGCCGCGGTCAGCCGGTCGGCGATCGCGACGCTGATCGTGCTCAGCGAGACATGGATCGTCGGCGTGCCGGAAGAGAGGATGCCGTTCTCGCCGAACGCCACCGCCTCCAGCGCGCGGTCGTCGGCCAGCATGCTGAACACCACCGGATGCGCCGCCGCTTCCGCCGGCGTCGCGGCCAGCGTCGCCCCGGCGGCAACCAGCGGCGCGGCCTTGTCCGGGCTGCGGTTCCACACGGTAACCTGATGCCCCCCCTTGATCAGATTGGCGGCGATTTCGCTGCCCATCAGGCCGAGGCCGATGAAACCGATGTGCATGATGGGCGCTCCTGTCCAGCCGTCCGGGTCGCGCGCTAGATGGGAGAGGATCGCGGTCGAAACAACCGCCGAATATCAGATCAGGCCGTTCAGATAGTCCTCGACGTTTGTGTAACCGTCGCCGTCCCGGTCGGCCGCGCTGTCGTCCCTGTGCGGGTCGAGGCCGTGCTTGCGCTCCCAAGCATCGGGCATGCCGTCATGATCGGTATCGATCGGGGCGGGGGCAGTGGCGAGCAACGGCCAGCCGCCCATCTCGCTCTGGCTGTCGATCTGGTGCCCGGTGCGGTCACGCACGCCCGCGATCACCGCGTCGTCGATGGTATCGCGCGCTTTCGATGCGCCTGCCTTGGCGAGCACCCTGTCATAGGCGGAGACGGCCGGCTCGGCCGTCACCGCCGGCATCTCCACCGGTGCCGCCAGGCGGTAGCCATCGGGCTGCACGCCGACGACGAGGCTCCACGGGTCCGCCGGGATCGCGCCGTTCATGCTGTTGCCGGCGAAATACGCCCTGGCCAGCATGTTCGATTCCTCGAACGCGATCGGCTTCTTCGATTGCGGCCCGGCGATGTAGCTGTTGTCGACGAAATTATATCGGGCGAGCGACGCCTTGTCGGCATTATAGCCCGAATGCCCGCCGCCCCAATTGTAGAAGACGTTGGAGCGAAAATCGAAATAGGCGCCGTCGGGGTCGACATCCGGGCCGCTGTAATTGCCCGGCCGCGGCATCCGCGCCTCGTGATTGGCCCAGAGATTGTGATGGAAGCTGATCCGCGATCCGCGCCCGCCCCGGATCAGGCTGCCATAGCCATGCTCGCCCTTGGCGTGGAGCGAATGAGTCAGCGAATTGGCGATGATCGACCATTGCACGGTCAGGTCGAAAAATCCCTGGTCGGGCGTCGTGTAATTGGCCGACGCGGACAAGGTCTCGTCCACCGACCAGCTCGCCGAAACATGGTCGAGGATGATGCGCCTGCCCTTCAGCACCCAGATCGCATCGCTCTCGGTCTTCGAGACGTCGCCGAGCCGCGACCGGATATAGCGGATCACCACATCGTCGGCGCCCACCTCGAGCGGATGGTCGCGCAGGGTGATCCCGCCACCCGGCGCCGACTGGCCCGCGATCGTCACCCGGCCCTCCCGGATCCGCAAGGGTGTCGCCAGTGCGATCGTGCCCGAGACTGCGAAGACGATCGTGCGCGGCCCTTTCGCCGTCACCGCCGCGCGCAGGCTGCCCGGCCCGTCGTCGTCGAGGTTGGTGACGGTCAGCACCCGCCCGCCGCGCCCGCCCGCGGCGAAGCGCCCCGCACCCTCCGCGCCCGGAAAGGCAAGCTGCGGTTCCGCCGAACCGGCAATTGCCGGCAACACGGCGAGGAAAAGGGCGGCGGGCAGGCGCATTGAAATTCCTTTGGGGAGAGCGATCAGGACAGGGCCCCAACGAGCGCGCCGTTCACCCGCACGTTCGAACAGGTCAGGCGTTCGGTGTGGCGGACGATGCTCGGCTCGGTCACGCCGTCAAAGCTGCAATCGCGCAGCGTGAGATCGGTCACCGGCGCGCCCGGCAGTCCCTGGCTGTCGAGCACTCGCGTCGCGCCGCTGGCGCGGACGCGCTCGATCACGATGTTGCGCAAGATCGGTTTGAACGGCCCGTTGCCCGCTTCCTCATAATTGAAGTCGCACGCGATCGCGGCCTTGCCGACCTGCCCGATCCGGATGTCGCGAAAATGGAAATCCTCGAGCAGGCCGCCGCGCACCGCGCTGTTCTTGAAGCGCAGCGCATATTGGAGATCGCGGCTGTCCATCGAGCATTGCTCGGCGAACACCCGCCGCACGCCGCCCGAAATCTCCGATCCGATCGTGACGCCGCCATGCCCTTCCTTCATCCGGCAATGGCGGATCAGGATATCCTGGGAGGGCACGCCGATCCGGCGCCCATCGGCGTTGCGGCCGGATTTGACCGCGATGCAATCGTCGCCCGTATCGAACAGGCAATCCTCGATCAGCAGATGATCCGCCGATTCCGGATCGCAGCCGTCATTGTTCGGGCCATGCCCCATCACGTCGACCCCGCGCACGATCATGTTCCGGCACAGCACCGGGTGAAGCTGCCAGAAGGGCGCGCCGCGCAGTTTCACCCCTTCGATCAGAACATTTTCGCAGAGATAGGGTTGGACGAAGGCGGGGCGCAGATAGCTGCCATCGCCGAACACGCGCTTCTCGACCGGTACCCCGTCCTCGGCCATCTGGAACAGGCGGGCACGGGCAGGCCGCTGGTTCGGCATGCCCTCGCGCCAGCCATTGTCGACCGTGCCCTGCCATGGCCCTTTCCACGACCACCAATGCTGCGCGCTGGCCTGGCCGTCGAGCGTGCCCGCGCCCGTCACCGCGATGTTGCGCGCCTTGTAGGCGTAGATCAGCGGGGAATAGTTGATCAGCTCGATCCCCTCCCACCGCGTGAAAACCAGGGGATAGTCCGCCGGATCGGTGCTGAAGAGCAGGGTAGCGCCGGCCATCAGGTGAAGGTCGACATCGGACAACAGATGCACCGGCCCGGTCAGGAACCGCCCGGGCGGTACGATCACGCGCCCGCCACCCGCCTTGTTGCAGGCGGCGATCGCCGCGGCGATGGCGCCGGTGTTGAGCGTGACGCCGTCACCCTTCGCCCCGAATGCGGTGACATGGAACCGCCGCGCGGCGAAGATCGGCGCCCGGACGGTCCGGGCGATCTCGCCGGCGCGATCCCAGGGGCTCGGTGTCGCCGCCGCGCCGGTCAGCGCGACGGCGACACCCGCCCCCCCAAAGAGCAACAACTCGCGGCGCGACGGCCTGATCAGCATCGTGCCGCGCCCGCGCTCAGAACGACAGCCGCGCGCCGGCGGTGAAGATCCGGCCCGTGCTGGCATAGGTCTGGCTTACCGGTTCGGCCGCGTACATCGTGCGATATTGCGGATCGTTGGTCAGGTTGCGCCCCTCAAGCGTCAGCTTGGCGAATTTGGTGATGTTCCAGGCAAAGGCGAAGTCCACGTTCAGCGTGTTCTCGTTATAGCCGAAATCCGCGAACACCGGCGAGTTGCAGGGGCCGCCGGCGCTGGTCGTGGTGCCGACGCTGCAGGTGCCGGAGGCCAGCGGGAAGCGGTTGACGTAGCGCTTGCGATACGATCCCGAAACACGCGCCGACCACAGCTTGTTCTCGTAATAGAGCGTCGCATTGAACGCATCGGGCGAGGTGTTGAGGAAGGGCCCTTCCGCATAGGTGTTGCTCGCCGTCGGCGTCGATCCGGTCTGCAGCGTCGAGAGCGCCGTGCCGGTCAGATAGCTCAGCTTCGACGAGATGTGCGTGTAGTTGGCGGTGATGCCGAAATCGTCGAAAGGGGCCGGCAGGAAGAAGAAGTCGGTCTGCGCATTGACCTCGATCCCCTTGATCACGCCGCCCGGCGCGTCCCGGAACTGGCGGATCGCCCAGGTGCCCCCGGCCAGCGTATAGGCCTGCAGCGTCGGGCTGGTCATGCTCGCGACGACCTGGTCGTAGAGCGCGGGCTCGAACACGCTGGACAGCGGGGCTTCGCCGGCGATCTGCTGCGGGAAGGAGGCGATGTCCTTGCTGAACAGGGTCACCGAGACAAGGCCGCCCTTGCCGAAATATTTCTCGAAGCTCAGGTCGAAATTGGTCGCCCGGAACGGCTTGAGATAGGGATTGCCGATCGTCACCGTCGGTGCCGCGCCGGTCGTGGCCAGGCCCGACGCGAACGCGGTGGTGCCCGGCGTCAGGTTGGACAGCTGCGGCCGGGCGATCACGTCCGCGGCGGCGAAGCGGACGAGGAAGCCGTCGAACGGCTCGTAATTGACATTGGCCGAGGGCAGCCAGTCGAAATATTCGTTGTGCGCGGTCACAGGCAGGCCGAGCACGCCGTCCGCGCCGCCGACCGATCCGTTGCCGGCCACTCGGGTGCGGGCGATGCGCAGGCCGGCATCGCCGCGCAACGGCCTTCCGAACAACTCGAATTTATAGTCGATCTGGAAGAAGCCCGACAGGTCCCGCTCGGTCACGGCGTTGCGCTGGCGGCCATCCACCACGGCGCGGAAATCGCCCCATTTGTTGATGCAGTTGCAATCGATGCCGAACTGCTGCCGGAATTTGTCGAGATCGGGCGCGTAATAGCTGGTCGGCGTGCCCGCCGGCACGTTCAGACCCTGGCCGAAGCCGACCGTCTGGCCGAGATCCGTGATGCCGAGGCGCGCTTCGGCAAGCGTCGGGTTGATCGCCTCGATGCTCTGGTTGCGCCGGCCCTGGTCGCTGCCGAAATCGAACTGCTTGTAGGTCCCGCCGAAGCGCATCGTCAGCTTGTCGGGCACCATGTCGAGCGCGAAGTTCAGGCGGCCGACCCGGAATTCGTTGGTCACGATGTTGGTGAAATAGCGGATCGTCGACAGGCCCTTCACCAGCGACCAGTTGGCCGGATTGGCCACGTCGAAGCCCGGCGAGAAGATCGGCATCTTGCCGTCGCCGCGCTCGTCGAAGGTATAATTGTCCCGGTCGATCGCGTTGAATTCCGCGAGCAGCCCGATCGAACTGAATTCGGACCGCGAATAGCCGATCGTGCCGTCGGCGCGGAAGCTGTCGCTCAGTTCCTGGGTGAAGTTGAGCGTGCCCTGGATGAAGTTGGTCTTGCCATATTGCGCATCGGCAAAGCTGCGCCAGTCGACATCGTCGAGCACCAGATAGTCGGCCTCGCCCGCGCCGTTGACATGGGCCGCGCGGATGATCGTGCTCGGGCGGCCGATCAGCTCGTTGTAATAGGCGATCTGGTTGGTGTTCGCGATATAGCCCGGTGACCCGACCGAATTGTAATAGTCGAACGGATTCAGATTGTTCGGATTGTAGCTGTTGCGCATGCCGGCGACCAGGTTGGTGCCGTTCATCGCCTGGCCGCAATCGATGATCGTGCTCTGCGTGCAGGTCGGATACAGGGCGACGCGATCGGCCAGGCCATTGGCCGTGTTCACCGCGCGCAGCGTGTTCTGCTGGACGCGCGCGTTGGTGCCGTTGCGGTTGAGCCCGATCGTCGTGATGCCGGTGTTCACGCTGTCCTGCGTGTAGCGCGAATAGACGAAATCGGCGATGATCTCGGTGCGGCTGGTCGGCCGCCACTGCGCGGTCGCGGTCGCGCCGAGCCGCTCATAGCTGAGCTCCTGACGACCGATCGACGGCAGGGCCGGAATCAGCGTGGTCGGCGTGACCAGCGCATAGGCGGCGGGATCGGAGCCATAGGTGACGCCGGTGCCGGCCGTGCTGGGCTGGGCGAAGCCGAACACGTTCGGCGTCTTCCCGTTATGCTGCGAATTGCGGTAGGTATAATCGAACTGGCCGATGTTGCGGCGATAGGCGTCGATCTGCTGTTCCTGCTTCTGATAGGCGACCGTCCCCATCACCGCGAAATTGTCCGCGAAATGGTGCGAGACGAGCGCGGTCAGGCGCGGGTTGAAGGTTTCGCCATTCTCGCGATATTCGGCCTCGCCGCCGAACGACAAGCGGTTCGTCTTGAAGGAGAGCGGCCGACCCGTGGTAAGGTCGATGATCGCGCCGAGCGATCCTTCGTCATTCGCGGCGGAGGTCGTCTTGGTGATGGTGACGCCGCCGAACAGCTCGGACGCGAAGGTGTTGAAATCGAATCCGCGCGACCGGTTCGCGCCGCTGTCGGAATTATTGCCGCCGGCCGCCGATTGCGCGTCGGCGCCGTTCAGGCGGGTCTGCTGGAAATCGCCGCCCAGGCCCCGCACCGTGATCGTGCGGCCCTCGCCATTGTCGCGATCGATCGAGACGCCCGGCAGGCGCTGGATCGATTCGGCCAGGTTCGCGTCAGGGAAATCGGCGATGTCCTCGGCGGTGATCGCGTCGATGATCTGGTTGGAGCGGCGCTTCTTGTCGAGCGCGTTCTCGAGGCTGGCGCGAAAGCCGGTGACGACGATGTCGGACGTTTCCCCGTCCGCCGATTCAGTCGCAACGGCCTGTACCGCGGCCGGTTCGGCCACAGGCACGGTCGCGGCCGGGACCGCCGCGGCCGCCTTCAATGGATGCGCCAGCGCCGCCATGGGTGCCAGCGTTGTCAATCCGAGCGTCAAGACAGTGATAGAGCTGCCGCCAAGCAGCATTCGGGCGTTGATCGCCATCATATTCCCTCTCCCGGTCGATCCGGCGCTTTATGACACCGGTATCTTTTTTGTAGATGACACCGGTATCAATGCTGCTTTCGAAGCGCAAGACCCCAGATCGAGCCGGGCACCAGACTGATCCACTTCGGCTCTATTCGCGCCGTCCGACTGTCGCCACGAGAGCCGGCCACGCGCTGACAGGGTGGTTGGGCGACCTGAATGTCCCGTAACGGATCTATTACCTGGAAACGGCAAGCCCCGGTAAACGCAGTGCCCCGGAGCGCCGCGCGGAATCGTGATGCTCGAAGGCTGGGCATGCCGGTACAAATTGCTCCCCGAAGGCGGGCGCCAGATCATGGCCTTCATGCGACCAGCCCGATATTGCGGGCGCGCAGATAGAGCTCGCACATCAGATGCGCGACCCGCGCGACGCTCGATCGGCGGCCCATGCTGACGTGAAGAGCGCCCCCAGATTGCTCGCGCGCTGTGGTCGACCCAGCTGGTCGACGAGGGGACGTTGCGCGCCTGGCTGGTTCGATCATATGCTAAAATCGGTAAGGAGGGCGATGTCCAACAGGTTTGTCGAAAAGCTTCGAGGTTTTGCCGCGCTGAGCGACGAGGATGTCGCCCTGCTCGTAGGGGCGACGGCGAAGACGCGGACGATCGCGCCGCGGCAGGATCTGATCCGCGAGGGAGACCGGCCCGGGCCGCGACGATCGCGATGAGCTTCCAGACCGACGTACGATGAAACTGCGCGGCGGCGCGGCGCTCACCGCCCGTCGTTCATTTCCCAGGACAAGGTCGGCCGCAGCCGCTCGACCAGGAAGTCGATAAAGGCGCGGACGCGCACCGGCATCACCTGATGGTGCGGGAACACCGCGAAGAAGCTCTTGCCCGGCGGGCGCCAGCCCGGCAGCACCTCGGCCATCCGCCCCTCCGCCAGGTCGCGCTTGCAGATGAAGGCGGGCAGAGCGGCGACGCCCAGGCCCGACAGGACCGATTGCCGGAGCAGCATCAAATCGTTGCAGATCAGCCGCGGGCGGAAGGCGACGATCGCATGGTCGGCGCCCTTGTCGAGATGCCACTGCGCCTTCACGTCGACCGAACCCCAGGCGAGCAGGTCGAAGCGCGGCAGGTCGACATGGCTCTGCGGCACGCCGTGCCGCTCGAGATAATCGGGCGCGGCATACAGGCCATATTCGGTCGCGCCGAGCTTGGTCGTCATCAGCGAGGCCTCGGCGAGTGGCAGCGTGTCGGCGACGATCGCCACGTCGAAGCCGTCGCGGAAATGATCGACCGTCTCGTTCGACAGCACCGTCACCAGCCGCACGTCGGGATAGGCCTTGAGATAGTCGGTGAGCAATGGCGCGAGCAGCGTGCGGTCGAGCTCGTGCGGCACCGAAATCCGCAACAGCCCGCGCGGGCGGCTGTGCTGGACCTGGACCGCATTGGCCCCGTCGCGCAGCACGCCCAGGCAGCGCTGGGCATATTCGAAGAATACCTGGCCCTGCTCGGTGATGGTGATGCCGTGAGTCGTGCGCCGGAGCAATTGCGCGCCGAGCTTCTCCTCCAATCGGGTCAGGCGGCGGCTGACCGTCGATTTGGGCACGCCCAGGCCGGTTGCGGCGCGCGTCAGGCTTTCCAGCTCGACGACCTTGGCGAAGACGAGAAGGTCGCCGGTTTCTATCACGATGCCTGCCCAATATAGTGAAACCTGACCCCGGGGGATATGGGCCGGTGTTGCGATAGCGCTAACACTATGTTGCTTATGTCCTCACTTACGGCCCCGTGCAACGGCGTTCATAAGCCCCGTCCGTCGGATCACATAAGATATATGATCCGATCCGTGATAAACCTTTTGGAGGGGAATCGGGATGAAAATCTCGTCGATATTGCACGTCGGCTGTTCGGCCATGGCGCTCGCTTTTGCGACCGCAGCGCACGCACAGGCATCTCCGACCGCCGGGGCGGCAACGCCGCAGGCCACCGATCAGGCAATCGCCGAACCGGTAACACCGCAGGCCGCCGCCGCCGATCAGCCACTTCCTGCTGCCGATCAAGCCCCTTCCGCCACCGAAGGCGACATCGTCGTCACCGGCTCGCGCGTCATCAGCAACAGCAACAACTCGCCGACCCCGCTGACGACGGTTTCGACCGAGAAGCTGGCGCAGATCACCCCGTCCAACATTCCGGACGCGCTCAACAAGCTGCCGTCCTTCGCGCTGTCGAGCAGCACGCGCACCAGCAACAACCCCTCCTCCAACGGCGCGGGCAACTTCCTCAACCTGCGCGGCTTCGGCGCGCAGCGTACCCTGATCCTGCTCGACGGCGCCCGCGTGCCGCCGACCGCCGCCAACGGCACCGTCGACATCAACACCTTGCCCCAGATGCTGATGTCGCGCGTCGACGTCGTCACCGGCGGTGCGTCGGCGGTCTATGGTTCGGACGCCGTCACCGGCGTGGTCAATTTCGTGCTCGACAAGAAGTTCGACGGGATCAAGGCGACCGCCCAGGCCGGTATTTCGGATTATGGCGATGCTGCCTCATACCGCATCGGCGTCGCCGCGGGCACGAGCCTGATGGATGGCCGCCTGCATATCGAGGGCAGCTACGAGCATTATTATTCGGACGGCATCCAGGACAAGCTGGACCGGCCCTATGGCCAATATTCCTATACCACGACCGGCGCCGGCACCGCGGCCAGCCCGTTCCATCTGAACATCAACTCTCGCCTGCCGATCGGCTATACCCCGGGCGGTTACTTCTCGATCGCGAAGGGCGCGAATGCCGGCCCCGGCGCGCTGTTCGGCGATTACACCTTCGGCTCGACCGGCCAGCTCGTCCCCTTCACCCACGGCCTGCCCAGCGGCTCGACCGGCACGGAAAGCGGCGGCGACGGCGGCGACGGCAATATGGGCTTTGGCAAGGGCGCCGATACCTGGCTCACTGCCAAGCTGCGCAGCGACCAGGCGTTCGGCCGGTTCGATTTCGACATCAGCGACCATATCCGCCTCTACGGCCAGGGCACCTACGCCACCTCGACCAACTTCGCGGTGTTCTACCCGCAATGGTTCAGCGCGACGATCCTGGCGACCAACCCCTATCTGCCCCAGTCAGTGCGCGACGGCCTCGCCGCCAACGGCACCTCGCGCTTCACCTTCTCGCGCTCGTTCCAGAACGAGCCGGGCTCGGGCTCGCTCGGCCAGACGCGCAGCTATAACGCGACGATCGGGCTTGAGGGCGACATCGCGAACTTCCGCTGGAACGCCTATTATACGCATGGCGACAGCCAGCTGCACGAGACCGATCCGGGCAACATCAACCAGGAGCAGCTGATCGCGGCGCTGGATTCGGTGGTCGGCTCGAACGGCCAGATCGTCTGCCGCGTGTCGACGACGGCTGCGGGTGCGGCGAAATATCCGGGCTGCCAGCCATTCAATCCGTTCGGCCCGAACAGCGAGACGGCGGGCACCTTCCAGTACTTCGATCACCCGACCGATTTCACCCTGACCAACAAGCTCGACGATTTCGCGGCCAGCGTCACCGGCAAGCTGTTCGATAACTGGGCGGGCCCGGTCAACGTCGCGGTCAGCGGCGAATATCGCGACTTCTCGCTGCAGATACAGAGCAACTATCTGCCCACCTCGCTGGTCGATTGCTCGCTGCTCAATGCGCAGACCTGCCCGGGCACCAACACCACCAACGGCGCGCTGAATCCGGTCACGCAGACCCCCGCGCTCTGGGCGTTGAACGTGGTCAGCCCGGTCTTCGCCAGCGAGAATGTCGCCGAGATCGCGGGCGAGGTCGATTTCCCGCTGCTCCGCGATTTCGCCATCGCCAGGTCGCTCGATCTGAACGCGGCGGTCCGGTATACGCATTACAGCATCACCGGCGGCGCCACCACGTGGAAGCTGGGCTTCACCTGGGAAGTCAATGACGACCTGAAGTTCCGCGGCACCCGCTCGCGCGATTTCCGGGCGCCGACCCTGCAGGATCTGTTCAACCCGATCCAGGCCGGCATCAGCTCGTACAATGACGTGCTGACCAGCCAGTCGATCCCCAACATGATCGTCCAGACCCAGGGCAACCCGGATCTGAAGCCCGAGGTCGCCAACACCCTGACCCTCGGCGTGGTGTACAAGCCGCACTTCATTCCGGGCTTCAGCGTCTCGGCGGACTGGTACAAGATCAAGATCGCCAACGCGATCGCCAACGTCTCGGGCACCGACGCGACCGTGCAGAACGAGTGCATCGCCTCTGGCGGCAGTTCGCCCTTCTGCGCCTTCTTCGTCGGCCGGCCCGGCCCGCTCACCGATCATTCGGCGGGCAACGTGCCGACCAAGGTGCTGTCGCAGCCGTTCAACGTGGCCAAGACCGAGACCTATGGCGTGGACGGCGAGATCAACTACCACACCATTGCGCCCGGCATCGGCAACAATGCCGGCAGCGTGGATATCCGCACCCTCATCTCCTATCAGCCCAAGCTGACGGCGCAGACGCTGCCTGGTTCGGTGGTCACCGATGCGGCGGGCGCGGTCGGTCTCGCCGAATGGCGCCTGTCCTTCGATCTCGGCTATACCACCGGCCCGTTCCATATCGGCGCCGAGGAGCGGTGGCACAGCAGCGAGTTCCGCAGCTCGAACCCGCTTCAGGTCTATGCCGAGGGCAAGATCCCGGCGATCGCCTATACGGATCTCAATGTGAGCTACAAATTCGGCCACGCGTCGAGTTCGAGCAAGCCGTTCGAGACCTTCGTCTCGATCGAGAATCTGTTCAACAAGCAGCCGGCGCTGTTCATCGGCTCCGGCCTGGCCGGCGCGCCGGGCTTCACCTACCCGGCGCCGCGCGACCAGGACGTGGTCGGCCGCTACTTCACCGCAGGCGTCCGCGCCCGCTTCTAGGTTCCCTCCCGGAAAGGACCCCGTGCCCGCTTTTTTGACTGGGCGGTCACGGGCCTTTTCGATCCCCCCTGGACCGGTGGCGCCCCCTGGTGCCACCGGTCTTTTTTTGTTTGGGGGTGAAGGGCTTGCCACCAACCACCCGGTCACCCCGGACTGGTTCGGCGATGATACCCGTCGACATGTAATCCGTTTACTTCCCCGGCGAGTCCGCCAACAGCTTCATCACGATCACATTGCGATACTCGGCCCCGGGATCCAGCCGCGCCGACGGGAAGCCCGGATGGTTTACCGCGTCGGGAAAATTCTCCGCCTCCAGCGCGATCCCGTCGCCCTGGCGATAGGCGCGCCCGGCCTTGCCGATCATCGCGCCGTTCAGCGAATTGCCGCTATACACCTGCAGTCCCGGCGCATCGGTCGACAATTCCAGCGTGCGCCCCGATGCCGGATCGCGCAGCCGCGCCGCCAGCCGTATCGTGCCCGCCGCTCCGCGCAGCACGAAATTATGGTCGTACCCGCGCGCGATCCGGATCTGCGGATCGCCCGCATCGCGCACCCGCACATCGACGATTTCGGGCGCCCGGAAATCGAACGCCGTGCCGGATACGGGCACGATCTCGCCGGTCGGGATCGAATCCGCGTCGATCGGCGTATACCCGTCGGCGAATACCGTCAGCACATTGTCGAGCGCGCGGCCCTCCTCCTCGCCGGCCATGTTGAAATAGCTGTGGTTGGTCAGGTTCACGACGGTCGGCTTGTCGGTGGTCGCGCGATAGTCGATCGTCAGCCGGTCCTGCTCGTCGAGCGAGAAGATCGCATGCACCGAGAGCGTGCCGGGGAAGCCCTGGTCGCCGTCCGGGCTGACATGGACCAGGGTCACACGCGCCACCGGCCCGCTCTCGATCGATTCCACCTGCCACACCGCCTTGTCGAATCCGCGCGGCCCGCCGTGCAGGTTCGCGATCCGCCCGTTGACGCCGGGCAGGGTATAGGTCTTGCCGTCGAGCGTGAAATTCCCCTTGGCGATGCGATTGGCGACCCGCCCGACGGTCGCGCCGAAAAAGGCGCCGCCTTTCTCATACCCCGCAATGTCGGAATAGCCGAGTACCACATCCTCGCTGATGCCCTTGCGGTCCGGCGCGCGCAGCGACTGCAAGGTCGCGCCGTACGTCAGCACCGTCGCGCTCACGCCATGCCCGTTGGTCAGGGTGATCGCCTCGATCGCGGTGCCGTCCTGCAGCGTGCCGAACGCGGCGCGCTTCGCCTCGGATGCCGCCGCGGGCGCGGTCGCCGCGGCGAGGGCGAGGAGCGAAACGGCGGCTTTCGACAGCGGTGACATGGACGGTCTTCTCCCCTCGGGTACTAGCGACGAATCCGCCCGGTTCACCCTAGTGGATCGGTGCGCGCTTGCCATGCCGAAAGGCGCGGATTTGCGCGGTTTTCGCACGAAAAATCGCCTGTTTCGCCGCGATCGGCTATCCTGGCGCCAGCAAGCCGAGTCGGGAGTTTCGCGCATGCCCGTTGAGCTGAATCACACCATCGTCTGGTGCCGCGACAAACAGACGTCTGCGGCCTTTCTCGCCGGCATTCTGGGCCGCCCGGATCCGAAGCCCTTCATGCAGTTCATGGTGGTCGATCTCGACAATGGCGTCTCGCTCGATTTCATGGAGAAGCAGGGCGACGTCGCGCTGCAGCATTATGCCTTCCTGCTCGGCGAGGAGGATTTCGACGCTGCGTTCGCCCGCATCCGCGCGGCCGGGCTCGATCACTGGGCGGATCCGGCGCGTACCAAACCGGGCGAGATCAACCATCATGACGGCGGGCGCGGCGTCTATTTCCCCGACCCGAACGGCCATCTGCTCGAGATCATCACCAGGCCGTACGGCACGGGGTAAGCGCTCAGGCCCGAGTCCAGTCCATGAACCAGCCCTCGTCCCAGCTCCTGCCGCCATCGCGCGACACGCCCTGGCGCCAGCGGCACGAGGTCGGGGTGATCCGGTCCCACACCCCGCGCGCGACGATCGGCTTGCCGTCCTCCACATCTTCCGAGGTGAAGGTGCCGGCGCCGTTCTCGAACGATCCCGGCATCCCCGGCGTGGTCAGCACGCCCGACTTCGCATTGACCCAGAAATCGGACCAGATCTTCTGCTCCATATCGAGCAATCGCAGCCCCATGCCGGAAAAGCCCCGCGCCGGAATGCGTAGTTCCTCGACGCCGCCCACGCCGCCCAGGATCGTCCAGCAGGTCGCCTCGCCGGCGAACTCGTCCCAGCCTTCGCCCTTCTTCATCCGGTGCGCGATGGCCCATTTGCCCGCGAGGAAATCGAAGTCTCCGGGCTTGCCGGGCGGCGCGGCCGGCGCGGCAGCCGCACCACCCGGGACCAACTGGCTCGCCGCAAGCCCCGCCGCCGCCTGAAGAACCGCGCGCCGCCCCATCCCCATTGCCCTTGTCGCCATATCCCATTTCCCGAGACGTCGATTGCCACCAGGGACGATCTACGCCCGTCATCCTGACAGACGACGTCAGCATTTATCTGTTATGGGCTCGGAAATGCGCGCGAGCCGTCTCCTCTCGATCCTGATCCTCCTCCAGCTCCGCACGCGGATGACCGCCGAGGCGCTGGCCGAGGAGTTCGAGGTCTCGATCCGCACGATCTACCGCGACGTGGACGCGCTCAGCGCGGCCGGCGTGCCGGTCTATGGCGATCGCGGCCCGGGCGGCGGTTTCCAGTTGCTCGACGGGTATCGCACCAAACTCACCGGCCTCGCCGCCGACGAGGCCGAGGCGGTGTTCATGATCGGGATGCCCGGCCCGGCCGCCGCGCTCGGGCTCGGCGGCGCGGCATCGCGCGCGAGCGGCAAGCTCCTCGCCGCGCTCTCGCTCCAGGGCAGCGAAGGGGCCGGGCGGATGGGTACCCGCTTCCACCTCGATCCGGTCAATTGGTACCGCGCCGACGAGCCGGTGCCGCATCTGCCCGCGATCGCCCGCGCGGTGCTCGATCAGCATCCGGTGACGATGCGCTATGAAAGCTGGTCGGGGTTGCGCGACTGGCGGGTCGAGCCGCTCGGCCTCGTCCTCAAGGCTGGCGCCTGGTATCTCGTCGCACGCGGGCAGCGCGGCCTGCGCACCTTCCGCGTCTCCAACATCCTCGACCAGGAGGTAGCGGAGGACCGGTTCGAACGCCCCGCCGATTTCGACTTGCCGGCCTATTGGTCCGCCTCGCTCGAGCGCTTCGAAAAGGAGCTCCGCCCGGCCCGTGCGTCGATCCGCATCTCTGCCCTCGGCCGGCAGCGCCTGGCGGAACTCGGCGCCTATGCCGCCGAAGCGGTGGCCGCGGCGGAGGCGCCGGATGCCGAGGGATGGGCGGTGGTCACCCTGCCGATCGAGACGATCGACAAGGCAGCCTTAACCTTGCTCGGCCTCGGCCCCGAGGTGCGGGTGATCGAGCCCGTCGAGCTACGCCATCGCCTGCGCGACCTCGCAGAGGAGGTGATGGGAATGACCGCCGCCTGACCGGGACCGTCACCCCGGCGCGACGGGGAGCCGATACCTCAATGCTCCACCGCACCCTCGGCGCCGATCCCCGTCTCCGATCGCACCCGCTGCTCCAGATACAGCCCCCGGTCGACCGCCGCGCGCGGCGACCGGTCGAGCACCGAGACCAGCCAGATCGTGAAGAAAGCGAGCGGCACCGAGAAGATCGCCGGCGACGAATAAGGGAAGATCGCGTGCTCATGATGCAGGATCGCCACCCAGATCGCCGGCGACAGGATCGTCAGCACCAGCGCCGTCAGCAGCCCGAGCGATCCGCCCACGACAACGCCCCGCGTCGTGCACCCCCTCCACAGCAACGACAGCAGCAGCACCGGGAAATTGCCCGACGCCGCCAGCGCAAAGGCGAGGCTGACCATGAAGGCGACATTGATCTTCTCGAACAGCACGCCGAGCAGGATCGCCACCACCGCCAGCACCAGCACCGTGCGTCGCGACACGCGCAGCTCGGCTGCCGAATCCGCGGCACCTTTGCGGAACACCGTCGCGTAGAGATCGTGGCTCACCGCCGATGCGCCCGACAGGGTCAGCCCCGCCACCACCGCCAGGATCGTCGCGAACGCCACCGCCGAGACGAAACCGAGGAAGATATTCCCCCCGATCGCCTGCGCCAGATGGATCGCCGCCATGTTGCTGCCGCCGCGCAAGCCGCCGGTCGCGTCGAGATAGCCCGGATCGGTCGCCACCAGCACGATCGCGCCGAAGCCGATGATGAAGGTCAGCAGATAGAAATAGCCGATCCACCCCGTCGCCCACAGCACCGAGCTGCGCGCCGCTTTGGCGTTGGGGACGGTGAAGAAGCGCATCAGGATGTGCGGCAGCCCGGCGGTGCCGAACATCAGGGCCATGCCGAACGAGATCGCCGAGATCGGATCCTTGATGAAATTGCCCGGCCCCATGATCGATCGCCCGCGCTCCGCCGCCTCGGCCGGCGACAGGCCGGTCGCCGCGGCAAGATCGGTCTTCACCGACACCGCTTTCGCGAACAGCGCCTCGGGCGAGAAGCCGAACTGGGCCAGCACCATGAACGCCATGAAGCTCGCGCTGCCGAGCAGCAGCACCGCCTTGATGATCTGCACCCAAGTCGTCGCGGTCATCCCGCCGAACAACACATAGAGCATCATCAGCACGCCCACGATCACGACGGCATATTCGTAGCGCAGCCCGAACAGCAATTTGATCAGCTGCCCCGCGCCGACCATCTGCGCGATCAGATAGAACAGCACGACGACGAGCGTGCTGATCGCCGCGAAGCTCCGCACCGGCGTCTGGGCGAAGCGGAACGAGGCGACATCGGCAAAGGTGAAGCGGCCGAGATTGCGCAGCCGCTCCGCCATCAGGAACAGGATGATCGGCCATCCGACCAGGAAGCCGATCGAATAGATAAGCCCGTCATAGCCGTCGGCGAAGATCTGCGCCGAGATGCCGAGGAACGACGCCGCCGACATGTAATCGCCCGCGATGGCGAGCCCGTTCTGGAACCCGGTGATCCCGCCGCCGGCGGTGTAGAAATCGGACGCCGTCCGCGTCCGCCGCGCCGCCCAGCGGGTGATGCCGAGCGTCAGCAGCGCGAACCCCGCGAACATCGCGATCGCGTTCCAGTTGGTCGGCTGCTTCACCGTCTCGCCGGCGACGCCATCGGCCAGCGCCGGGGTCGCGATCAGCAGCGCGGCGGAGAGAAGCGCAATGCTCCGGGCGATGCGGCTCATGCGCCCCGGTCCTCGGCCCGGTCCTCGGCCCGATCCCCGGCCCCATCTTCAGCCAGCGCCTGCACCAGCGCGTCGTAATCGCGGTTGGCGCGGCGGACATACAGCCCGGTCAGGCCGATCGCGAGCAGGATCACCCCGAGCCCGACCGGAATGCCGATCGACATCACGCCCGCCCCGATCGGCCGGGCCAGCGCGCTCTTGTCGAACGCGATCAGCAGGATGAACCCGAAATAGGCCGCGAGCATCACTGCCGTCAGCGTCCAGGTGAATCGCCCGCGGCTCCCGACCAGCGCCAGGTAGCGCGGATCGGTGGCGATACGCGCCAGGCGATCGGAATCGGCCATTTCAGTCTCCCCCTGCCGCTCTTCCAGGCGGTAGCGCTACCATGCCGGATCGGCGACCCGATGCAAGGGGGGATGGCATGGCATGACCCCCTCCCGGGAGGGATCGTCTCGTTCCGGCGGCCGCGGCATGATCATTTGGCGCAAGCGCAAGGAGGCATGATGAGCAACATGTTCGCGACTGTTCCCGGCCAGCTTCGCGCGCTCCTGCTCGCCGCGACGCTGGCCTTCGCCACCGCCGCCGCGCCACTGCCGCGCGTCGAGCTGTGGCGGCTGGACTGCGGCACCTTCGTCACCAAGGGTCTCGTCAACAGCTGCTATCTGATCCGCCACGGCGACCGGCTGATGCTCTGGGATACCGGCTTCGGCGGCGAGCTGGTCGGCCAGCCGCCCGCAGCGGAAACGCGCTCGGTGCTGGTGCGCAAAAGCCTGGTGTCGCAGCTCGCCGAGCTCGGCCTGAAGCCCGAGCAGGTCGAGATCGTCGCGCTCAGCCACCTGCACTGGGATCATATCGGCCAGGCGGCGAGCTTCCCCAAGGCGCGGCTCCTGATCGGCCGCGAGGATTGGGAAGCGCTCACGGCGACGCTGCCCGACAGTCATCTCGAACCGTTCCGGCTGGCCCCCTGGATCAACGGCGCCGCGCCGAAGGATCCGGTCACCGGCGACAGGGACATTTTCGGCGACGGCTCGGTCGTGATGATCGCCACGCCGGGCCACACCGCGGGCCATCATGCGCTGCTCGTGCGGCTCCGGCACACCGGCGCGGTGCTGCTCACCGGCGATCTCTATTACTCGGCCGCGCAAGCGGCGCAAAAACTGATCCCCAAAGGCAATGCCGATGCCGGCGAGACCATGGCGAGCTTCCGCCGCTTCGATGCCCTTGCGACAGCGCAAAAGGCCGTGGTGATCATCCAGCACGAACCGGGCGACGTCGCGAAGCTGCCTTTATTCCCCAAGGGGGCGGAATAGGGACCCGCGCTCAGCCGGTCATGTAAAAGGCGTGCGGCACTTCCGCCGTCGCCTTGCACGCGCGGTTCCGGCCGGCATGCTTGGCGGCATAGAGCGCCGCGTCGGCGGCCGCGAACAAGGCTTCGGCGTTATAGGCGAGCGGGTCTCCCGCCTCGGCGATCCCCGCCGATGCGCTCACCTTCAGCAACGCGCCGCGCCAGACGATCGGCGCGGACAGCCGCACTAGCTCGCGCGCCACCCGATCCTGGCTTGCCGCCGCCTCGCGCCCGGGCGCGATCAGCACGGCGAATTCATCGCCGCCGATCCGCGCGACCATCAGCGCGTCGTGGAATCCCGCGCACAGCCGGTCCGCCACCGATTGCAGGCAGGCATCGCCCGCCGCATGGCCGTAGCGGTCGTTGATCTGCTTGAAGCCGTCGACGTCGAACAGGATCAGCGCGCCCGGCGGCGCGAGCGTCGGGTCGCGATCGAGGAAGCGGCTCTGGAACACGTGCCGGCTGGCCAGGCCGGTCAACGGATCCTGCTCGGCCTGGCGGCGCATCGTTTCCCAGCGCGCCCGTTCCTCGGTGATGTCCTGCTTCAGCCCGTAAAGCTGCACCGGCCGCCGCCCGTCGTACACCACATCGGCGGTCAGCCGCATCCAGCGCAGCGCGCCGTCCGCGCGCACGATCTGCGCGTCGAGCGTGAATGGCCGGCGATGCGCGATCGCATCCATGCGCAGCCGCTCCATCGCCGCGCGCGATTCCTCGGTGTACATCGCCACGGCTTCCCGCCGATCGATCTTCGCATCCCGCGGCAGCCCGAACAGGTCGTACGTGCAGGCCGTCCAGCTCAGCGTGTCGTCCGCCAGGTCGCATGACCAGGCACCGATGCCCGCCAGCGCCGCGGCGCGATCGAGCAACCCGTGCGATCCCGCACAGGGCGCAGGCCCCGGCCCGACACCCGAAGGCGTCCGCACTTCCGCTGCCCGACGAATCCATTCAAGGCTCATTGCGTCAATCCCGGTCGCGTGCCCCCGTCGCGATGCTTGTCCCTCGTCGTCTGTTGCTAGGTGGAACTCCTTAAGGGAATGTATCGCCCGTGCCTCCGTTCATCGATTTTGGCACGCGCCGCGCCACTTTTTTGCGGTCGGGCCCTAAGCATTTCGTAATCTGTTGGATCGACGGTCGGTTGCCTGCCCTGGCAACGGATATGGTGATGGCCCTGATCGCGCGCATATACCGCGCCGACCCCGACGAACGGCGCCGCGCGCCGCGCTATCCGGTCGAGGCCGATGCGACGTTGCGCGCGCCGGACGGTCGGCCGCTCGACGTGCTGATCTACGAATTGTCGATGACGGGTTTCCGGATGGAGACGCCGGAGCGGCTCGATCCGGATGCGACCTTCTCGATCGGCATCGCCGGCATCCGGGTCGACGCCACCGTGGCGAGCCGGCGCGGCCCGACCGGCTATGGTTGCGAGTTCGTCGCGCCGATCACCTTCTATCAGCTCACCGAGGCGCTGGAGGCGGCGCCGAGCGTCATGGCGTTCGGCACGCGCGAACCGCGTGCGCCGCCCGGTGCGCTGATCGCGGGAATCCGGCCGCGCCGGCTGCTGTTCGCGGCGATCGCCACGGGTGCCTTCATCCTGTGCGTCGTGTCGCTCTGGCCGTTCTGAACGGGTCCGGGCCGTCCCGATCTTGCCGCGTCACGTCATTCGGTTGCCGGCCGAATCCTGCTCCCGGCCTTCAGGCCAGCGGCACCGAAAAACGGAAATGCGCGCCACCGCTCCCGCTTTCCTCCAGCCAGATCGCGCCGTCATGCGCGTCGATGATGGTCCGGCAGATCGACAGGCCGATCCCCATGCCGTCCGGCTTGGTCGAATCGGCCCATTCGAACAGTGAGCCGGCGATGTCGGGCGCGACGCCCGCCCCGTTATCCCGGACCGAGACGATCGCCCGATCCTCCTTCACGAGGGTCGAGATCGTGACGCGGCCATCGCCCCGGCCGGCCGCCGCCTCGCAGCCATTGCGTATCAGGTTCATGATCACCTGCTGGATCTGGATGCGATCGGCATCGATCATCGTGCTGTCGCGGCTCAGGTCCGCGATCAATACGCGCTCGCACGCGCCGACGCGCATCAGCGCCACCGTTTCGCGCACGGCGTCCCTGAGGTCGAACAGCTCGCGGGCAGGCTTTGCCCGTTTCGTCATGTCCTTCAGCCGGCGGATGATCTCGCATGCCCGCCTGGCGCTGTCGCTGACGTCGCTCAGAATCCCCGCGACCGGCTCGGTGCCGGCGCCATCGGCCTCGATCAGATGGCGGCCGACCGCCACATGGTTGGAGATCGCGGTCAGCGGCTGGGTCAGCTCGTGCGCCAGGGTCGCGGCCATCGTGCCCATCGCACTCACCCGGGCGAGGTGGATCACCTCGGCCTGCAGCGTCCGCACCTGGTCGGCCGCCTGTTTCTGCGCGGATACGTCATGCCCCTCGCAGAAGATTCCGGTTATCACGCCGTCCGGGGCCCGGATCGCCTGATAGATGAAGTCGATGAAGCGCAGCTCCCCGTCCTGGCCGGTCTCGCGTTGCAGCTCGACCGGGACGCACTCGCCGGTGAAAGGCTGTCCCGACCGATAGACCCTGTCGAGCACAGCGATGAAGCCTTGCGCCACCAGTTCGGGCATCGCCTCGGCGACGGACTCGCCCAGGATGCCGCGATTGCCGACCAGTTGCTGATACGCATCATTGGCGAAACTGAAGCGATGCTCCGGGCCCTCCGTCGTCGCGATGAAATCGGGCGTATGCTGATAGAGCGCGTGCAGCGCATCCCGCTCCCGGCGGACTCGCTCGATATGACCGCTGAGGTCGACGAACGACGCGCAGTGCTGGACGATTTTTCCCTGCCGGTCCCGGACCGGGTTGATCCGGACGGCGACCAGGAAGGGCCGCCCGTCGCGACGCCGGCACTCGACCTCGATCGTCTCGGTCGCTTCCTCCTCGAACTGCGCCTCGATCCGCGCGAGCGCGTCGGGATCGGCGACCCGCGCCATCAGGAAGCCGAACGACTGCCCGACCACCTCGTCCTGCGCGAAGCCGGTCAGTGCCAGAAAGCTGTCATTGGCGAAGATGATCGGGTTGCCCGGCTCGGTCGCGTTGGTGAAGGTCATCGCCATCCGCGTCATCTCGGCGGCCACGACGAAGGGCCCCAGCGCGCGTCGGAACCTGTCGACTTCCCGCTCCGCGCGTTCCTGTCCGGCGTCGTCATGCAGACTGGAACGCTTTGACTCGATCATGACGTGATCCAGGTTCGACGCAGATGAGCAACACGGCCTGCGAGCGAACCATCAGGCCAGAACAGGAAGGTCGCGCTTCTTCTGATTCAAAGTCAAGCGAGGCCGATTTCCGAATTTTCGAGCAGCTTATATATTTCAGCTGTCTACCGAAAATCCTTCGGATTGCTCTCACATGAGGGATAATATTGTATTAATATTTCTACAATCCACGGCTCTTCGGATTATTTTTGGCAACAATACTTCGAGGATGCAGATGGAGCGCGTGCAAGAATTCCGATGAATTGATCTGGATCAACATGATAAAAATGGCGCGGATCCTCCATTTTTCCGGTGCGCCGGGCATCTTTATCGGCAGACGCGCATTCTGTTGGGATGCGCTTCCATCTCAACCTGCACAATGCGCACGTCGATACTAAGGACGAGGAGGGGATCGAGCTGTTCGACCTGAGCGACGCGCGCGCCCAGGCGATCGCCGGCATCCGCGATTTCCTCGCCGGCGAGGTGCGGCGGGCGGGCAAGCTCGATCTGCACGGTCATATCGATATCATGGACGATTGCGGCAGCCTGCTGGAAACCGTGCAGTTCCACGAGGCGGTCAATATCCTGCGGTAAGCGGCCTATGCCGTCAGCCCTGGGAAACCTGCTCCCGCGCCGCTTTCCGAAACAGCCCGGCCGACAGGAGCCACATCGCCACGAAGAAGCCGCTCAGCACGAAAAGGGGAGCCAGTTCGCCGGTCACCGCAATCAGGGCGACCACGACGACCAGCGCCTGGGCGAGCGCGGTCGCGACCAGTGCGCGGGCCATTCCCTGCGGCTGGAAGCGCGCGACGAGGGCGCCGATCAGCCCGACGCCGAGCACGCCGCCGAACATCAGGTTGGCGGGGTCGTTCTCGCTGCCGATGATGCCGACGGCCAGGTTCACCCAGACGAGCAGGAAGGCCGCCGCGATCGCAACGCCAGCCGCGGCGCGGTATGCCGTGCTGCCCGTCATCCGCGCGGCCAGCTCATAGCTGCCGCACGCGGCCAGCAGCATCGCGCCGAACACCGCGAAATCCGACCCGGTCCAGGTCACCTCGGCGGTGAACTGCATTGCGATCAACGGCAGCAGCAGGAAGAGCGCCGCCATGCCCCACACCGCGACCCGCCACCGGGCCCCGCGTTCGCCACCGTTTTGCATGATCGCTGCCATTGCCTTGCTCCCTGCATGAGTCAGGCCATCATCCTTAGCCTGGCGACATGCGCGCGGTGTGGGCACCATGTGAGGATTTGATGGAGAATGGTAGTTGGCCGGTGATTGGGCCTGCTGCCTGTGTCGGCAATGGGTGTGGAAAGCACACATCAAACGGGGTAACCGGATACAAGGAGTCCCCGATATTGGAGTCCCCGATATTGCATCCTTCCAATTTCATCGAGGGCGATCGTCCGAGCGACAGCGAAGTTGAAGCCGCTGCACGCGAATTACATGGTTGGGGGGCGCTTCATGGTTGGTGGCCCGAAGGCGTGACGACCTATGACGCAATAGACTCTATCGGCAAGGATGAGTTCGACGCAATTGTCGAGCGCGTTCTCATGTCTGCCGCCGCCGCAAGGCGCGGAGTTTCGCCGAAAACTGCCTAGAAACTGCCTAGAGTTGAGTCCAATATGCCGAAGGCGGTCCATTACGGCCCGCTGATTCAATCCCCGCCCACCCCGGCATAGCATGCCTCTCCGGTGTCCCATGCCGGATGAATCGGGGGTGCCGAGCCATGACAGCAGAGAAACCGGAGCCTCAAACAGGCGGGAGAAGAGCGCCAGTCGCGGCGATCGATTCTCGAAAATGCGCAAGAACATATCAAATGGCGCGCCGGCATGATTTCGCCGGTCCGTTCTTCGCTCGCCGCGCATCCGGCCGGCGAATAGCCAGGCGCCCGCAAAAGCTGGAAGTAACCCGACAAAAATTCCGGGTCGACGTGGCCTGGCAAAAATCCGTCATTACTGTCGGGTTTCCCACCCCTTCCAACACCATTACTTGGCGCCCGCCAGAGCGCTCCCGCACCCCGAATCCAGGAGATACAACCGAACCCGAAACCAATCCCGCCCGGGCAAAACCGCTTTCCCCAAATAATCGCGGCACTTACCGGAACTGTCACCATTTTCGCTGCAATTTCAGTCGATTGACGGCGATTCACTGGCCGTGGAATAGCACCTCATCCGCAGCATTCACCTGCCCACGGAGAGGGAAACATCATGCATCTCACCCATGAAAGCGGCGCCTTGTCGGCCCGCGCCAGCAGCTTCGTCGAAACCGATATCCGCACCGTGCGCTGGATCGCGCAGGCGGCGATCAACGTCGAGCTGTTCACCATCCCGCTCTACATGACCACGCTCTATTCGATCGAGGGCTTCCACCCGATCACCGGCAAGAACAATGATTTCTACAAGGGCCGCCAATGGCCCGGCGCCAAGGCCAGCGCCTTTCCGGATGTGGATCCGTCGCAGCCGGGCTGGGGCAACAAGCGCGCCTTCAACATCATCTTCTCGGTCTTCATCCAGGAGATGCTGCATCTCCAGATGGCCGCCAATATCGCCACCGCGATCGGCTGCACCCCCAGCTTCACCGATACCGCGCTGCAGAACCCGGACAATGGCTGGACCTGCTACGGCCCGACGCTCACCACCATCCCCGACATCGTCGATCTGCGCGACACCTCGACCTATACCGATGTGAAGGTCAATGTCGGCCCGCTCGACGAGGATATTATCCAGCTCTTCCTCGCGATCGAGCAGCCGCAGGACGATGCCGAGCGCGACATCGTGCGCAACAAGGAGAAATATTTCCCCAAGGTCCCGTTCGACGGCGGCAATCCCGATTACGATCCCGCCACCGCGGGCATCATGTTCGGCTCGATCGGCTATATGTACCAATGCTACCGCGATTATCTGCAGATCCGCTATGACGACGGCACGTGCCTGTGGGATCATGTCTTCGATCAGAACGGGCAGCAGAATGATCTGTTCAACAGCTTCAGCTTCCCCGGCCATCCGATGCGCGAATATATGGGCGTCGAGACGACCGTCGCGCTGACCGACAAGCATATCGCTTTCAAGCAGGCGCTCAACATGATGAACGCCATCACCGATCAGGGCGAGGGCGCGACGCTCAAGGCCCGCCTCAAGCTCGCCAACGAGGCCGGGCTGCTTCAGGCGGTCGAGGTCCGCTATCGCTCCGACAAGGACGCGCTCGAATCGGATTATCCGAGCTATTCGGATACCGGCGCGCAGGTCCCCTCGGGCGATGCCGCCGCACGCTACGACAATGACGGCGAGGACCATTTCGAGCGCTTCAAGGAAGTGCGCCAGCTGATGGTCGATGGCGGCATCGTCACCTGGGACAAAGCGGGCAAGGCCGGCAACTGGACCGCGGCCGATCTCACCACGGCGGCCTATGATCCGAACGACAACCCATACGGCCTGCCCACGCCCGACCAGATCGCGACCGCGCTCAACAATCTCTATGCCGAGCCGGTCCGCGCGCAGAGCCACACTACCCTGAGCCAGGCCGTGGTCGGCTCGATCAAGGGCGTGACGACGGTGCTCGACCAGTACTGGAACCCGGGCAGCAGCGCGGTGTCCTTCCCGTTCCCGTCCATGTCGGGCTCGGGCGACCGCATGGCGACGGCCTGGGCGGCGATGGCGATGACGCCGGATCTCAGCCAGGGGCTCCCCGCGCCCAACACGCACATCGTCAACCACACCTGCCAGGGGCTGGATCTCTATGCGGAGGGCGGCCCGGGCACCAACAGCTGCGCGCTGACCACGGTCTACCACACCTGCCGCGGCTCGAATCTGTGCAAGGGCATGGGCGGCTGCGGGTTCGTCCAGCCGAGCGGGGGCGGCGGCAATTGCAGCTCCAGCGTCCGCACCACGCCCGCCGAGCCGACCCCGGGCAAGCCCCAGGGCGGCGGCTGCTCCGCGGTCGGCGTGCGGGCCAAGGGCGGCCTGTGCGGCACCCCGACGCCCACGCCCGGCGGCACCACCTATACCGCGCCCAGCGACAATCGTTGCGGCGGTTTCGGCGGCTGCGCGGTGCCGATCTCGGCCTGCCAGATCTACCCGGTCAGCGGGACGATGGAGGTGCTGCAGCTCTCCGCCGCCCATGGCTGCGGCAAATATCCACCCACCCCGATCGATCCGCCGCTGCCGTTCAAGAAGGGCGACCGGGTCGAGGATATCGCCTTCCAGGCCTTCACCCAGGTCGCGAAGCATATCGGCATGAAGCCGCCCGCCACGCCGCCCCCGCCGAACGACATCCGCCTCGCCTTCCCGCCCTCGACCTGAGGAACATATGAGCTACCGGTCCATCCCGTCCCCCATCCCCCCAAGGATCGGCCTCCCCGATCCGGGGGACGGGGTGGGCCTGCGCGAGGAACATTATCCGCATTTGATGCGCACCCCGCCCGCCGCCTGGGGCGTGGACTGGTTCGAGGTCATTTCGGAAAATTACCTCGATAATGAGGGATATGGCATGCGCGTGCTCGAGCATGTCGCCGCGCACCGCCCGATCGTGATGCACGGCGTGTCGCTCTCGATCGGCAGCACGGCGCCACTCGACATGGGCTACCTGGCGAAGCTCAAGGCGCTCGCCGCGCGCGTCTCGCCTTTGTGGATCTCGGACCATCTCTGCTGGACCGGCATAGGCGGCCTCAACAGCCACGATCTCCTGCCCATGCCGCTCACCGAGGAAAGCCTCGCCCACACCGCGACCCGCGTCCGCGCGGTGCAGGATTATCTCGGCCGCCCGATCGTGCTGGAGAATCCCAGCACCTATCTCGCCTTCCAGTCGAGCCGCATGCCCGAATGGGAATTCATCGCCCGCCTCGCCGAGGACACGGGCTGCGGCCTGCTGCTCGACGTCAACAATGTCCATGTCAGCGCGGTGAACCAGGGTTTCGATCCGCTAGTCTATATCGACGCCATCCCCGCGAACCATGTCGTCCAGATCCACCTCGCCGGCCCGAGCGATCACGGCACGCACCTGATCGACACGCATGATCATCCTGTCCCCGACGAAGTCTGGCCGCTCTACGCGCGGGCGTGGGAGCGTTGCGGCCCCGTCGCGACCCTGCTCGAATGGGACGCGAGCATCCCGCCCTTCGACGAATTGCTAGCCGAACTCGCCAAGGCGAAGACGGTGCGCGAGGCGCTGAACGCCGATGCGAAGGTCGCCGCCTGATGGCCGGCCTCGCCGATCTCCAGTCCTGGCTCCAGGCCGCGATGTTCGACGGCGCGGCAGAGGATCCGCGCGAGTACGTTCTCGGCGACAACCGCCTGACCGCGGAAATGCGCCTCGGCATCTACGCCCAGGGCTATCGGCTGCGCCTGCTCGAATGCCTCGGCATCGAATATCCGGTGCTGTCCGCGCTCGCCGGCCCGACCGCCTTCGGCCTGTTCGCGCAGGGCTATATCGCCGCGCACCCGTCGCGTTCCTACACCCTCTACGATTTCGGCGCGGGCTTCCCCGATTATCTGGAACAGGCCCGCCCCGCCGGCGACGGCACGCCGCACACGGTCGAGGCGATCCCCGCCGCGCTCGCCCGGATCGAGCGCGCCCGCGCCGAGGTCCAGCGCGCCCGCGGCGTGGAAGGGGAGGCGCCCGTCGCCACCGAAACCGGCTTCGATCCGGTCATGGCCTCGATCCTCGGCCTGGGCCTGGGCCGGGCATATTGGCGGCCGGACAGCGTGCAGCTGCTCGATCTGCCCTTCGACTTCACCGAAACCCTCGCCGCCTTCGACCGCGGCGAACCGCCGATCCTGCCGCGGCCCGAGCATTGCTTCGTCGCGGTCTCGCGCATGAACTACCGGGTGGAATGCCACCGGCTCGACGGCTGGCAATATGACTGGCTGGCAAGCCTGCCCACCCTGCCGGCCGAAGCACATCCGTCGCCCACCGATCCCGGTCTGGCGGCCTGGCTGCCCTTCGCCACGGCGCACGGGCTGATCGCGCCGCTCGCCTGATCGCGGCGCCAAGGGTGTTGATTCAAAAAGGGCAGGGCGCGGCTTAACAGCCGGAGATCGTATGGATTCCAACGCTCTGGCTAAACAAGATGTCATAACGGTTTGAACTGATCTTCCCTTTCGAGGCTTCGGCGGAACGATTCGGAATAACAAATGTTAGAGAAATATAAAAACTCACAAGCAGAGTTTGCCAACTGATTATTTCAAGGCGTCACATCGCCCAGAACGGATTCAGGGGGCTATGAATTATCACGCGGTCGGCTTTTCCCCGCGTTTCCTCATCGAGGATACCGGCAATGACACGCACGACCTATATCGTGGATGACGACGACGGCGTCCGCAACGCCCTGCAGGGGCTGCTGGAGCTTCAGCCGGATCAGGACATTCGAAGCTTCGGCAGTGGCGAGTCTTTCCTTGCGGCGGCGGGCACGCTCGATCCCGGCGTGCTGCTGCTCGATCTCAACATGCCGGGCCTAGGTGGTCTCGACGTGATCGAGTTGCTTGAGGCATCGCATCCGCAGAAGTTCGCGGTGCTGATCCTGTCCGGCACGGCCTTTGCGTCGAGCGGCCTCGCCGCCAAGACGCGTGGCGTGTTCGCGTTCATCGACAAGCCTTGTGCGACCGATGCGCTACTGGACGCTGTCGACGCGGCCTCCGCCACGCTGGTGCAAAAGGGCGCCGTCGCCACGAATGTCGAGGGGCAGAGACGGGCTCGGCGCATCCGAGTCGCCCGACGGCAATGCCTGGCCGCATGACTGTCGTCGCTTTTGCCTGACGACGGACCGGGCGAGCCTCAGGCGTCCTTCGGTGCGGCGTCCGATCGTGCGAAGAAGATCGTGACGCGGACCCCCGCGCCCGGCGCGGATTCGACTGCGACCTGCGCCTTGGCGTTCTGCCGCAGCGACTGGACGATCAGCGCGCCGAGCTTGCCGGCTTTGGGCCAGGTAACGCCCTCCGCCAGCCCGATCCCGTCATCCGCGACGACGACGCGGCATCCCGTCTCGTCGACGATGCTGTGCAGGCTGATCGTCCCGCCGTCGCGCCCGGCAAAGGCATGCTTCAGCGCGTTGGTCAGCAGCTCGTTGACGACCAGCCCCGTCGGCATCGCGACATTGACCGAGACCGGCCAGGTATCGACCTGAAGATCGAGATGGATCCCCTCCACCGCATGCGCGCGCATTACGGACGACGCGATCTCGCTCAGATAGATGCCGAGATCGATGCTCTCGCTCACCCCCTCCTCGGAAAGCGACCGGTAGAGCAGCGCCAGCGCATCGATCCGCCCGGCCAGCCGATCGAAGCGCTTGCCCGTCGCATCGTCGGGGATATTGCGCGCCTCGAGCCGGATCAGCGCCGTGATCATCTGCAGGTTGTTCTTCACCCGGTGCTGCAATTCGCGCAGCAGCGTATCGCTGTCCGTCCGCCGCTCCCGGTCGATGCCGTCGCCCGGCGTGCGCTGCCCGGCCTCGGCAAGCGCGACCAGCCGGAACAGAGGCGTCCCGTCTTCGTCCTGGATGACGTTCGACCAGGCATCGACGGTCATCTCCGTCGCATCATGCGCGATCGTGAAGCTGCCGATATATTCATCGCCGCCGGTCACCGCCTCGCTCAGCGCGCGGCCGTCGGCGGAGGTCGCGGTACCGGGCAGCGCATCCCAGCGCTTGCCCGCGATCGACGCCGACGGCTGGGCGGTCAGCCGTTCGAATTCGATGTTGGCGTAGGTGATGCACTCGCTCGGCTGCAGCTCGGCGACGGCGATCGCCACCGGTACATGGTCGAGGAACTGCTTGAACAGGTCGCTCTCCAGCGAGATCGCGAGATCGGGCGCGTCGAGAATCTGCCCGATCTGCCGGGAGTTCTCACTGTCCTCGCTCATGATACGCTCCGGCCCCGATCATCTGAGAGCGTGCGCTATCAGATAATCGGGCGTGGCGTCTAAAAGACTTCTCGGGCCAATCTGGTCCTAGACGGTCCGTCGGCCGGTGACGAAATGCAGGATGATCATCACCACTGCGATGACGAGCAGCACGTGGATCAAACCACCAGCCACATGGAAGGCGAAGAAGCCCAGCAGCCACAGGACGACCAGTACCGCTGCAATGATTCCCAACATCGTTATTTCCCTTGTTTGTTCAGCTTACGAAACGACTGGCGCGACCATCGGGTTCCGTCACGCCAGCGTGCGGACACCTGGCTCCCGCGCCCAATATCGCTTCGCCGCCGCGGCGACGAAACGCTGGTCGAGCGGCACCACGCCCTCGTCGGGTTCGACCCCGGCCTTGTCGAGCAGCGGCTGGGCTTCGGGGCTATGGCCGATCGCCTTGAGATGCCCGAAGGCGTCCATCACGAACTGGACCGCCGCCGCTTCCTTCTGCAGCGCAGCGCAGCCGTCCTCGGATAGAATGATCGCGACCGCGTCGGCGAGCACCGACGGATAGCCGGCGAGCTGGGCATCGGCCTTGAGCAGCGACCCATCGGAGAGCTTCGCGCCACCGACCCTGGGCGCGACGATCACGGCGCGGCCGCCGGCGGCGGTGATCGCTTTGGTCAGCGTCGATATGCTCGGCGCGTCCGATCCGTCGGCGACCAGGATCGCGATCGATCGGCCCTTGATGTCCTCGGGGGCGCGCGGCCCTTCGACGATGCGGAGCGCGGGCGAGGGATCGAGATCCTGCGGCGCCACCGCTGCCCTGGATGCCTTGGGCAGCGGCATGTTGAGCCCGCCGGCAACCCGCTTCGCCAGCTCGGGATCGACATTGACCAGGTTCGACAGCATCCGGTTGCGGACATGCTCGAGCCCGACCTTGGACAGCTCGAACACCAGGGCCGAGGCAAGATGCGCCTGCTCCGGCGCCGCGAGCGAGCGGAAGAACAGGCGCGCCTGGCTGTAATGATCGGCGAAGCTCGCCGGCCGGATTCGCAGCTTGTCGCCCTGCTCGTCCTCATCCGGCCGGCCGGTAAAGGTCGTGAAGCCGGTCATCGGGCATTCGCGCGGGCCGCCCTCTTCGCCGGCCTCGGCCAGGCTGTTGGGCTCGTAATTGGCGCGGCCTTTGGGCACCGCCATCTGCATCTGCCCGTCGCGCTGGAAGTTCATCACCGGGCATTTCGGCGCGTTGATCGGCAGCTGGTGGAAATTCGCCGTGCCCAGCCGCGATTTCTGCGTATCGAGATAGGAGAAGAGGCGCCCCTGCAGCAGCGGATCGTTGGTGAAATCCACGCCGGGCACCACGTTCGCCGGGCAATAGGCGACCTGCTCGGTCTCGGCGAAGAAATTGTCCGGATAGCGATCGAGCACCATTCGCCCGACGATCCGCACCGGCAGCACTTCCTCCGGGATGATCTTGGTCGGATCGAGCACGTCGAAGGGCAGGCTGTCGGCGAATTTCTGGTCGAAC